>DASXAA010000180.1:0-2707 GCA_036407035.1 Thermoleophilaceae bacterium | reverse complement strand
TCGCGACCATCAGCCGCTCGCCGAAGAGCTGCGAGAGCAGCTTCACGTACGGCGTCTCGCCGCACCCGGCGCAGGCGCCGGAGAACTCGAAGAGCGGCTGCAGGAACTGGGCGCCGCGCACGCTCGCGTAGTCGACGCGGGAGCGGTCGTTCACGGGCAGCGTCTCGAAGAAGGCCGTGCGGTCGCGCTCGGCGGCGACGATCGGCTCACGCTCCTCCAGGTTGATCGCCTTGCGCCCGGGGAGGGCCGGGTTCTGGACCGGGCAGGCCTCGACGCAGAGGGCGCAGCCGGTGCAGTCCTCGACGTAGACCTGGAGCGTGAAGCGGGCGTCGGGGAGGCCGCGGGCGTCGAGCGGCGCCGAGCGGAAGCCCTCCGGCGCGCCCTCGAGCCGCGCGGGCTCGTAGAAGCGCGACCGGATCACGCTGTGCGGGCAGACGAAGCTGCAGCTCCCGCACTGGATGCACGTGTCCGGATCCCACACCGCCACGAAGTCGGAGATGTTGCGCTTCTCGTAGGCCGCCGTCCCGCTTGGGTAGGTGCCGTCGACCGGGAGGGCGCTCACGGGCAGCTCGTCGCCCCGCCCCGCCAGCATCGCGCCCGTGACGCGGCGCACGAACTCGGGCGCCGAGTCCGGCACCGGCGGGCGCAGGTCGTGCTCAGCGGTGAGGCGGCCCGGCACCTCCACGGGATGGAGCGCCGCGAGCGCGCTGTCGACTGCGGCGTTGTTGCGCTCCACGACGTCGGCGCCGCGGCGGGCGTAGGTGTGCTCGATCGCGTCCTTGATGCGGGCGATGGCATCGTCTCGCGGCAGCACGCCGGAGAGGGCGAAGAAGCACGTCTGAAGGACGGTGTTCGTCCTACCCGGCAGCCCCGCCTCGCGGGCCACCCGGCTGGCGTCGATCGCGTAGACCTGGATCCCCTTTGCCAGCACCTGCTTCTGCACCGTGAGCGGCAGGGCGTCCCACACCTCCTCGGGCGCGTCGGGGCAGTCGAGGAGCAGGATCGAACCCGCGGCCGCGCGCCCCAGGACGTCGATCGTCCCGAGGAGCCCGAACTGGTGGCAGCCGACGAAGCTCGCCCCGCTCACCAGGTAGGGGGCCTCGATCGCCTCGCCGCCGAAGCGCAGATGCGAGACGGTCTGCGAGCCGGACTTCTTCGAGTCGTAGACGAAGTAGCCCTGGGCGAAGAGGCCCGCATCGCCGAGGATCTTGATCGTGTTCTTGTTGGCGCCGACCGTGCCGTCGGAGCCCAGGCCGAAGAACACCGCCCGCACCGTGCCCGCCGGCTCGATATCGAGCTCGGCGCCCACCGGGATGCTGGTGCCGCCGACGTCGTCCTGGATGCCGACGGTGAAGCGGCGCCGCGGCCGCTCGGCGGCGAGCTCCTCGAAGACGCCCGCCACCATGGCCGGCGTGAACTCCTTCGACGAGAGGCCGTAGCGGCCGCCCGTGACGAGCGGCAGCTCGCGCTCGCCGCCGGTGTGCGCCTCGCCGAGTGCCGAGACGACGTCCAGGAAGAGCGGCTCGCCCTCGGAGCCGGGCTCCTTCGTGCGGTCGAGGACGGCCACCCGCCGGGCGGTCGCCGGCAACGCGTCGAGCAGGGCGCGCGCCGGGAACGGCCGCACGAGCCGGACCTGCACGGCTCCGACCCGCTCGCCGTCCGCCACCATCCGCTCCACCGTGCGGCGGGCCGTGACGGCGCCGGAGCCGGCCAGGACGAGGACGCGATCCGCCTCGGGGTGCCCGTGGTAGGAGACCAGGCGGTACCCGCGGCCGACCCGTGCGGCCAGCGCGTCCATCGCCTCCTGCACGATCCCGGGCGCGGCCGCGTAGAACGGGTTCACCGTCTCGCGGGACTGGAAGTAGGTGTCCGGGTTCTGGGCGGTGCCGCGGATGAAGGGTCGGTCGGGCGAGAGCGCCCGCGCCCGGTGGTCGTGGACGAGCTCCTCCGGGACGAGTGCGCGCAGGTCGTCGTCGGAGAGCGGCTCGATGGTGTTCAGCTCATGCGAGGTGCGAAAGCCGTCGAAGAAGTGGATGAACGGCACCCGCGAGCGGAGGGTCGCGGCCTGGGCGACGAGCGCCAGGTCGTGCGCCTCCTGGACGGAGTCCGAGGCCAGGAGCGCGAAGCCGGTGCCACGGGCGGCCATGACGTCGGAGTGGTCGCCGAAGATCGAGAGCCCCTGGGCCGCCAGCGAGCGGGCGGCGACGTGGAACACCGTCGGCGTCAGCTCGCCCGCGATCTTGAACATGTTGGGGAGCATGAGGAGCAGGCCCTGGGACGCCGTGAACGTCGTGGCCAGCGCGCCGGCCTGGAGCGAGCCGTGAAGCGCCCCCGCCGCCCCGCCCTCGCTCTGCATCTCGACCACCGTCGGCACCGTGCCCCACACGTTCGCCCGCCGCTCGCTCGACCACTGGTCGGCCAGCTCCGCCATCGGCGAGGACGGCGTGATCGGGTAGATGCAGCAGATCTCGTTCAGGCGGTACGCAACCGAGGCGGCGGCCTCGTTGCCGTCCATGACGACGCTCACAGCACGTCCTTGACCATGTCGATCGCATGCACGGGGCATTGCTCGAAGCAGGCCCGGCAGCCGGTGCAGCGGTCGTAGTCGAACCGGTAGCGATTGCCCTTGCCGAGCTTGATGACGGCGTCCTCCGGGCAGGCGCCCAGGCAGCCGTCGCACTCGAAGCAGTTGCCGCAGGAGAGGCAG
>DASXAA010000179.1:0-13686 GCA_036407035.1 Thermoleophilaceae bacterium | reverse complement strand
GGCGCCCCGCCGCCATCCCTGGCGGCGAGGCGCCGGTCCCGATTCAGTGGTGGCGCCCGCGATCGCGGTCCACGTCGATCTGGGCGCGGATCTCGCCGCTGGGACGGTCAGCGCTGTGCACGTTGACGTAGGTCGCGCCCGACTGCAGCGCGCGCACGAACTCGTCGAACTCGCCGGCGGCCAGTCCCTGCGCCGCCGCTCCGGCGCCAACGTCCGCGGGCCGGATCGTGCCGGTTATCGTGCCGCCGTTAGCCGGACACCCCTGCGTCCCGGCCGGGCCATTACCGAGGTTGGTGCAGAGAAACACGACGATCGGCCCGTTGTTCGTCGCGTTCTCGAAATGGATGTGAGACTGGGTCGCCGCCGACTCGAGGCGGCTGAACGTCAGCCGGTACCGGATCTCCTGCGCCGACTTGTTGATGAAGGCGTGGAACTCGCCCACGCCCGGAGTCGAGAGCGCCGGGACCTCCTCGTACCCGGTCAGGTCCTCGTCGATGCTGCGGTCCCCCGTCGCCATCGCGATCGCCCCGACCGTCAACGCCGAGACCACCGCGACCGCGATCGCCAGCTTGAAACGCAGCGTCCTCAAAGCGGTCCTCCTCCCTTCGGGAACGTGCCATCCCGTGCTACGCAGGCGGCCCGGCTCCGGTTCGGCGGTCTGGGTATGTTGCGCCGGTGGAGTCCTTCAGCACGCTGACCCAGGGCGTGGTCTCGTTTCTGGGCGCGCCGCACGTGCCGGTCGCGGAGCTGGGCGAGCGGGACGCGAAGGCCGCCTTCCTCGGCTACCCGTACGAGGGCGGGAACCAGGCTGTCGAGCGACCCGGCTCGGGCGCCGGCCCGCGCGCGCTACGGATGGCGAGCACGATGGCGGGCCCATGGTCCGAGGAGTGGGGGCTGGACCTGTTCGAGGCGTACGGGCTCGTGGACTGCGGGAACGCGCCGCTCGCGGTCGGCGACCTCGAGCGCACCCACGAGCTCGTGGAGGAGCAGATCCTGTCGGTCCTGGAATCGGGCGCGATCCCGGTCACGATCGGCGGCGACCACTCCCTGGTCGTCCCCGGCGCGCGCGCCCTCTCGCGCTTCCTGGGAGACGGCCGCAGGATGGGCTATCTACAGATCGACGCCCATCTCGACGCCTCGCCGGAGATCGCGGGCCAGACCCAGACGAACTGCAGCGGGCTCGTGCGCGCGCAGGAGCTGCCGAACGTGGACGTCGCGAACATGGCGATCGTCGGGATCCGGGGGACGATCAACACGCGCGACTGGTGGGAGGAGGTCCGCAGGCGCGAGATCCCCGTCTACCCGATGAGCCAGGTGCGGGAGCGGGGCCTGGACGAGGTGCTCGGCGAGGCGCTCGACCGCGTGTGGCACGGGGTCGACGGCGTGTACGTCTCGTTCGACACCGACTCGATCGACGCCGCGCACGCCCCCGGCACCACCGGGCCGGAGCCGGGCGGCTTCTCGGCCGAGGAGATCATCCGCGTCGGCAGGCTCGTAGGGGAGCGCGGCCTGAGCGCGGTCGACAACGTGGAGCTATGCCCCTGCTACGACCCGGCCGGGATCACGGCAAAGCTCGTGTGGTACGTGCTGGCGGAGATGCTCTGCGCCCACGCCAGGCACCACCTCTGAGCTCAGAAGGTGGTCAGCCCGTCGTCGAGGGAGCGCTTGAGGCGCTCGATCTGCGACGCCGCGCGGGCGCAGCGATCGCACAGCTCGTCGCCGCTCATCTCGGGGTCCGAGGAGAGGCAGAGCGCCCTGCCGGCCTCGTCGCGCAGGTGGTAGACGCCGCGGCCGGAGGCGCGCATCCAGCAGTCGCGGAGCCAGTCCTCGCCCCAGCGCTCGGAGCCGTAGAGGTCGAGCTCGCGCGCCGAGAGCACGCGCAGGGGCGACGAGGCGGGCAGCACCTGGGTCTCCAATAGATCGATCACCTCGGCGAGAGCGTCTTGCTCCCGTTCCGAGGCCGGACGGTCATCAACGGCCACGGTTCCTCCGTAGAAAGAAAGGTCTTCATACGCCTCGCGGCGCAACGGCACATTCGGGTTCCGCAAAGACGGTAGAGCCGCCGATTTAACGCAAGCTAAGTTCTTCGAACCCGTAGGGTTCTCCGCCATCGCACCCAGGATCGTCACCCTCCCCGGCGACGGGATCGGCCCCGAGATCATGGCCGCGGCCCGCGAGCTGCTCGCGGCCGTCGGCGAGTTCGAGCTCGAGGAGCACGCGGTCGGCGGCGCCTCGATCGACGCCCACGGCACGGCGCTCACCGACGAGGTCCTCGACGCCTGCCGGGCGGCCGACGCCGTGCTGCTGGCCGCCGTGGGCGGCCCGAAATGGGACCGCGCGGCCGCCGGCGACCCGGGCGCGCCGCGGCCGGAGCAGGGGCTGCTCGGCCTGCGCAAGGGCCTCGGGCTGTTCGCCAACCTGCGCCCGGTACGGCCGAGCCCGGCGCTGCTCGACGCCAGCCCGCTGAAGCGCGAGCGCATCGAGGGCACCGACCTGCTGGTCGTGCGCGAGCTCACCGGCGGCATCTACTTCGGCGAGCGCGGGCGCCGCGACGGCGAGGCGTTCGACACCTGCGTCTACACCGAGGGCGAGGTCGAGCGGATCGCGCGGGTGGCGTTCTCCTCGGCCCGCCGGAAGGTGACGAGCGTGGACAAGGCGAACGTCCTCGACACGTCCCGCCTGTGGCGGGAGGTGGCGGAGCGCGTCGCAGGCGAGCACCCGGAGATCGAGTTCGAGCACATGCTGGTCGACAACGCAGCCATGCAGCTCGTGTCGCGGCCGGCCGAGTTCGACGTCGTGCTGACCGAGAACATGTTCGGCGACATCCTCAGCGACGAGGCGGCCATGCTCACGGGCTCGCTCGGCATGCTTCCGAGCGCCTCGCTCGGGGAATCCGGCCCCGGCCTGTTCGAGCCGGTGCACGGCTCCGCGCCCGACATCGTGGGCACCGGCAAGGCGAATCCACTCGCCATGTTCGGCTCGGTCGCGCTGATGCTGCGCCAGGGACTGGCTTTGGAAGACGAGGGAGCGAAGGTAGAATCGGCCATCGATCGCGCGCTCGCGGCTGGTCTCCGCACGCCGGACCTGGGCGGCGACGCCACCACTGAGGCGGCCACCCGGGCCGTCCTCGCGAACCTCTGACAAAGGAGCGGCAGTACGTTGACAACCGCGGACCTCATCTGGCTGAACGGAGAGTTCGTCGCCTGGGAGGACGCGAAGGTACACGTGCTCACGCACGCCATGCACTACGGCACGGGCGTGTTCGAGGGCATCCGCGCGTACGAGACCGAGCGCGGGACGGCGATCTTCCGGAACAGGGAGCACCTCGACCGCCTGGAGCAGTCGGCCAAGCTCTACTACATGGACCTGCCCTTCACGAAGGAGCGGATCCGCGAGGCCACGCACGAGCTGATCGTCCGCAACGGCTTCAAGAGCTGTTACATCCGGCCGCTCGTCTGGCGCGGTCACGGCCCGATGGGGCTGAACCCGCTCGACAACCCGGTCGAGGCGATGGTCGCCGTGTGGGAATGGGGCGCCTACCTCGGGGAGAAGGGCCAGCAGGAGGGCGTGCGCGCGAAGGTGTCGTCCTGGCGGCGCATCTCGCCGGCGTCGCTGATGCCGCACGCGAAGGCCTCCGGCCAGTACCTGAACTCGGTGCTCGCCAAGATCGAGTCGATCAAGGCGGGTTACGAGGAGGCCATCCTGCTCGACGACAAGGGCCACGTGTGCGAGGGGACCGGCGAGAACATCTTCGTCGTCAAGGACGGCGTGATCTACACGCCGCCGCAGAGCGCCAGCATCCTCGACGGCATCAGCCGCAAGTCGGTGATGCAGGTGGCCCGTGACCTCGGCTACGAGCTGATCGAGCGCGACATCGCAAGGGCGGAGCTGCCGATGGCCGACGAGGTCTTCCTCACCGGCACCGCCGCGGAGCTGACCCCGCTGCGCGAGGTGGACGACCACGAGATCGGCCCGCCCGGGCCGGTCACGCGCCAGATCCAGCAGCTCTTCTTCGACGCCCTGCACGGCCGCGCCCCGCAGTACGCGGAGTGGCTCGACGTCGTGCCCGTACCATCCGAGGCATGAGCGCCCGGGGCGAGCGAATTAGGCAGGCGGCATAGGGCCGCCCGTTCACGCTCGCTTCCGCAACCAGAAAGGCGCTCACGACATGGCAGAGAAGGTCCTGGTCTACGACACAACTCTCCGCGACGGCATGCAGGGGGAGGGGATGTCGCTGTCCGCGGACGAGAAGGTGCGGGTGGCCCACGCGCTCGACTCGCTGGGCGTGCACCTGATCGAGGCCGGCTTCCCGGCGTCGAACCCGAAGGAGGAGGCGCTCTTCGACCTGCTCTCGCGGGAGACGTTCGAGAACGCCGAGGTGGCGGCGTTCGGGATGACCCGGCGCCGCGACGCGGCCGCCGAGGACGATCCCGCCCTGCGCCTGCTCGCCGACTCGTTCGCCCCCGTGTGCACGCTCGTGGGCAAGACGTGGTCGCTCCACCTCGAGAAGGTCACGCTGGTGGAGCCCGAGCAGAACCTGCGCATGATCGCCGAGTCGGTCGCGTTCCTCGTGGCGCAGGGAAAGCGCGTGATCTACGACGCCGAGCACTTCTTCGACGGCTACCGCGACGACCCCGAGTACGCGCTCCGCTGCCTGCGCGCGGCCGCCGAGGCGGGCGCGGAGAACGTCACGCTCTGCGACACGAACGGCTCGTCGCTGCCGTCCGAGGTGGCGGCCGCCACCGCCGGCGTGGTCGCCGCGCTCGGCGGTGTGCAGGTCGGGATCCACACGCACGACGACGCCGGCTGCGGGGTCGCCAATTCGCTCGTGGCCGTCGAGCAGGGCGCCCGCCTGGTGCAGGGCACGATGAACGGCTACGGCGAGCGCTGCGGCAACGCCAACCTGATCTCGATCGTGCCGGCGCTCGAGCTGCGGATGGGCTTCGACGCGATCGGCACCGACCGCCTTCGCCGCCTGACCGAGGTGGCCCACCTCGTCGACGAGCTCTGCAACGTCACGCCGAACCCGAACCAGCCGTACGTGGGCGCGAACGCGTTCGCCCACAAGGGCGGCATGCACGTGGCGGGCGTGAACCGCGACGCCCGCACGTTCGAGCACGTGGACCCCGAGCTCGTGGGCGCGGGGCGGCGCGTGCTGGTGTCGGAGCTGTCGGGGAAGGGCACGGTGCAGGCGCGCGCCGACGTGGACGACGCCACCGCCGCCCGCGTGGTCGAGCGGGTCAAGGAGCTCGAGCACCGCGGCTACCAGTTCGAGGCCGCCGACGGCTCCTTCGACCTGCTGATCCGCAAGCAGACCGGCGAGTACGTGCCGCTCTTCAGGCTCGAGTCGTGGCGCGCGATAGTCGAGAAGCGCGAGGACGGCCGCGTGCAGACGGAGGCGACGATCAAGATCTGGGTCGAGGGCGAGCGCTACGTGCGGACGGCGGAGGGCAACGGGCCGGTCAACGCGCTCGACCGGGCGCTGCGGATGGCCATCGGCGAGCGCTACCCGCACATCCGCGACATCGAGCTCGTGAACTTCAAGGTCAGGATCCTCGACGAGACGAAGGGCACCGGCGCCGTCACGCGGGTGCTGCTCGACGCGAGCGACGGCACCGACACCTGGGGCTCTATCGGCGTGTCCGAGAACATCATCGAGGCGAGCTGGGAGGCGCTCGTGGACTCGCTCGAGGCGGGCCTGCTGCCGGGCCGCTCCGCGCACGTGCGGGCGGGCGCGGCGGTCACGTGATCCCGCTCTCCGGGCCGCTGCTCGGGCCGCGCGAGGAGCAGCTGGTGCTCGAGACGCTGCGCTCGGGCAGGCTGGCGCTCGGGCCGCGGATGGAGCAGTTCGAGGCGATGCTCGGCTCGGTGCTCGGCGCCGCGCACGTGTCGGCGGTGTCGAGCGGCACAGCCGGCCTGCACCTCGCCATTCGCGCCGCCGGGATCGAGGCCGGCGACGAGGTCGTGACCACGCCGTTCTCGTTCGTGTCGTCGGCGAACTGCGTGCTGTACGAGAACGCGCGCCCGGTGTTCTGCGACATCGACCGGCGCACGCTCAACATCGACCCGTCGGCCGCGGCGGCGGCGGTGGGCGACCGCACGACCGGGCTGCTCCCGGTCCACATCTTCGGCTACCCGGCCGACATGCCGGCGCTCGAGCGGCTGGCCTCGGCGCGCGGGCTGTGGCTCGTGGAGGACGCGTGCGAGGCGCTCGGCGCCGCGCACGCGGACGGCGCGGCCGTGGGCGCGCGCGGCAACCTGGCGGTGTTCGGCTTCTATCCCAACAAGCAGGTGACCACCGGCGAGGGCGGCGCGGTGGTGTCGCCCGGAGCGGCCGCAAAGGAGCGGATCGACTCCGAGCGCAACCAGGGCCGGGCGCCCGACATGGGTTGGCTCGACCACGACCGCCTCGGCTTCAACTATCGCCTCGACGACCTCAGCTGCGCGCTGGGCGTGGCGCAGCTCGAGCGGGTCGACGAGCTGCTCGGCGAGCGGGCGCGCGTGGCCGCGCTCTACGGCGAGGCCCTCGCCGGCATCGAGGGGCTTGAGCTCCCGTGCCCGGACCGGGACGGCGACCGCCGCAGCTGGTTCGTCTACGTGGTCCAGCTGCCGCCCGGCGCCGACCGCGACGCCGCCGTGACGGCGCTGCGGGAGCGCGGCGTGGACTCGAAGCCGTACCTGCCGGCGATCCACCTGATGAGCTTCTACCGCGAACGCTTCGGGCACCGCGAGGGCGAGTTCCCGGTGTGCGAGGACGTCGCGCGCCGCTCGCTCGCTCTCCCGTTCTTCCCCGCGCTGACCGACTCCCAGGTGGAGCAGGTGGCGGGCGCGCTGCGCGAGGTGCTGGCCGCTCAGCTGAGCGGCTTCACGAGCGCCACGAACCCCGGCAGTCCGCGGCCGGGCGGCCGGTAAGCGACCTCCTCGAACCCCGCCCGCGCGTACAGCGCCCGGGCGGGCTTGTTGTCGAGCGAGGTGTCGAGCGCCACGGCCGGGAGGCCGCGCTTGCGGGCGAGCTGCTCGATCGCGTCGAGCAGGGCGCTGGCGGCGCCGCGGCGCCGGAGCTCGGGGATGGTGGCGAGCGCGTCGATGTACAGCGACTCGCCCGGGGGAGACGGGGCCGCGCGCCCGCCCGCCCAGTAGAGCCAGAGCGTGCCCGGCCAGCGCCACGGGGGGATGCTGCGCAGGGTCAGGCGCAGGAAGGCGCCGCCGCGGTCCACGGCCTCGTCGACCGGAAAGGCGGCGGCCACGCCCGCCACGCGGCCGTCCAGCTCGGCGACCCAGATAACGTCGGCGCCCGCGTTCGTGCCGGGCTCCCTGAACGCGCGCCTGAGCACGCGCAGCGCCCGCTCGCGGCCGCCCGCGAAGCGGTTGTACATGTCGGCCGCGCTCTCGTGCAGCAGTGCGGCGACGGCATCCTCGTCGGCGGGACCGGCCCGCCGCACGACGGGGTCAGACATCCGTGACGAGTGCCCCCACCCCCGAGATCCTACGGTTGGGCCCCGCGCGCCCGCGGTTGGGCCCCCGGGCGCGACGTAGACTGGCGGCCGATGGGCCGCTTCACGGACCCGCAGGACCCGCTCTTCCGCGCGCTCAACTCGTCGATCGCGTTCGACTTCCGGCTGGCGCCCTACGACCTCGAGCAGTCGGTGGCGCACGTCCGGATGCTGGCGCGCAGCGGGATCATCTCGGAGGACGACCGCGTGGCGATCGAGGCCGGCCTCGAGGCCGTGCGCGCGGAGATCGAGAGCGACGCCTTCGTCGTCAAGGAGGACGACGAGGACGTGCACATGGCGATCGAGCGACGGGTGACCGAGATCGCCGGGCCGGTCGGCGGGAAGATGCACACGGCGCGCTCGCGGAACGACCAGGTGGCGACCGACGTGGCGATGCTGGTCCGCGCCCATACGCTCGAGGCGCGGGAGCTGCTCGTCGCACTGCTGCGCACGCTCGTGTCGCTCGCCGAGCGCCACCTCGACTGGCCGCTGCCGGGTTACACGCACCTCCAGCGCGCCCAGCCGGTCTACCTCTCGCACCACCTGCTGGCCTATTTCTGGAAGTTCCGGCGCGACCTCCAGCGGTTCGACCTCTGCATGACCTCGACCGGCGAGCTGCCGCTCGGCTCGGGGGCGCTAGCCGGGGTGAACTTCGAGACCGACCGCCACTTCATCGCCAGGGAGCTCGGCTTCACCGGCGTGAGCGAGAACTCGCTCGACGCGGTCTCGAACCGCGACTACGTCCTCGACTACATGAGCGCCGCCGCGATCTGCGCCACCCACCTCTCGCAGCTGGGCGGAGAGGTGGTGTTGTGGTCGACGGAGGAGTTCGGCTTCTGCGAGGTGTCGGACGCGTTCGCGTCGGGCTCGAGCCTGATGCCGCAGAAGAAGAACCCGGACGCAGCCGAGCTGCTGCGCGCGAAGGCGCCGCGCATCGCCGGCCGGCTGGTCGGCGTCCTCGGCGTGCTGCACGGGCTGCCGCTCACCTACAACAAGGACCTGCAGGAGGACAAGGAGCCGCTGTTCGACGTGATCGACTCGCTCGAGCTCTGCCTGCGCGCGGCGCGGGAGATGCTCGAGGGCGTGGTGTTCGACCGCGACCGGATGAGCGCCGCAGCATCGGACGAGGCCATCGCGGCCACCGACGTGGCCGACCTGCTGGTGCGCCGCGGCGTGCCGTTCCGCGAGGCGCATGGGATCGTCGGCGGTCTGGTGCGGGCGGCGGGGGAGAGGGGCAAGAGCCTGTCGCAGCTGTCCGAGGCGGAGCTGTCCGAGCTCGCCCCGCAGCTCGACGGCGAGTACTACTCGCTGCTGCAGCAGGGGGCGTGGCTCGAGTCGAAGGTGTCGGAGGGCGGCACCGCCCTGGCGCGTGTGCGGGAGCAGCTGGACGCGGCGCGCCGGGCGATCGAGGAGACGCCGGTGTGAGCGGCCCGCTTCCGCCCGCCGGCGACCCGCTCCCGGCCGCCTTCTACGCGCGCTCGGTCCACGACGTGGCGCGCGACCTCGTCGGCTGCGTCGTCCGCCACGGCCCGACCGCCGGCCGCATCGTCGAGACCGAGAGCTACCACCAGGAGGAGCCGGCCTGCCACGCGTACGTGGGCGTGACCGCCCGCAGCCGCACGCTCTTCGGCGACCCGGGCCACGCGTACGTGTACTTCTCCTACGGGGTCCACTCGCTGTTGAACGTGGTGGCCGAGCCGGCCGGTGTGGGCGCCGCCGTGCTGATCCGCGCGCTCGAGCCGGTCGACGGCCTCGACCTGATGCGCGCCCGGCGCGGGACCGACCGGGAGGAGGAGCTGTGCTCGGGACCGGGCAAGCTGACCCAGGCGCTCGGCATCGGCCTCGACCTGAACGGCACCTCGCTGGTGGACGGCCCGATCGAGTTCCTGGCCCGGCCGGCGGGCTCGCGCGCGCCGCGGATCGCGGTGGGCGAGCGGATCGGGATCACCAAGGCGGTGGAGCTGCCGTGGCGCTTCTGCGACGCGGACAGCCGCCACGTGTCGCGCCCGTGGCCGGAGGCCATGCGCGCCCGCCGGGCCGCGTAGCGGCTACTGCCCGGGCGCCGTGCCCGGCACGGTGCCGCCTCCGCCGCCGTCCCCCGTCGTTGGGGGCTGCGTGGCGGGCGGCGTGGGCGGCGCGGGCGGCTCCGCCGGCGGCTGCTGCGGCGCGGGCGCCTGGTTCTTCGGCGCCGGCTCGGCCGGCTGCTCCTCGGGGGCCTGCTCAGGTGCGGCCGGCGCGGTCTCGGTCGGGGCCGTGGACTGCTCGGCCGGCGGCGTGTTCACCGGGGCGACGGGCACGGGCGGCGCGGTGTCCTCCGTGTCCTCGTCCTTCTTGCCGCGGGCCGCGTCGCGCGCGTCGCGGATGCCGACGTACGCGGTCATGAAATCGTGGAAGATCTCCGCCGGGAACGTGCCGCCGGCCACAGGCCCGCCGTGGTACTCGGTCTCCATGGGCTGGAGCCGGTCCGGGTAGCCGACCCACACGGCCACCGTCATCTCCCCGTTCGAGCCGACGAACCAGGCGTCGCCGTAGTTCTCGGTAGTGCCCGTCTTGCCGAAGATGAACTCGCCGTCGACCTGGGCCGCCTTGCCGGTCCCGTTCAGCACCACGCCGCCGAGCAGCTCCTGGGCGGTCTCGCCGACCTGCTCGGGGAACACGCGCTTCGTGTGCCCCTCCGTCTTGTCCACGTCCTCGAAGCCCTTGCCCTTGACGCGCTCGATCGCCACCGGCCCCTTGCCGTCGGGCGCGAGCGAGCCGGACACCTTCAGGCCCTTGTTGGCGATCGTGCTGTAGGCGTAGGCCATCTCGAGCGGCGTGACGCCCTCCTCGAGACCGCCGAGGATCATCGCGTAGTTGTGCGAGACCCTCGTGCGGATGCCCATGCGGCGCGCGAGCCGTGCGATCCGCCTGGTGCCGGTCTTGATGCCGAGCTCCGCGTAGACCGAGTTGTCCGACGCCGCCGTCGCCGCCCGCAGCGAGGCCACGCCGTAGTAGATGTCCTCGTAGTTGTGGACTGGGAAGCTCTCCTTGTCCGAGACCTTGAAGGTCTTCGGCTGCGAGGTGAACACCTGGTCCGGACTCACGCCGTCCATGAGGGCGCGCACGAGCGTGAACGGCTTGAACGCCGAGCCGGGCTGGCGGTGGCCCTGGGTGGCGAGGTTGAAGGCGGTCTTGCTGTAGTCGCTGCCGCCGACCATCGCCCGGATCTTCCCGGTCTTGTTCTCGATCGCCACCAGCGACGCGGACGGCCCGACGCCGCTGAGCCGGCCGGCGATCGCCTGCTCCGCCGCCGATTGCAGCTCGGGATCGATCGTCGTCGTGATCTCGAGCCCGCCGCCGAACACGCGCCCCGCGCGGTAGCGGTCCACAAGCTGCTGGGTGACCCAGCTCGAGAAGTAGGGCTGCTCGGAGTCGGGCCGCGGGGGCGACACCTCGTCCTCGCCGGGCAACGGCGCCCTGACGCCGTCCCGGTACTCCGTGCGCGTGATGTAGTGCTGCTCGAGCATGCGCTGCAGCACGAGGTTGCGGCGCTGGCGCGCGCGGCGGGGGTTCTGGACCGGGTCGTACGCGCTCGGCGAGGCGATCATGCCCGCCAGCAGGGCGGCCTCTGCCGGCGAGACGTCGCTCGCCGCGTGGGCGCCGGTCTGCAGCGGATCCGTGCTCGCGGAGGCCGGGTCGAGCCCGGACTCCGTGTCGGAGTCGCCGCTGCCGAAATAGGTCCGTACCGCGGACTCGATGCCGTAGGCGCCGTTCCCGAAATACACGGTGTTCAGGTACTGGGTGAGGATCTTGTCCTTCGGCCACTGGCGCTCGAGGTGGTAGGCGAGGGCGGCCTCGCGGAGTTTCTGGAACACCGAGCGGTCGCCTTGCGCGGAAAGCGCGTTCTTGACGAACTGCTGGGTGATGGTGGAGCCGCCCTGCGCGGCGCTCTTGCGCATCACGTCCTGGACGAACGCGCGCGCGATGCCCCTGTAGTCCACGCCGTTGTGCTCGTAGAAGCGGCGATCCTCGATCGCGATCACGGCGTTCTTGATGTGCGGGGAGATCTGCCCCGGCTTCAGGAGGATGCGGTTGTCGTTGCCGGTCAGGCGGGCGAGCCGGCAGCTGGCCTCGTAGTCCTTGCAGCCCGGATTGTCGGGGTCGTCGAAGAAGAGGAACGAGTTCTTCGCGGCGTTGTACTGGGCGCGGTCCTCGAGCGAGGGCAGGTCGCTCGCGACCGCCATCAGCATCCCGAACACCGTCGAGATGACGGCCAGCACGGTGAGGCCGAGCAGCACGAGCGCGAGCCGCAGCTTCTTCAGCCTCGGCTTGCGTGGCGGTGGCGTCGGCGGCGCCTCCTCGCGCGCGAGGCCGCGGCGCTCGAGCGCTGCTTCTGTCGGTATCAACGTGGGCGTAGGCGGCTCTGGCATGGCTTTGAGCGCCCGGTCGGGTTGGGCTCCCCCCGCGTCCTTGCAGGCAGATCTCGGCGGCGTTGCACCCACCGGGCCCGGCCCGGACGCGGGCGCTTGACGAGAGGGCGGCAGTCTAGCATTGGGCCCATGACGGACTCCCCCGGCGCGGCGGCCCGCCATCTCACCCGCAACGCCGTGGACGCGCTCCCTCAGGGAGAGCTCGAGCGACAGCTCGGCAGGGGGCGCCCGCTGCGGGTGAAGCTGGGCGTGGATCCGACGACGCCGGACATCCACCTCGGTCACACGGTGGTGCTGCGCAAGCTGCGGGAGTTCCAGGAACTCGGCCACACGGTGGTGCTGATCATCGGCACGTACACCGCGCGCGTGGGCGATCCGAGCGGCCGCTCGTCCACGCGCCCGTTCGTCTCCGGCGATGAGATCGACCGCAACGCCGACACCTACCAGGACCAGGCCTTCAAGGTGCTGGACCGCGAGCGCACGGAGGTGCGCCGCAACGGCGAGTGGCTCGACATGCCGGCGGAGGACCTGTTCCGCCTCGCCCGCACGGCCACGGCGGCCCAGATCCTCGAGCGCGACGACTTCTCGAAGCGGTACGCGGCCGGCGAGCCGATCTCGATCCTCGAGCTGCTCTACCCGCTGCTCCAGGGCTACGACTCCGTCGCGGTCCGGGCGGACGTCGAGCTCGGCGGGACGGACCAGAAGTTCAACCTGCTGCTCGGCCGCGACGTGCAGCAGGCCTACGACGTGCCGGCCCAGTCGATCCTGACGATGCCGATCCTGCCGGGCATCGACGGCGTGCAGAAGATGTCGAAGTCGCTCGGCAACTATGTCGGCGTGGCCGAGCCGCCGGAGGAGGTCTTCGGCAAGCTGATGCGGGTGCCGGACGAGGTCATGCCGGTCTACTACGACCTGCTGCTCGACGAGCCGTTCGGCGCGTCCGTGCCGCCGCGCGACGCGAAGCGGGCGATGGCGCGGGCCCTGACCGCCCAGTACCACGGGGAGAAGGCCGCCGCGGCCGCCGAGGCGCGATTCGACAGGCTCCACGTGGAGCGCGCCGCGCCCGACGACGTCGAGGAGTTCGCGTTCTCGGCCGCGAACGGCACCGTCCACCTGCCGGCGCTGCTCGCGGACGCGTTCGGCATCTCGCGCTCGGAGGGGCGACGGCTGCTCGCCCAGGACGGGGTGAGGCTGAACGGCGAGCCGATCGGCGCCTCGCGGCTCGACCTGCCCGCCGACGAGCTCGACGGGGTGGTCCTGCAGGTGGGGCGGCGGCGGTTCAAGCGGCTCCGGCGACGCTAGAATTCCGAGAGGCGCGCAGTGGGCGCCTCGCTCGGGGCGCTGCTACACTGCTCCGTCCGCGCTAACGCGCTGGTGGCGGCCCCACCCCCGAGGGCGCACGGTCTTTGAAAACTCAGCAGTACGCGCGACCGAAAGGTCGCGCCCAGGTTCGAACCCTTCGTTCGAGCGCTTCGGCGATCGGCGAGGGGCCTGAACATGACCCGTCAAGTCCGCTGCTCGCAGGTGTACGCGAGCACAGAACGACTTGGCAACTCTCTGGGGACGAGCGCCTCGTGCGCCCGCCCTATTCAAGCTGACAGTGGCATCCGGCCCATTGGGCCGGCGCGCGTCGTTCGCGGCGCGCGTTGATACCACGCCAGACTTTCACGGAGAGTTTGATCCTGGCTCAGGACGAACGCTGGCGGCGTGCTTAACACATGCAAGTGGAGCGACGAACCAGGCTTCGGCCTGGGGCAGAGCCGCGAACGGGTGAGTAACACGTG
>DASXAA010000178.1:0-5256 GCA_036407035.1 Thermoleophilaceae bacterium | reverse complement strand
CCCTGGTAGTACGCCCGCAGCCCGTCCAGCAGGTGCCCGTGGATCGGCGACGCCTTGACCGCCTTGAAGTAGGCGGCGTCGTGCGTGAGCGAGTCGAGCGGCGGGATGCGCACCGTGATCGGGACGGGCTTGCCGGTGATCTTGGGGTCGTCCCACGGCTTGTCGGTCATCAGCCAGGGCGGCGGCTTGCCGACCTCGTGCAGCTTCTCGATCTCGAGGTAGCGGGCCACGGGGTCCTTGATCGCCTCGACCAGGTCCGCGATCACCTCGGCCCAGCTCATGTCGGCGTCCTTGACGTCCGGGTAGATCAGCTGGACGCGGCGCGACCACCTGCCGACGGTGATCCGCTCGGCGCGTTCGGCGCCGCAGGCGCTCATCAGCCGCAGCGTGCCGTAGAAGGGCTGGCCGTTGATCGCCACCAGCTCCACGTCGCGCTCGATCGAGGTGATCAGGTTGCGGTAGGGGTCGCCGCCGCGGTCGGCCGTGACGAGCACGTCGGCGTGCAGGCCCTCCCTCAGGCGGCCGAGGCGGTCGTCCCAGCCGAGCGCGTCGGCCGGGTTGCGGGTGACCATCGCGCACAGCTCCTCGGCGCTGAACACGGCGTCCATGTGGTCGCGGTTCCAGAGGTCCGCGACCTTCAGCTCGCCGAGCAGGTTCTTCGAGCCCGACGGCGACCAGTCCGCGCCGAGGCAGATGCGCATGTGCGCCTTCCTGGCGTCGGCGACGTGGGTCGTGTCGCGGTAGAGCCAGAGGTTCGAGAAGGGGGACCAGACGACGGAGCCGCCGTGCGTGTGCCACTCGTCGTACTGGCCCCGCTGCAGCGCCGTGCAGTGAATGCCGCAGAAGCTCGGGAGCAGGCAGTCCTTCTTGCGCAGCGTGTCGTACTCGCTCACCAGCTCCGGGTCGGTGCCCTCGGCGACGTGGTAGATGAACGCCGCGCCGTCCTTCATGTGCCCGCGCGCGACCTTGTAGTCGTCGCGCTTGCCGTCCTTGCTGACCACGAGCGGCAGCGCGGACTGGTAGACGGTCTTCTTGCCGGTCTTGAACGTCTCGTACTCGACGTTGCGCACGAGCCAGCCCTCGTACGGGTAGGCCATCTTGGCCGAGCCCTGGATCGCGGTCGTGCCGCCCACGACCGCCTTCACCTCCACGTACTTGAGGTGCGCCTTGCCGGCCATGGCCCCGAGCGCGTTGGCGGGGTCCGAGATCCGCTCCTCGTAGCTGCCGTCGCCCGGCCACTGGTAGCGCGTGGTGTACGGGTCGGGATGGTCGGGCGGCGACCAGAGCGGCAGCACGTTGTAGACCATGTGGCCGTGCAGGTCGATCAGCCCCGGGTAGATGCAGCCGCCGGTGTCGATCCGAGGCGCCGTCTCGAACCCCGCCGGGGCGGGATCGCCGCGCTCCTGCACCGCCGCGATGTGCTCGTCGGCGCCGACGTAGACCGCGCCGTCGTCGATCACCCCGCGGTCCTCGTCCATCGTCACGACGCGCCCGCGCAGGACGAGCGGCGGCGTCATGGCGTGCCCGTCGGCGCCCGCCAGACCAGCCGGTGCTCGGGGTCCGTCGTCGGGCGCTCGACGGAGTTGTTGTGGCGCGCCTTGGCCTTGCGCCCCCAGGCGTCGTCGCCGAACCAGGCCGGCAGCCCGAACGGCAGGTCGCGCGACGGGATCGGCGCGTAGTCCGACTCGCGGAAGCGCGTGCCGTAGTTCGGCAGCGTCTGGTCGCCGTCTGCGTCGGGCGTGACGACCGGCCGCAGCGCCTCGATCGCCGCCCGCCATTCGTTCAGCAGTTGCTTCTCGTCGCGCGCCGACGGGTGGTCGACCTTCTGGACCGGCACCGACGGGGCGGTGTCCCACAGCTCGAGCGCCCGGTGGGCCTGGCCGCCGAAGGCGACGATCGCCTGGAGCTTCGGGCCCGTGACCTTCTTGAACAGCGCGTTGCGCCACTCGACGCGCTCCGGGTCGGCGAGCAGGTCCAGCCCGTCGAACGCCTGCCCCGGATGGAGCGCGTAGGCGTGCGCGTTCAGGAGGACGTACGAGCCGGTCAGCCCCAGCTTCGCGAGGAACCCCTGCACGCGCTGGCCGGCGTCCCCGACCAGGGTGCGGCAGGCGATGCGCTCCGTGGGGCCGGGGTCCGACGCGATCCCGAGCACCTTCGCCGACTTGTCGAGGCGGCCGCGGTAGAAGACCGGCCCCCAGTCGTACCAGAACATCTTGCGCTGGGCCTTCGTGTAGCCCGGCAGCCGCGCGAAGTGCTCGGCGACGGACTTCGACGGACCGGGATCGAAATCGACCATGCGGCCACCGTACCGCCTGCGGACGGCGGTCCGGGCGCCCGCAAGCTCACTTGCCGATCGGGATCTCGGCCGTGATGCGGGTGCCCCGCTCGGGCGGGCTGTGCACGTACAGGCGGCCGTTCAGCGCCTCCACGCGAGCGGCCAGCCCGCGCAGCCCGGAGCCCTCCGCGGGGTCAGCGCCGCCGACGCCGTCGTCCAGCACCGTCACCGTGGCGGCCCCGTTCGACTGGCGGATGCTCACGGTCGCGCGCGACGCCCGCGCGTACTTGGCCACGTTCGTGATCGCCTCGGCCACGACGTAGTAGGCGGCCGCCTCGACCGGCGCGGCGAGCCGCCCCTCGGGCAGCTCCGAGATCTCGACCGGCACCGGCGCGCGCGTGACGAGCGCGTCGAGCGCCGGGCCGAGGCCGCGCTCCGTGAGGAGGAACGGGTGCAGGCCGCGCGCCAGCTCCCTCAGCTCGTCGAGCCCGCGGGCGAGGTCGTCGCGGGCGGCGGTGAGCGCCTCGCGGGCGCCCGGCGGGTCGTTGTCGAGCTTCGCGTCGATCATGCCGAGGTCGAGGGCCACCGAGACGAACCGCTGCTGGGCGCCATCGTGCAGGTTGCGCTCGAGCCGGCGGCGCTCGGCGTCGCTGACCTCCACCAGCTCGGCGCGCGACGCCGCGAGCCTCTCCCGCGCGTCGGCGTTGGCCAGCGCCTGCCCGACCAGGTCCGCGAAGTCGCAGAGCTGCTGCTCGAGCCCGGCCGGCAGCCGCTTGTCGGAGCGCGTCGCCGCGACGAGGGCGCCCCACAGCCGGCCGGCCACGCTGACCGGCGCGGCCACGGCGGCGCGATAGCCGGCGGCCCGCAGCGTCGCGGCGAGGGTCCCGCTCGCCTCGGCGTAGTCCTCCCGTTCCGGGGTTCCCGTGCGGAGCACCTTCCCGGCCACGCCCTCGCCGCCCAGCTCCAGCGACGAGCCGACCGGGAAGCGCAGGTTGCCGTCCTCGCTCCAGCCGCCCACGACGGTCGCGAGGTCGGCGCTGCGGTACTGGACCACCGTCGCGGCCGGCATGCCGAGCAGCCGCCCGGCCTCCTCGGTCACCTGCTGGAACACCCGGCGCGGGGCGGCCTCGGCGGCGACGAGCGTGGCCACGCGGCGGAGCGCCGCGTGCTCGTCGGCGAGCGCGCGCTGGGACGCCTCGCTCACCGCCAGGGCCTGGGCCGCCCGCGTGCGCTCGGCGGTCACCGCCGCCAGGAGGAGCGAGGTGAGCGCCGCCGTCGCGACGAAGATCTGCGTGGCGAGCAGGCTGCTCGTGATCGACTCGCGCACGAACGGCCCGTTCTCGTGGGCCGTGTTCCACACCGTGATCGCGGAGACGACGAGGATCGCCGTGGCGGCGCCCCTCGGGCCCAGGCGCAGCGCCGCCCAGAGCAGCACCGGGAAGACGATGTAGGGCACGTCGCGCTGCGGCGCCACCTCGGCGAGGACGATCAGCACCCCGAGCCCGACCGCGCCCTCCACGAGCTGGCCGCGCCCGAGCCCCTTCATGCCGCTCGCCGCCCAGGTGAGCACCACCGGCGCCACCACGAGCACGCCCGCCGCGTCGCTCAGCGCCCAGGTGCGGAAGACCTGCCCGAGCTCGTCCGCACTGATCACGTCGCCGAGGCGCAGCGAGGTCGGGCCGAAGGCCGCGCTGACGAGCGCCGCCACCACCGCGCACGCCACGAGAGCCAGCACGTCCAGCGTCCGCTCCAGATCCCCGCGCCCGCGTGAGAGGCGGCGCAGCAGCAGCGCCGCTACCACGAGCGCCAGCGTGTTGCCCACCGTCTGGCCGAGGACGGTGCCGAGCGGCGTGGAGAAGTCGCCGAGCAGCAGGTCGCCGATCACGACCCCCGGCCAGAGGCGTATGCCCCACAGGAACAGGACCGCGAGCCCGAGGCCGGCGGGCGGCCAGACGGCAGCGACCGCGCCGTTCAGGTAGGCGAACTCGAGGCCGGCGCGGCCGGCGAGATAGTACGTCCCCGCCACCAGGGCGATCGCGACCGCGTACAGCACCATGGGCCCGTGGCGCGTGCCGCGCAACTCCTCGAGCCTGCCGCGGACCGTCTCGCGTCCGCGCTCTGCACCGGTGACAACCCGTTTCGGGGTCATGCGCGCGATTTAGTGTAGGCGCCCGCTATAGCGTCGGCTCGGCCTCGGGCGGCGACCAGAACACGATCACGTGCAGGTCCTCCTCGATGGAGTGGAAGCGGTGGTCCACGCAGGCGCCCACGTAGATCACCGACCCGGCCTGCACGGGCCGGTCCTCGCCGGCGACGTGGATCTTGCCGCGGCCGGCCGCGACGTAGTAGACCTCGTCCTCGGTGTGCGCGGACTGCGTGTCCACGCCGCCCGCCGGCCAGAAGGCGATCGCCATGCTGAGCGTGCCGCTGTCGGCGCGGAAGAACTCCGCGTAGTCGAACTCGCCGGTGCCCAGCCGGCCGACCAGCTCCTCCAGCTCGAAGGCGTCCATCGTCACTCGGCCGTTACGTACGCGCCGGTGATTCCACCGTCCACGAGGAAGGTAGACGCGTTGACGTAGGACGACTCGTCGGATGCGAGGAACAGCGCGCCCTGCGCGATCTCGCGCGCCTCGGCGAAGCGCCCCATCGGCAGGTGGACGAGCCGCCGGGCCGCCTTCTCGGGGTCCTTCGCGAACAGCTCCTGCAGCAGCGGCGTGTTCACCGGCCCGGGGCAGAGCGCGTTCACGCGCACGCCGCGGCGCGCGAACTCCACGCCGAGCTCGCGCGAGAGCGACAGCACGCCGCCCTTGGACGCCGTGTACGAGATCTGCGAGGTGGCGGCCCCCATCTCCGCCACGAACGAGGCGGTGTTGATCACCGAGCCGCCGCCGGAGTCGAGCAGGTGCGGGATGCCGTGCTTGCAGCAGAGGAACACCGACTTCAGGTTCACGTCCTGCACGCGCTGCCAGGCCTCGAGCGTC
>DASXAA010000177.1:0-1668 GCA_036407035.1 Thermoleophilaceae bacterium | reverse complement strand
CGAAGCCGCTGCACGTCCACCGCAGCCATCGCCAGATAGACGATCGGCGGGAGGAGAGGCAGCGCGTACCGAACCGTCTCGGTCTCGTGGAACAGCAGGTGGAACACCGCGTACGGCCCGAATGAGACGACGAGCACGAGCCAGGCGCGCGGCGAGCGCCAGAGGAGCCGCACCGATCCCACCGCCGCCAGCACACACACCGTGAAGCCGACCCGCCGCCCCCATGGCCAGACGAACGAGTTGAGGAGGGCGTATTCGGCCACGCGCGGCGTGCGGTGCGTCCAGAGCATGACCACACCCGAGAAGTCCTGACCGGCCTGGGCGCCGAGCGCATGCAGATAGCTGCTGAGACCGCCGCTCGCAACGATCAGGGGTATGCCCCAGCACAGTACGCCGACCGCCGCCGCCGCAAGTGCCGCCGCGCGGGCACCGGTCGGAATGATCCGGCCCGCGACCACCAACACGACGAGCAGGAGGGGGAACGTGAGGACACCGGTCTGAGATCGCACGCCAAGCCCCAGACCGGCAAGCAGACCGGCCAGAATCACCGCGCGGGCGGGCGACATGAATCCGAGCGACAGGCTCGATGCCGGCAGTGCCCGGTCCCTCGGGGGGCTGAGCCTGTCGGCGATCGCGAACACCAGCAGGGCCTGGGCCGCGGTCGCGAACACGAAGCCCGTCATGTCGGACAGCGGCCGAAGCGCCGTCGACCAGTAGAGCGGCGCGGCGCCGATCGCGCACGCCGCCCACCACGCGAGATGCTCGCGCCGCTCGAGCGATCGAAGCAGCAGGAGCAGCATCGGGAGGGCCAGCGTCCCGCCCACCGCGCTCCAGATCGCCAGGCCGCGGGCCGCGGGCGCATCGAGCGCCGCGGCACGAAACGCGGCGGTGGACACCTTCGCCAGCGCGATGAACACCGGATAGCCGGGCGGATGCGGCTGATGCCGGGCGACGTCGAAATCACGCACGCCGAGCGCGAAGTTGATGGAGTCGATGTCCTCGAGGGTGCGGGGGAGCAGCGCGATGTGGGCTGCGAAGAAGATCAGCAGCAGCGTGACGGCGGCTGATCGAGGCGCTAGGCCGTTATGCGGCACGTTGGTCCGTCATGCGGCACTTTACGCGAATTCCGTCCTGCCGCATAACAGCGGCTCCAACCTATCTCAGAAATCGGCCGGGGGAGTAGCGGCGCGAGCGAGGGCAGCGAGAGAGCCACGCGACCGGCCCGCCTACGCCAAGGCTTCGGCGAGGGCGCGGGTCGGGGAGTCCGACGGGCAACGCCCCTCGGAGCTAGATGACCCGCAGCCGCGCGAGCGAGCACCGCGAGCGAGCCACGCGACCGGGGCGAGCCGCCGACGCGGCGAGCGAGGGCGCGTGTCGGGGAGTCCGAGGGGCAACGCCCCTCGGATCTAGATGACCCGCAGCCGAAGCGCCTCGTTCAAGCTGCCGCGGCGGTACCCGCGGAGATCGATCGTCACGTGCTCGTATCCGAGCGCGCGCAGCTCACGATCGATCGTGTCGCCGACCTCGGGATCGAAGGCACGGGCGATCTCGTCGCGCCCCAGCTCGAGCCGGGCAATGACGTCGTGATGGCGGACCCGGTAGACCCGGAACCCGAGATCGTGGAGGACACGCTCGGCCGCTTCAATCCGCCGCAGCTTCTCGGGCGTG
>DASXAA010000176.1:0-36068 GCA_036407035.1 Thermoleophilaceae bacterium | reverse complement strand
CATGATCGCCGACAGCGTCAACCAGCGGATCCGGTACGTCGACGCGGACCTGGGCGGCGGGCCGCCAGGCCCCCCTGGTCCCGCCGGCCCTGATGGTCCCACTGGACCGGCGGGTCCCACCGGACCGGCCGGTCCGACCGGCGGTCAGGGTCCGACGGGCCCGGCGGGCGCCGACGGAGCCGATGGCGCACCGGGCGCGCCCGGCGCTCCCGGCGCTCCCGGCGAGCCGGGACAGCGGGGCCCGGCCGGGCCTCCCGGACCTCCCGGGCCCGCGACCACGCGCCTCGCCGCCGCGATGGCATCAGCCCGGCTGAGCTCGAAGCCGCGCCGGCGCCTCGTGCTGCGCTACGCCGCGACCGCGAGCGCCACCGTGCAGCTCGACGTGCTGAAGGGCCGCCACCGGGTCGCGCGGGTCAAGGGCCGCGCGCGGGCCGGCGCGAACACGATCCGCCTGCGGGTGCCCCGCAAGGCGGGCCGCTACACGCTGCGGCTGACCCTGACGACCGCCGACGGGCAGCACACCGTCCAGAAGGCCAGGCTCACCGTGCGCCGCTGAGCGCCCGCCGGGGCGCCCGCCTCCGGCGGGCGCCCCGGCGGTTACGCTGGCGCGACCCGTGGCCGTACGCACCGAGTTCCCCCGCCGCGTCCGGCGGATCGACCACACGTGGATACCGATGCCCGACGGCACCCGGCTCGCCGCGCGCATCTGGCTGCCCGAGGACGCCGAGGCGGACCCGGTGCCGGCGATCCTCGAGTACCTCCCGTACCGCAAGGGCGATGCCTTCGCCGCGCGCGACGCCCGCCACCACCACTGGTTCGCCGGTCACGGCTACGCCGCCGTGCGCGTGGACCTGCGCGGCACCGGCGACTCCGACGGCATCCTGCTCGACGAGTACCTGCCGCGGGAGCAGGAGGACGGGATGGAGGTGATCGCGTGGCTGGCCGAGCAGCCGTGGTGCACCGGCGCGGTCGGGATGTTCGGCCTCTCGTGGGGTGGCTTCAACGGCCTCCAGCTCGCGGCGTGCCGGCCGCCCGCGCTGAAGGCGGTGATCACGCTGTGCGCGAGCGACGACCGCTACGCGGACGACGTGCACTACGTCGGCGGCTGCGTGCTCGGCGTGGACATGCTGCCGTGGGCGGCGACGATGCTCACGCTGACCGCGATGCCGCCCGACCCGGCGGCGGTCGGCGACGGCTGGCGCGACACGTGGCTGCGGCGCCTCGACGAGAGCCCGCCGATGGTCGAGCACTGGCTCGCGCACCAGCGCCGCGACGACTACTGGCGCCACGGGTCCGTGTGCGAGGACTACGGCGCGATCGAGGCGGCCGTGTACGCGGTCGGCGGCTGGGCCGACGGCTACTCGAACGCGGTGCCGCGGCTGGTCGAGGGCCTGCCCGGCCCGCGCAAGGGCCTGGTCGGCCCGTGGGCGCACGCGTTCCCGTACGACGGCGCGCCCGGGCCCTCGATCGGCTTCCTCCAGGAGTGCCTGCGCTGGTGGGACCGCTGGCTGAAGGGGAGGGACACCGGCGTGATGGACGAGCCGGCGGTGCGGGTCTGGATGCAGGACGCGGTGCCACCGGCGGACTTCCACGCGTCCCGTCCCGGGCGCTGGGTGACCGAGGAGGCCTGGCCGCCGCCCAGCGCGGAGACGCGCTCGCTGCCGCTGCCCGGCGAGTTCCCGGTCGAGCACGCCAGCGCGCAGTGGACCGGCGCCGACGCCGGCGCCTGGTGCCCGGAGGGCGACTCCGGCGACTGGCCCCCTGACCAGCGCGCCGAGGACGAGCGCTCGCTGACCTTCGACCTGCCGCCGCTCGACGAGCCGCTCGAGGTCCTCGGCTTCCCGGAGGCGCGGCTGTCGCTCGGGTCGGACCGGCCGCGAGCGCTGGTGGCGGTCCGCCTCTGCGACGTCGCCCCGGACGGCTCGTCGCTGCTCGTCACGCGCGGCGTCCTGAACCTGACCCACCGCGACGGCCACGATCGCGGGGACCGGCTCGAGCCCGGTCGCGCGTACGAGGTGCGCGTGCGGCTCGACGCGATCGCCCAGGCGGTCCCGGCCGGGCACCGCCTGAGGGTGGCGGTCTCCACCGCCTACTGGCCGTGGGCGTGGCCGTCGCCGGAGCCCGCCACGCTGACCGTTCACGGCGGCACGCTCGAGCTGCCCGTGCGGCCGCGCGACGAGGACGAGCAAAAGCCGCCGCCGTTCGAGGCGCCCGAGTGGGCGCCGCCGCTTCGGACGGAGACGATCGAGCCCGGCGTGACGAGCCGCACCCACAGCCACGACCCGGCGACCGGCGCGCGCGAGGTCAGGTTCGAGTGGGGCGTGGGCGGCCGGCGCCGGCTGACCGAACCGGGAACCGTGATGGACGACACGAACGTGACGACCTACCGAATCGTGGACGGCGACCCGCTCTCCGCCGAGGTCGAGGTGGAGTGCATCAGCGCGCTGGGCCGCGGCGAGTGGCAGACCCGCGTGGAGACCCACAGCCACATGACCTCGACCGCGACCGAGTTCCTCGTGACGCAGCGCCTGGACGCGTTCGAGGGCGACGAGCGGGTCTACACGCGAAAGTGGGAGATGCGCTTCCCGCGCGACGGCGGGTAGGGCGAAGCGACCGCGACCGCAACCCCGAGGACCGGCTCTCGAGTGTGGACGCACCGGGAGTGTGGGCGCACTTGGGGTGCATATACGACCACAAGTGCGCCCACACTCCCCGATCGTCCGCGCCGCCCCCGCCCTGGGCCGAGCCGCGCCGCCGCCGGCGCGCCCGCCCGCGCCGCTACGCCAGCCCCGCCGCCACCCAGCGCTGGAACTCGCCGATCAGCTCCTCGCTCGGCAGCATCAGCCGGCCGTGGTCGAACGCGCCCGAGCGCATCCCGCGCTGGACCGACTCGACCAGCACGCGGTCCTCGGCCCCCACCACGTTGTCGAGATCGAGGTACTCCGCGATCCAGTCCCGGTCGGCGCCGGCCGGGAAGAAGTAGTCGAGGTGGCCCTCGGTGCGGTCGGGACCGGTCGCGTCGAGGGGCCCGATCGACAGGTTCGGCGGGCCCGGCATCACGTTCACCTTCGTGCCGGGCCAGATCATGTGGAACTGGCCCTGCACGCCGCCGTTCTGCGAGCCGCCCCGCGGCTGCGCGTAGTGGCTCGCGAAGGTCGGGTGGGGCTCCAGCCTGTAGCGCTCGGCGGACACGTCGATCACCTCGCTGAACGTCGGGTGCGCGACGGCGCAGTGGTAGCACTCGAGGTAGTTCTCGACCGCCACCTTCCAGTTGGCCTCGAGCGAGTACGACACGCGCGAGTGGAACTCGAGCGAGTCCACGTCGAGGCCGCCGTGGCGGATGATCTCCGGCAGCTCGCCGAGCGTGTCCGCCAGCCCCGGCGCGGCCGCATCGGCGTTCACGAACACGAACGGGCCCCAGGTGTCGACCTGCGCGGTCTGCAGCCCGAGGCCCGACCGGTCGAAGTCGGGATCGGCGTCCGAGCGCGGCGCTGCGCGCAGGGAGCCGTCCAGGCCGTACGTCCAGGCGTGGTAGTGGCACTGCAGGGTCGTGCAGCGGCCGACGCCCGACACCACCTCCGCCCCCCGGTGGCGGCAGACGTTCACGAACGCGCGCAGGACACCCTCGCCGTCGCGCACCACCACCAGCGGCACGTCGCCGGAGCGCAGAGTCAGGTAGGAGCCCGGCTCGGCCAGCTCCCCGGTGTGCCCGGCGTACCGCCACGCGCACGAGAACAGCCGCTCGCGCTCCCGTGCCAGCACGTCGGCGTCCGTGTACCAGCTGTAGGGCAGCGTGTTCGTCATCGGGCCAGGACCGCGACAGCATGGCAGGCGGGCAGCATCCTCGGATCCTCGCCGCGGCAGCGGTCCTCGATCCCGAGCCGCGCGGCCTCGCCGGACTCCACGAGCGGGCAGCGCGGGTGGAAGCGGCAGCCGGGCGGTATGCGCGTGGGGTCCGGGGTCTCGCCGTGCAGGATCTGCTGCTCCACCTGCTCGATCTCCGGCACCACCGACAGGAGCGCCCGCGTGTACGGGTGCTGCGGCTGCGTCAGGATGTCCTCGGTCCTGCCCTCCTCGACGATGCGGCCGAGGTACATCACCGCGACGCGGTCTGCCACGTTCCAGGCGAGGCCGAGGTCGTGCGTGACGACCAGCATGCCGACCCCCGTCTCGCGGACGAGCCCCAGCATCAGCGCCAGGATCTCGCCGCGCACCGAGGCGTCGAGGCTCGACACCGGCTCGTCGGCCACTAGCAGGCTCGGGCTCAGCGCCATCGCGCCGGCGATGATCACGCGCTGGCGCTGGCCGCCCGAGATCTCGTACGGGTAGCGCGTGAAGAACCGCTCCGGCGGGCGCAGGCCGGCCCGCGAGAGCGCCTGCGCCACGAGCTGCTCCTCGTCCCCCGGCAGCTTCTGGATGCGGATCCCCTCCGCGACCGCCTCGTAGATCGTCTGCCGCGCGTTCAGCGCGCCGGTCGGGTCCTGGAAGATCAGCTGCGCCTCGCGGCGGTGCCGCCGCAGCGAGCGCCGGTCGTGGCCGAGCGGCTTGCCGCGGAAGACGACCTCGCCCGAGTCGGGCTCCCGCAGGCCGACGATCGTGCGCGCCAGCGTGGTCTTGCCGCATCCGGACTCGCCCACGAGCGCGACGATCTCGCCGCTGTCCATCTCGAGGTCCACGCCGTCGACGGCGCGCGCCACGCCGCGGCGGCCCGGGTACTGCACGTGCACGTCGCGCACGCGGAGGAGCGGCGCGTCGTTCACGTGGAGACCGGGGAGCCGGGTGCGTGGACGCAGGCGGCGGAGCGGCCGGGGCTGACCGGCCAGAGCTCGACCGGGGTCGAGGCGCACACGCCCTCCACCGCGACCGGGCAGCGTGGGTGGAACGGGCAGCCGGACGGTAGGTCGCGCGGGTCGGGCGGGTCGCCGGGCACGCCCGCCGGGCTCATGCGGAAGGCCGGGTCGCCGATCACCGGGAACGCCGACGCGAGCGCGCGGGTGTACGGGTGCGCCGGATCGGCGAAGACCTCCGCGCTCGGACCGCGCTCCACGATCCGCCCGGCGTACATCACCGCCATGTGCCGGCAGACCGCGGCCAGCGTCGAGAGGTCGTGCGTGATGAAGATGACCGCCAGCCCGAACCGCTCCTGCAGGTCCTCGAGCAGCCGCAGCACCTGCGCTTGCACCATCACGTCCAGCGCCGTGGTGGGCTCGTCCGCGATCAGGAGCCGCGGCTCGCACGCCAGCGCCAGCCCGATCAGCACGCGCTGGCGCTGGCCGCCCGACAGCTGGTGCGGGTAGTCGCGCGCCCGCCGGGCCGGCAGGCCCACGAGCTCGAGCAGTTCGCCCACGCGCTTGCCGAGGTCGCGCGGCGACATCCCGCGCGTGTGCAGGCGAATCGCCTCGGCGATCTGGTCGCCCACACGCTGCACCGGGTTGAGGGAGTGGAGCGCGCCCTGGAACACGATCGCCAGCTCGGTCCAGCGCACCGCGCGCAGCCGGCCCGGCCTCATCGCGTACACGTCCTCGCCGTCGAGGAGCACCTCGCCCGTCACCTCGGTCCCCTGCGGCAGCAGCCGGAGCAGCGCGCCGGCGAGCGTGGACTTGCCGCAGCCCGACTCGCCCGCCAGCCCGAGCGTGTGGCCCGCCTCCAGCTCGAGGTCCACGCCGCGCACGGCCGGGACCGGGCCACTTCGTGACGAATAGGTCACGTGCAGGTCGCGGACCGACAGGATCGGCGCGTCGTCCGGCTTCGGGACCGCGTTCATGCGCGCTGGTCCCGGAGCCGCGGGTCGAGGACCTCCTCCAGCGCGTGCCCCACCATCGTGAACGCGAGCACCACGAGCATGACCCCGAGGCCGGGCGGTATCACGTACCACCACGCCTTGAGCGTGAGCGCGCCGGCCTCGAAGCCCTCCTGGAGCATCTTGCCCCACGACGTGTTCGCGGGGTCGCCGAGGCCGAGGAACGAGAGCGTGGCCTCGGAGAGGATCACGATCGGCACGGTCAGCGTGGTGTTGGCGAGGATCAGCGGGGAGACGTTGGGCAGGATGTGGCGGGACATCAGGTGCCAGTCGGACGCGCCGAGCGCGCGGCTGCGGTCCACGTAGTCGCGCTGCTTCAGCGTCAGCACCTGCGCGCGTATCAGGCGGGCGGGCTGCGGCCACGACGTGATCCCGATGACGAAGATGATGTTGATCAGCGAGGGGCCGAGGATCGCCGCGAGCACGATCGCGAGCGGCAGGAACGGGATCACCAGGAACCACTCGGTGATCCGCATCAGGAAGCCGTCCATCCAGCCGCCGAAGAACCCCGCGATGATGCCGATCAGCGAGCCGACCACCATCGCGAGCACCGTTGCGGCGAGCCCCACGAGCAGGCTGATCCGGGAGCCCCAGATGAACTGCGTCCACACGCTGCGGCCGAGGTGGTCGGTGCCGAGCGGACCGAACTCGGCCGGGTTCGCGAAGGCGGGGTTGGCGGTCGTGTTGGAGGCGTGCAGGCCGGCGGAGCTCTCGACCAGCGGGGCCGTCAGCGCCATCAGCACGAAGAACGCCAGGATCGCGAGGCCGACCATGCCGAGCCGATTGCGCCGGAACTCGCGCCAGGCCGCCGACGCCGCCCGGCCGCGCCGCCGCCAGGCGATCCGCCGCGCCGACAGCGCCGTGGTCGTCATGCGGTCCGCACCCGCGGGTCGAGGTAGCCGTAGAGCAGGTCCGCGACCAGGTTGAAGAAGATCACCGACGCGCTGAAGACGAGGAACAGGCCCTGCAGCATCGGCAGGTCGGGTCCGACGAGCGCCTGATAGGTGGCCAGGCCGAGGCCGGGCCAGGAGAAGATCGCCTCGACGGCGATCGCCCCCGAGAGCACGAAGCCGAAGTTGATCGCGATCAGCGCCACCACCGGCAGCAGCGCGTTCGGCACCGCGTGGCGATTTCGCACCAGCACGTCGCGCAGGCCCTTCGCCCGCGCCAGCACGAGGTAGTCCTCGCGCATCGTGTCGAGCAGCGAGGAGCGCATGATGATCGTGTACTCACCTAAGTAGGCGACCGTCAGCGTGAGCGCCGGCAGGAACATGTGCTTCGCCTGGTCGGCCACGTGGGCGATGCCGGTGGCGTCGGAGTTCGGGTCGGTGATGCCTCCGACCGGGAACCAGCCGAGGCCGACGGCGAACGCGACGAGCAGGAGCATGCCGAGCCAGAAGTCCGGCATCGAGTACGTCGCCATCGTGAACGACGTGATCGAGTAGTCGGCCTTCGTGCGTCTTCGCCACGCGGCGGCGATGCCGAGCATGACGCCGAACACCGCCGACAGGATCGACGAGATGCCGACGAGCGCTATCGTCGGGCCGGCCGCGCTCCAGATCTCGTCGGCGACCGGCTGGTTCGTCTGGTAGGAGCGGCCGAGGTTGAAGTGCGCCGTCTGGTCCAGGTAGGCGGTGAACTGGTCCCACTTGGACCCGTCGAGGCCGAACTGCTTCGTCAGCTCGGTGCGCTGGGCCTGCGTCAGGTTGCGGCCTCGGAACAGGCTCGCGACCGGATCGGACTCGACGATCCGGAAGAGGAAGAAGTTGAAGACGACTACGAAGGCAAGCGTGACCAGCGAGCCGACGACCTTGGCGATTACAAAGCGGGCACTCACTCCCGCTCGTAAACGGTGCGGCGCCGCCGGATCAGCACCACTCCGCCGATCACCGCCGCCACGGCGATCAGCGCGATCACGATGATCCCCGCGCTGCTGCCCCCGTCGTCGTCACCGCCGCCCGACGCGCTGACCGGCTTCAGGTTCGCGTACGTGGGCGACGAGTTCGTGAACAGCACCGGCCCCGTCTTCGCCGGCTGGCGGGTCCAGCCCTCGAAGCGGCCCTTGCGGTAGGCCTGGTTGTCGGGGTACGTGTACAGCACGTTGTAGACCGCGGACTGCTGGAACCGGGTCAGCATCTGGTGGACGAGGTCCACGCGCTTCGCGTGGTCGAGCTCCACCTTCTGCTGCTTGTAGAGACTGTCGTACTCCGGGTCGCAGTAGTTCGCGTCGTTGTAGTAGTTCGTCGGGTCGTCGGGGTCACTCGCGATCTGGTCGCACGTGAAGTACGACAGCATCGGGTCCGGGTCGACGAACGGCGTCCAGCCCCACGCGAACATGTCGTAGTCGCCCTTGCCGATCACCACGGTGAGCTGGCTGTCGTCGTAGACCTTGCGCGTCGTGGCGATGCCGATGTCCTTGAGCCAGCCGCTGACAAGCTCGTAGGTCGGGGCGCCGGAGTCGCCCTCGGTGCGCACGCCGTACTCGAAGTTGAGCGGCTGGCCGCCGCCCGGCATCTCGCGGATCCCGTCGCCGTCCGTGTCCTTGTAGCCGGCGTCGTCGAGGATCTGCTTCGCCTTGTCGAGGTCGAAGTCGAACTGCTGGTCCGCGGGGATCTCGGGCGTCCACTCGGTGTTCGGGGACGTGCTGAGCGTGTCCGCCGGCTTGCCGATGCCGGCCAGCACGCGGCTGACGATCGCCTTCTTGTCGATCGCGTGGGCGATCGCCACGCGCACGCGCTTGTCGAGCAGCGCCGGGTGCGGCTTCTTGAGGCCGTCGCCGCCGTTGATCGCGAGCTCGGCCATAGCGCCCTGGTAGCCCGGGATCGTCTGGATGCTGTCGTCGTTCTCCATCGCCTTGAACGCGTTGCCGGGCACGTCCTCGGCCGCGTCCAGCTCGCCCGTCTTGAGCGCGGCGACCATCGCGTCGGGGTTGTTGAAGATGCGCAGCACGACGTTGTCCACCGCCGGCTTGCCGCCGTAGTAGTTCGGGTTGGCCTTGAAGCGCGCGAACTGGCCCTTCTGGAACTTGTCGAGCACGAACGGGCCCGAGCCGACGCCGTCGAGCGCGTCGTACTTGTCGCGCCCCTCCTTGCCGAGTGGCGCCCAGATGTGCTTCGGCAGGATGTAGGCGTCCATCGTCGGCAGCTTCGGGTCGTCCACGGAGGACTTGATGACGACCGTCTCCGGGTCCGGCGCGGTGGCCGTCAGGTTCGCGACGATCGAGGAGTGGTTGATCCAGCCCTCCTTGCGCGAGGTGTTGACGGTCCAGGCGACGTCCTCGGACGTGAGCGGCTTGCCGTCCGACCACTTCTGGTTGGGGCGCATCTTGTACGTCCACGTGCGCTTGTCGGGCGAGCTCGACCAGGACTTCGCGAGGCCGGGGATCGTGTGGAAGTCGCTCGCGGCCTTGTCGGTGAGCATGGCGTACTGGATCGTCCAGGCCTCGTAGGCGGGCACGGACACGCCGATCAGCGGGTTCATGCTGTCGATCCCCTGCGTGTCGCCCACGTTGAAGGTGACCGGCTTCTTCTGGCCCTGGGCCGACACGGCCATGATCCCTGCGAGGACGGCGATCACCAAGATCGCCCCGACCAGTGTCCGTCTGATGCTCACCGCGAGTCCCTCCGTTGCTGCTTCGAAGTGCCGACTATCTCAGGCGCTCACATGAGATGCCAGTCGAGGAACCTCTCGAGTCGCCTGTAGTAGTCCACCTGCGGCCCCGCTCGAAGCAGGCCGTGGGCCTCCGTAGGGTAAGTCACGAATTCGAAGGTTTTGTGAAGCCTTCGGAGCTCGGCCACCAGCTGATCCGACTGCTTCGGGCTCACGCGCAGGTCCTTCTCGCCGTGCGCTATCAGCAGCGGCACCCGCACGTTCTCGAGGCGGTGGAACGCCGATCCGGCGCGGTACGCCTCGCGCGCGGCGGACGGCGGGCCCATCATGCGCTCGAGGTCCTGCACGCCGTAGCGGTCGCCCTGCGCCCATGAGGTGACGATGTCGCAGTCGCCGTACTTCGGGACGGCGCACCTGAACCTGTGCTCGGGGTCGTCGGTGACGCACAGCAGGGCCATGTAGGAGCCGTAGCTGGCGCCGAAGATGCCGAGCCGCTCGCCGTCGACCCAGTCGAGCGTGCGCAGGAAGTCCGCGGCCGCGAGGCAGTCCTTCGTGTCGTCCACGCCCCAGACGCCGTGGTTCAGCCGCTCGAAGTCGCGCCCGTAGCCGGTCGAGCCGCGGAAGTTGGGCGCGAGCCAGGCGTAGCCCTTGTCGACGAAGTACTGGGCGTGGCCGTCCCACTCGTCGGCCGATGCGTCCGTGGGGCCGCCGTGCGGGTACACGATCGCGGGCGCCGGCCGCTCGGGCGATGCATCGCGGGGGCGCATCAGCCAGGCGGGGATCTCCAGGCCGTCGAAGGAGTGGTAGGCCACCTCCTCGAGCGCGGCGTGGGGCGCGCGCCGGAGCGCGAGCGGCGCCGGGGCGTGGCGGGTCCGCGGCGGCTCCCCGGCGACGGCCAGCCGCAGCTCGGCGGGCGTGGCGTGGTCCTCGTAGGCGGCGACGACCCCGCCGCCCGCGGTCCAGTACGGAGTGCTCCAGACGCCACCCTCGGCGACCACCTCGGCGTCCCCGCTCGCCGCGTCCACGACCACGAGGTCGAACCGGTTCCGCCGCCCGCGCGTGGCGACGATGCGGTCGCCGTCCGGGTGCCAGTCGGGCTCGCCGTGGTCCGCGCCCGCGCTCGTCAGCTGCCGCTCGCCCTCCCCGTCGGCGCCGACCAGGTGCAGCTCGTAGAAGCCGCTGCGCTCCGAGGCGTACGCGATCATCGCACCGTCCGGCGACCACCGCGGCTCGCGGTCGTGCATGCGCGGCGTGCCGGTCAGCGCGCGCGTCTTCCCGGTGTCGAGCGAGGCCACGCGGATCTCGCTGCGGTTGAGGTCGCCGCGCGGGTAGAAGGTGTAGACGACCGCGGTGCCGTCGGGCGAGACGACGGCCTCCCCCTCGTCGCCGTGCTGCTCGAGCCCGCCGTGCTCGGTGGCGAGCCGCCGCGGCCAGGGGTCGTCCGTGCGCACGACGGCCAGGCGCGTGCTGCGGTCCGCGGCCCGCTCGACGGCCACCACGAGGGTGGAGTAGTCGATCCAGACCGGGTCCGTCGCCTCCACCAGCCTGCGGGGCGGGCCGCCCGCCGCGGGCACCAGCCAGACGTGATCGCCATCCGCGTACGCGACCGTCGAGCCGTCGGGCGACAGGCGTGGCTCGGTGTCCTCCCAGTAGGGCATGGGCTCGCGGCCGCTCGTGAGCTGGTCAGGCGGCGTGCCCGCCTCCAGGTCCACGAGCCAGACGTCGGACGCGTCGCCGCCGTCCTCGATGAACACCGCCCGGCGGCGGTCCGCGCCGACCCGCAGCGAGCGCGGGCGGCGGAGTGCGGCGACCGCCTCGAGCCGCCAGTGCGGCGGCGGCTTCACGTCCTTGCGCGGCTGGGCCGGCACGCCCTCGTGCTCGTCGCGGCCGACCCAGATCGACTTCGTCTCGCTATCCACCCGCTCCCTCCTCGATGCCCGCGAGAGCCTCGCCGACGAGGCCCCCGATCGCCGACAGGTCATAGCCGCCCTCCTGCACCACCACCGTGGGCAGCCCGAGCGCGCCCAGCGCGCGGCCCGCCTGCCGGAAGCCCGCGGGCGACACGTCGAGCGGGCTCTCGGGATCGCCGCCGCCGGCGTCCACGCCGAGCGCCACCACCAGCGCCCGGGCGCCGCGCTCGCGTGCCCAGTCCGCGACGCCGGCGACCGCCTCCACCCACTCGCGGTCGCCGCTGCCCGGCACGAGCGGCACGTTGCGGTTGGCGCCCTCGCCGGCGCCGGCGCCGGTCTCCCCTGCGAAGCCCAGGAAGTGTGGGAACCACCCGGCGCCCGGGTCCGCGTGGACCGAGCCGGCGAGCACGGCGGGATCGTCGTAGAAGATCGACTGGGTCCCGTTGCCGTGGTGGGCGTCCACGTCGATCACGGCGACCGGGCCGCCGATGCCTTCGCGCAGCCGCGCGGCAGTGGCGGCCGAGTTGTTCAGGTAGCAGGAGCCGCCGAAGCAGGTGCGCGTGACGTGGTGGCCGGGCGGCCGGCAGCACGCGTACGCGGCGGGCGCGCCGGCCAGCACAAGGTCGGCGGCGGTCACGGCCACGTCCACGGCCGCGCGCGCGGCCTCCCAGGTGCCGGGGCCGATCAGCGTCATCGTGTCGAACGCGAAGCGGCCGGCGCGCGCCGCGGTGGACGCCGGGGTCGCGACCGCCACGCCGTCGGCGAACAGGCCGGGCAGCGGGAAGATGTACGGCACCACGCGGTCCTGGCCGGGATCGGCGTCCAGCCCGCTCGAGCGCCAGTCCTCCCAGGCGCCGGCAAGGTAGTCCGTCAGCTCGGAGTCGTGGACCGCGGCGACCACGTCGTCCGGGTGCCGCTCCGCCTCGACGAAGCGAGCCCCGGCCGCCGCGAGCGCCTCGCGGATCCGCTCCGCGCGGGCGGGCACCTCGGTGCCGGGCGTGCGGACGCCGACCCACACCTCGCCGCCCGGCTCGTGCAGGCGGTGGCGATCGCTCCAGACCACGGGCATCGCGAGTCCCACGGACGCGAGCGTATCCGGCCGTCATTAGGCTCCGCGGCCGATGGCGAGCCTGCGCGACCACGGCCTGCGGATCGGCGAGCTCGAGCCGGGCCCGGCCGGGTCGATCGCGGACGTGGAGGGCGTGCGAGTGGGCCACGTGACGATCCGCCGCGACGAGCCCGTCCCGCCGGACGGACGCGGCGTCGCGCGGACGGGCGTGACGGCGGTGGTGCCCGGGGAGGGCGGCGGCAAGCTCGCGCGGCCGCTGCGGGCGGGCACGGCGGTGCTGAACGGCGTCGGCGAGATGACCCGCTCGCTCGAGATCGCCGAGCAGGGCGTGATCGACACGCCGATCTACCTGACGGCCACGATGGCGGTCGGCAGGGTCTACGACGGCGCCGTGTCGGCGGCGATGGCGGCCGACCCGGCCGTGGGCGTGGACCACGTGGTGATCCCCGTGGTCGCGGAGTGCGACGACAGCTGGCTGAGCGACGCCCGCGACGTCCAGCTGGAGGCCGCGGACGCGGGGCGGGCCGTGGCCGACGCCTCCACCGACGTGGCCGAGGGCGCCGTCGGCGGAGGCGCCGGCATGGTGTGCTTCGACTACAAGGGCGGGATCGGCTCGTCGAGCCGCGTGGCGGGCGGGTCGGTGGTCGGCGTGCTCGTCATGACCAACTTCGGCGTGCGCTCGCAGCTGCGCGTGGACGGCGTGCCGGTGGGACGGATGCTGGGCGAGGCGCGCGAGAGCCGCAGCCGCCCGGCGGGCAGCTGCATCGTGGTCGTGGCCACCGACGCGCCGCTGTCGTCCGCACAGCTCACGCGCGTCGCGCGGCGCGCCGGCCTCGGGCTGGCGCGCACGGGCTCCGTGGCGCACGACGGCAGCGGCGAGATCTTCGTGGCGTTCTCGACCGCGGGCGAGACCGGCGACGTGCCCGCCCCGGACCTGAACGCCTTCTTCGCGGCGACGGTCGACGCGACCGAGGAGGCGGTGCTGAACTCGCTCTGGAGAGCCGAGCGGGTGGTGGGCCGTGAGGGTCGCGTGTGCGAGGCGCTGCCGCACGAGCGGGTGCTCGAGCTACTGGCGCTGGCGGGCCGGCTGGAGCGGTAGGCGCCCGCCCGGAGCGCGTGGCGGGCGCCGATCCGGCCAACGGCGCCGCGCGACCGCGCCGATTCGGCGAACGGCGCGGAAGTTCTTGTAAATCGAATACAAACATCGTCGTGTCCGTTGACTCGCCGAGAGCCGTCCGGGTAACGTCACAGGCGGTTTCCGGAAATGACCGACTCGCAGCCGCTGATCCATCTCGGACCGCTGCCGCCCGGACGCCACGGACTCCCGCGCGAGGTGGTCGTCGGCTCCCAGCGCGAACGCATACTCCGTGGCATGGCCGGTGCGGTGGCCGAACGTGGCTACGCGCGCACGCGCGTGTCCGACGTGCTCGAGCGCGCCGGAGTGTCGCGCCGGACCTTCTACGAGCAGTTCTCCAACAAGGCCGACTGCTTCGTCGCCGCCTACGACGACGCGGTCACGCGCGCGATGGAGGACGTCCAGGCGGGGTATGCGGAGCCCGGCACCTGGAAGGAGCGCCTCACCCGCGGCTTCGGCGCCTTCCTGCGCTTCCTCTCGGCGCAGCCCGACTACGCGCGCATGTGCATCGTCGACGTCTCGGCGGCGGGCCCCGAGGCGCTCGAGCGGCGCGACGCCGCGCTCGCCGGCTTCGCCTGGCTGATCGCGGAGAGCCACCGCGACGCGCCCGACGCCCACGTGCTGCCCGCGATGTACTTCGACGTCATCGTCGGCGGCATCTACCACGTGATCTACCAGCGCGTGTTCCGCGGACAGACCGAGGAGCTGCCCGACCTGCTCGACGACCTCGTCTACTGCGCGATGGCGGCGGGCGGCCCGTCGGCCGAGCGCTGACTCAACGCTTCCGAAGTGTCACGCGCTTGGCGAGCGAGCGGTTCGCCCCCGTGCTCTCGACCTCGATCCGCACGTGCAGCGGGTCGTCCGCCAGCGCGCGCCTCGCGGCCCGTGAGAGCTTCAGCGTGAGCCTGACGACGCCCGCCTTCTTCGCGGTCTTCGAAGCGTGGGCGACGACCGAGGGCTCGAAGCGGTCGGGCAGGGTGGCAAGGGCCCTGGCGGTCACCTTGCCGCGGCCGCCGACTCGAACCTTCAGCGTCAGCTTGCCGGTCCGCGCCCACTTCGCCAGCCGCTTCTTGCTGATCGAACCGAGCTTCAGCGACGTCTTCCTCGGGGCGGACGGCGGCGCCTGCCCGCCGGTGCCCGATCCGCCGGTGCCCGATCCGCCCGTGCCCGATCCGCCGCCCGCGGGCGGTGGAGGCGGAGGAGGAGGCGGCGGCGACGCGGTCGTGAACGTGCGGTCCGAGCCCTCTCTCCGGCCGGCGACGCTCGTCGCGACGACGCGGAAGTGGTAGGTGGTCCCCGGAGCGAGGCCCGTGAGCTGCGCGCTCACGTGCTGCCTCGTGGTGCCCGATCCGATGCTCGTCGGCGCCGCCGGGGTGGCCGAGCCGTACGCCGTCGTCGTGCCGTACTCGAACTGGTACGTCGTCTCCTGGCTGTTCGGGTTGATCTGCGCGTGGATGGTCGCGCTCGTCTGCCCCACGTCCGTGGCCGACTCCACCGCGATCGACGGCGCGGGGTTGGTCGTGAACGTGGCGTCGGTGCTGGTCGTCGTGCCGTGTTCGTTCGTCGCGACGACGCGGAAGTGGTAGGTGCTGTTCGGCGACAGGCCCGAGATGTCCGCCGTGGCGGGCAGGTCGTCGAAGCCGTCGCCGAGCGTCGTCTCCGGCGTGTTCGTCCCGTAGTTCGTGTCGAGCCCGTACTCGAAGTGGTACGTCGTTGCGGGGCCCTGCGGGTTGATCACGGCCGACAGGGTGGCGGTGTTGAGCCCCCCGCTGCCCGACAGCGAGACGACGATCGGGAGCGTCAGCGTCGTGAAGGTGCCGTCCTCGGTGACGACGCTGCCGTTCGGCCCGCTCCCCCTCAGGCGGTAGTGGTAGGTGGTCCCGGGCAGAAGCCCCGACAGGTCCGCCGTGGCCGCGACGTCGTCGGTGCCGTCGCCGACGTCGACCGCATCGGCCGGCGCGACGTTGCCGTAGTGCGTGTCCGTCCCCCACTCGAACTGGTAGGTCGAGGCAACGCCGTCCGGGTTGATCGACCCGTGCAGGGTGGCGCCGGTGGCGGCGATGGGGTCGGCCGGGCCGAGGGTGACGATCGGGACGTCGGCGAGCGGGCCGAAGACGTGGACGCGGCCCTGTCCAAAAACCCCGTTCGTGACGTAGACGTTGCCGCCGCCGCTGACCGCGATCCCCACCGACTGCGAGGTGCGCGTGCTGAACTGGTTGACCAGGGTGCCGCTGTCGTCGAACTCGCTGACCGTGTCGCCCTGGTCGACGTACAGGTGGTTGTCGCTCGGGTTGACCGCGATCGCGAAGGCGAAGCCGAAGGGGTCGCCGACCGGCGTCTCATTCGTGCCGTCGGAGTCGAAGCGGCTGACGGAGAAGGCGTCGCTGATGAGGTAGACGTGCCCGCTCGTGTCGACCGCGAGCGCCTCGGTGAAGATATGGCCGGTCTCCCAGCTCTGGACGAGGTTGCCCGCCTCGTCGTACTCGCGGACCTGGTCGTCCGGGTCGTTGAGCCCACCGGCCTCGGCGACCCAGACGTGGCCGCTCTGGTCCACCGCGACACCGGTCGGATTGTCGATGCCGGTCAGCTGGCGCTCGTAGGAGCCGTTCGAATCGAAGACGTCCACGACGTCGTTGCCGCTGTCGGCGACGTAGACGTCACCGTTCGACGGTCCGAACGAAGCGTCCACGGCCACGCCCGACCTGCCGAGAGGCCCCAAGGAGAAGCCCTGGGCCGGGGTGTCGAACCCACCTATCTCCCGCACGAAGTTGCCCGCGAAGTCGAAGACACGGACCGCCTGCGCGCCTTGGTCGACGACGTAGATCTCGCCGGTCGCCTGGTTCACCGCGGCGCGCGCCGGCAAGTTCAGGATGCCATCCCCGAACGACCCCTGGAACGGGTGCGTAGTCTCCGCGAACGCCGGCGGGCTCGCCACCGCGAGCCCGGCGATTGCGAACAGGACCGTCAGAATCCGATAACCGCGCACGGTGGCACCCTCGTCTCGGCAGCTTGGAACCCGATGACACGGTCGTTTCTAAATGACTTTAAAAACGAGCGTGTGTGCGTAACTTCTACGTTTATACGACGGCTGTCAAGTGTGATTTCGCTCAGGCCCTGACCAGGCGTGTGGCGGTCGCCTTCCAGGTCGCCGTCACGCGGGCGCCGGGGCGCAGATCCATCTCGTGGACCGCAGCTTCGCTGATCTCGGCGGCGAGCGGTTGGGTCGCGGCGAGCCCGAGGCGGACCCGCCCGCCGACCGGCGTGATCGACACGACCTCCGCCGCCAGCCGGTTGCGGGCGGAGCCGGTCGCGGCCGCCTCGGCGGGCTCGATGACGATCTCCCACGGGTACACGCTGGCCGCGACCGGACCCTCCGCGACGTCGGTGCTGACCACCTGCCCGCCGCCGTCGAGGTCCACGATCGTCACGCCCTCGTCGCGGCCGCGCGCGACGCCCGTGAGCACGACCGCCCCGGTGAAGTCCGCCACGAACGCCGAGGCGGGCGCGGCAGCCAGCTCCGCGGCGGTGCCCACCTGCACCACGCGGCCTTCGTCCACCACCGCCACCCGGTCACCGAGCACCGCCGCCTCGGCGAAGTCGTGGGTGACGAGGATCGTCGGCGCCCGCGTGTCGCGCAGCACGCCGGCGAGCTCGCGGCCGGCGCTCGCTCGTGTGCGCGCGTCGAGCGCCGACAGCGGCTCGTCGAGGAGCAGCGCGGCCGGCTCCCGCGCCAGAGCGCGGGCGACCGCCACTCGCTGGCGCTCGCCGCCGGACATCGTCACCGGCCGGGCGTCTGCGCGGGCCAGGAGGCCGAAGCGGTCGAGCAGGGCCTCCGCCCGCCGGCGGCGGGCCCGCCGCGGGGTCCCGCGCATGCCGAACGCGACGTTCTGCCAGGCGGTCAGGTGCTCGAAGATCGCGTAGTCCTGGAACACGTAGCCGCAGCGCCGCCCCTCGGGCGCGACATTGACCCCCGTCTCGGTGTCGAGCCAGGTCTCGGCGGCGCAGCTGACCACGCCGCGCCGCGGCCGGAGCAGCCCGGCGACGATGCGGAGCACGCTCGACTTGCCCGCGCCCGACGGGCCGGACAACGCGAGGCACTCCCCGGGCCGGCAGTCGGCCCCCATGTCCAGCTCGAAGTCGCCGAGCCGGGTCTGCGCCTCAACGTGCAGCAGCGCCCAGCGCCCCGCGGCCGGTGACGAGCTTCACGGACAGGAGCAGCACGAACGACACGCAGACGAGTATCGCCGAGAGCGCGAGCGCGCCGGCGAAGTCCTGAGAGAAGCGGTCGTAGATCGCCAGCGGCACGGTCTGGGTGATGCCCTGGAACGAGCCCGCGAACATCAGCGTCGCGCCGAACTCGCCGAGAGCCCGGCCCCAGGCGAGCGCGGCCCCCGCCAGCAGCCCGGGCCGCGCGCTCGGGATCGACACGCGCAGGAACGTGCCCACCTCGCCCACGCCGAGGGTGCGCGACGCCTCGACCAGGCTGGAGGGCACCGCCCCGAACGCCGACTCGGCCTGGCGCAGGTAGAACGGCGAAGCGACGAACACCAGCGCCACCACCACCCCCGCCGTCTGCAGGACGAGCTGGATGCCGGCGTCGTCGAGGGCGCCTCCCAGGATGCCGTTCGGGCCGAGCGCGGCGAGCAGCCCGATGCCGGCGGCGGCAGGCGGGAGCACGAGCGGGAGCTCGATCAGCGTCTGCACGACCGCGCGACCCGGGAAGTCGCGCGTGGCCAGCAGGTACGCCGCGGGCGTGCCGATCACGACGATGATGAGGAGCGCCAGCGCGGTCGTCTTGAGGCTGAGCCAGAGCGCGTCGCGGGCGACCGGGTCGTCGAGGCCGTCGATCAGGTGGCCCGGGCTGGTGTTGGCGAAGATCGCGACGATCGGCAGCGTGAGGAACACGAGCACGGCGACGAGCGCGACCAGCGCGACCGCGCCGAACGCGCGCGAGCGCCTCACTGCGGCGGCGGCTCGAACCCCGCTGCGAGGAGCGCCCGCCGCCCGCCGCCGCGGATGAGCCCGGAGATGAACCGTCTGGCCGCGTCGGGGTGCTTCGCACCCTTGACGACCGCGACCCCGTAGGCCGCCGAGGGCTTCAGGCTCTCCGGCAGCTCGATCGCCTCGAGCGCGCCGTTCGCGGCCTTGACATCCGTGATGTAGACGAAGCCGGCGTCCACCGCGCCCTGGGTCAGCTTTCCGACGATGCCCTTCACATCGGGCTCCTTGGAGCGGACGTTCGCCATGATCTTGGCCCGCTCGGCCTGCGGCAGGCGGCCGAGCACGCCGAGGGTGTACGAGCCGATCGGCACGGTCTCGGAGCCGATCGCGACCCGCACGCCGGGCCGCTCGACGTCCTCGAGAGATCCGACCTTGTCGGACTTCGCGGGCACGGCGAGGACGAGGCGGTTGCCCGCGAAGACGGTCGGCTTCTCGACGAGGTCCTTGGAGTGGAGCTCATCCGGCAGCTTCGTGTTGGCGGACGCGAAGACGTCGGGCTTGACGCCCTGCTGGATCTGCGCGGCGAGCTCGTCGGAGCCGGCGAACGAGAAGCGCACGTTCCCGCCCCCCCACCGGGTCGCGTAGTCGGTGAACGCCTTCTGCAGTGAGGAGGCCGCGGACACGACGAGCGGCCCCGAGGAGTCGCCGGGATCGTCGTCGCTCCCGCTGCCGCAGCCGGCGACGACGAGCGCGACAAGCGCGAGGACGGTGAGCCGCCGCGTCATGCGGGCTCTCCGCAATGGGACAGCTCGTAGCCGCCGACCAGCGCCATGCGGGTCGTGAACGCCTGCGAGCGCAGCACCTCGCCGAGCGCCTCGACGCCCGGGTGCGCTCGCCAGCGCGGGTCGATCCACAGCTCCGCGACGTGGCTCTCGAGCTCCCGGAACGCGAGCCCGAACCGGAGGGCCGCCGGCTCCATCGTCACGCCCGCCGCGGCCCCGCCGGCGACGCGCCGGGCGACCTCCAGGTGGCCGGACTCCACGGGCCCGGCGACGGCCGGACCGCCGTGCGCGGCCACGGCGGAGGCGAAGGCGCGCTGGCTCGAGGCCCCGGCCTCGCGCTGGACTACCCGCACGCGGCGGTCGCAGAGCTCGGCCACCGAGCGCGCCCGCCGGCCGCGGCTCGCCACGCCGACCCGCCAGCGCGCGAGGTGGAGGCGCAGCACGCCGGGCGGAGACGAGGGAAGGCGGCCGGGGCGGTTGTGCACCAGCGCGGCGTGGGCCCGTCCGTGACGCATCGCCTCGAGGGCCCCGGCCGTGGAGCCCGACAGAGCGACCAGGTGCCGTGAGCCGCTCGCCGGCAGGAGCGCCGCCGCCGACCCGAGCGCGGGGTCGCACCCGACGACCACGAGCGCGTCGAGATCGCCACCGGGCAAAGGCCGCGGGCGGCCGTCCTCCAGCACGGCGTTCGCGAGCGGCCAGCCCTCGAACGCGAGCGCCTCGGTCGCGCGCGAGTAGACGATCCGGTCGCCCACCCGCGCGGCGAGCACCGGGCTGCCGTCGGGCAGCGGGGCGCCGAGAACGGGCTCGGCGCACGCCGGCGCCTCGCCGAAGAGCTCTTCGACCGGGCGCCCGACGGCGCGCGCGATCGCGAGGGCGGCGTCGACGCTGGGCCGGTGCCGGCCGGCCTCGATGGCGCCGACCGCCTGGCGGCTGACGCCCGCGGCGGCGGCGAGGGCGCCCTGGGAGAGGCCGGCGGCGAGACGGGCTTCGCGGACGCGGGGGACCATGAGTAGGCCAGGACCCTAGCTCAAAGGCCAGAATACTGGCAAGCGGACAGCCGTCCAGCGAACACGGTGGCGCCGGTCGCGGCCGCGCGATAATCCCGGCCATGGCCGAGCAGCCGCTGCCGCCGCACTACGAGCCGAGCCGGGTCGGCGAGGTCTGGCGCGTTCCGTACGAGGACCGCGCGCGTGACGCCGAGGCCTGGGCCGCGGAGCACTCGCTCGGTCCGGCTGCGGACGACTCACCGCGCGTCTGCCTGCTCGCCGTGGACGTCCAGAACACCTTTTGCATCCCGGACTTCGAGCTGTTCGTGGGAGGTCGCTCGGGCACGGGCGCGGTCGACGACAACCGCCGCCTGTGCGAGTTCGTCTACCGCAACCTCGGCACGATCACGCAGGTCTTCCCCAGCCTCGACACCCACCACGCGATGCAGGTGTTCCACGCGATCTGGCTGGTCGACGAGCACGGGAACCACCCGGCGCCGTACACGCTCGTGTCGGCCGAGGACGTGGAGCGCGGCCGCTGGCGGGTGAACGCCGCGGTCGCGGACGCGCTCGGGATCGACGCCGGCTACGCCGAGCGCCACTTGGCCCACTACGCGCGGTCGCTGTCGGAGGGCGGCAAGTACGACCTGACGATCTGGCCCTACCACGCGATGCTCGGCGGGATCGGGCACGCGCTCGTGTCGGCGGTGGAGGAGGCGATCTTCTTCCACGGCGTCGCCCGGCACAGCCACCCCGACTTCCAGGTCAAGGGCGACAACCCGCTGACCGAGCACTACTCGATGCTCGGGCCCGAGGTCACGGAGGGCCCGGACGGCGACCGCCTCGGCCGCAGGAACCTCGCGCTGATCCGAAAGCTGCTCACGTTCGACGTGGTCGTTGTGGCCGGCCAGGCGAAGAGCCACTGCATCGCATGGACGATCGACGACCTGCTCGAGGAGGAGTCGGCGGGCGACCGCCTCGCGGAGCGCACCTACCTGCTTGAGGACTGCACGTCACCGGTGGTCGTGCCCGGGGTCGTGGACTACACGGACGAGGCCGACGCCGCATTCGAGCGATACGAGGCGGCGGGAATGCACGTGGTGCGATCGACGGACCCGATGGGGAGCTGGCCGGGGCTGAAGGATCGCGCGGGCGCGCGCTCGCAGAGGTAGCCGGCCCGCCGCCGGTCGCTGAGGAGCCCTCAGACGAGCGACACGTCGACGGGCTGCTCAATGACGCCCGCACGCGGGGCCTGAGCTTCTCCGCGGCGACAATCGAGATTGCGGCCTGATGCCGCGAGACCCCGCTCGTTGGCGGGCTGGTGGACGCGAGGTGGACGCCCAACCGTGACGACGTGGGCGTGGCTGTAGCTCGGATCGTCGTCCCCGGTGTAACGGGAGTCGCCGGACTGTATTGCTGATTCGCGGCCCGTCCGCCGGGTTCATCCGACCGCCCTCACGCGGCGGCGTTGCAGTAGCGGAACCAGCGATCGGATCGGAACTACCTCGGCTTTCCGACCCTAGTCGTTCTTGCCGTCGGCGCCGACTACCGCCGCCTGCCGGCGGATGGAGCCGATCGCTTGGAGGGGTGATCGTCCTGCTGCTGTAACCGCGCCGTCTCAGACAGCCGGCTCGGCCACGCGCTTGCGCGCCCGAGCCGTCTTCTGGCGCTCGACCGGGTCGAGCACCAGCTTGCGCAGTCGCACCGCGTCGGGCGTGACTTCCACGCACTCGTCCTCGCGGATGAACTCGAGCGCCTGGTCGAGCGAGAGGCGGTGGTGGGGGACGAGCTTCACCGTCTCGTCGGACCCTGCGGCGCGCATGTTCGTGAGCTTCTTCTCGCGCACGGCGTTCACGTCGAGATCGTCGGCGCGCGCGTTCTCGCCGATGACCATGCCCTCGTAGACCTCCTCGCCCGGCCCGACGAACAGCTGCCCGCGCTCCTGCAGCTTCAGCAGCGCGAACGTGGCCGTGGGCCCGCGACGGTCCGCCACCAGGGAGCCGGTCGGGCGCGTGCGGATCTCGCCCTGCCAGGGCTCGTAGCGCTCGAAGACCGAGTGGAGGATGCCGGAGCCGCGCGTTTCGGTGAGGAACTCGGTACGGAAGCCGATCAGGCCGCGCGTCGGGACAAGGAAGTCGAGCCGCACCCAGCCGGTGCCGTGGTTGACCATGCTCTCCATCCGTCCCTTCCGTAGGGCGAGCATCTGCGTGACCACGCCGAGGAAGTCCTCGGGAACATCGATCGAGAGGCGCTCGATCGGCTCGTGCAGCTTCCCGTCGACCTCGCGCGTGACCACCTGCGGCTTGCCGACGGTGAGCTCGAACCCCTCGCGGCGCATGCCCTCCACGAGCACGGCGAGTTGCAGCTCGCCGCGGCCCTGGACCTCCCAGGTGTCGCGGCGGTCGGTGTCCACCACGCGGATCGCGACGTTCCCCACCAGCTCCTGCTCCAGCCGGTCCTGCACCTGGCGAGCGGTGAGCCGCGAGCCCGACTGGCCCGCGAGCGGCGAGCTGTTGATGCCAATCGTTACGCCGAGCGCCGGCTCGTCGATGGCGATCACGGGCAGCGGGCGCGGGTCGGCCGCGTCCGCGATCGTCTCGCCGATGGTGATCTCTGGGATGCCCGCGAGCGCGATGATCTCGCCCGGCCCCGCCTCGGCGGCCGCGACGCGCTCGAGTCCCTCCGTCACGTACAGCTCGCTGACGCGCACCTCCTCGACCGCGCCGTCGCGCCGGATCCACGCGACCTGCTGGCCCTTGCGGATCGTCCCGTGGTGCACGCGGCAGAGCGCGAGCCGCCCGACGTACGGGTCCGCGTCGAGATTGGTCACGCGCGCCTGAAGTTTGTGCGACTCGTCGTACTCCGGCGCCGGGATGCGCTCGAGCAGCACGTCGAGCAGCGGCCGCAGGTCCTCGCCCTCGACGCCCTCCTCGGTCGACGCCCAGCCCGCCTTCGCGTTCGTGTAGACGATCGGGAACTCGATCTGCTCCTCGCTCGCGTCGAGGTCGAGGAACAGCTCGTAGACCTCGTCGATGACGTCGGCGATGCGCGCGTCCGGGCGGTCGACCTTGTTCACGACCAGCACCACCGGCAGGCCCGCCTCGAGCGCCTTGCGGAGCACGAAGCGGGTCTGCGGCAGCGGCCCCTCGGACGCGTCCACGAGCAGCATCACGCCGTCGACCATCGTGAGCCCGCGCTCGACCTCGCCGCCGAAGTCCGCGTGGCCGGGCGTGTCGACGAGGTTCAGCTTCACGTCGCCGTAGCGCACGGCGGCGTTCTTGGCAAGGATCGTGATGCCGCGCTCGCGCTCCTGGTCCATCGAGTCCATGACCAGCTCGGTCAGACCCTCGGCCTCGTGGGCCGAGAACACGCCGGCCTGGCGCAGCATGGCGTCGACCAAGGTGGTCTTCCCGTGGTCTACGTGCGCGATGATCGCGACATTGCGGATGTCCGAGCGCTGAGGCATCTGGCCGTTTTCAAGAGTGGCACGTGACCGGCCGGGGTAAGTCCCGACCCGTGGGACGGCCTCCGCTCAACCACACGCTGACGCCGGACTCTCGCCACCTCGGCTAGTGGCTGCTCAGCAGGCGGCGCAAGCGAGGGCGAAGCCCTCGCCATTTCCCGAGCGAGGCGCCCGCCTGCCAAGAACGCAGGTCGCGAAGCGTGCTCGGCACGCGAGCGGCCGAGGACACAGGCAGGCGATGCGCCGCAGCCGAGAAATGGCGAGGGCCAGAATCGAACTGGCGACACCACGATTTTCAGTCGTGTGCTCTACCAACTGAGCTACCTCGCCGTGGCGGGTCGATGGTAGCGGCGTTCGCCCGAGAGGCGTTCTCTACACTCCGGCCGCCCATGAGGCCCACAGCACGACTCCTGGCTCTCCCTGCGCTCCTGCTGGCCATCGTCCTGCCGGGGTGCGGCGGCGGCGGTGGCGACTCGGGCAGCGCTCTCGGCGATTCGCTCGCCTACCTGCCCAAGGACACCCCGTTCGCCGTCTCGATCGACACGGACGTCGAGGGCGACCAGTACCAGTCGCTCGGGAAGCTGATCAAGCAGTTCCCGTTCGGCAACCAGGCGGTCCAGTCGCTCAGGGAGCAGCTCGAGCAGTCGAGCAACGGCCATCTCGACTACGAGGACGACGTCAAGCCGCTGCTCGGCAACCCGTTCGTGGTCGGCGCGACCGATCCGCGGTCGTTCACGTCCGGCGACAGCGACGACTTCATCGGCGCGATCAGGGCGAAGGACGGCGACAAGCTCGCGGACGTGCTGAAGCGGTCGGGGGCCAAGGAGACGGGGGAGAAGTCCGGCGCCAAGGTCTACGAGAACGGCGGCAGCGTCTTCGCGATCGAGGGCGACACGCTGGTAGTGGCCGACTCGCGCCAGTCGCTCGAGGCCGCTCTCGAGCGCCACGACGGCGACGACCACCTCGGCGAAGACGCCTTCGACAAGAGCCAGGACGGGCTTCCGAGCAAGGCCCTCGTGCGCCTCTACGCCGACGTGCAGAACCTGCTCCGCTCCGACCCCGACACGGTGGAGGCGCGGAAGATCCCCTGGGTCTCGGCGCTACGCACGCTCGGGCTGACCGGCGTCGCGGAGAACGACGGCCTGGTGTTCCAGTTCAACCTGAAGACCGAGGGCGACCTCACCGACGAGGACCTCCCGCTCGCGAGCGGGGACGACGCGCCCCAGGTCGTGGAGAAGAACGGCCAGATCAACTTCGGCATCCGCGACCCGGGCCAGATCGTCAGGTTCGCCGAGTCGGCGGCTCAGGCCGTCAACCCCCAGTCCTTCGGGCAGTACGAGCAGGCCAAGCGGCAGATCGAGCGCCGGCAGAACGTGGACTTCGACAGGGACGTGATCGAGCAGCTCTCGGGCGACATGTCCGTGAACCTGGCGGTCGACGGCACCTACGGCGTGCGCGCGACGCTGAAGGACCCGGCGGCGTTCAAGCGGACGCTCGCCAAGATCGCGCCGATCCTGCCGGCGTTCGCCGAGGGCGCGGGCGGCGGCAAGGTGGCGCTCTCGCGGCCGAAGCCCGGCCAGGACTTCTACGCGCTGGCGCAGGCCAACGGCAGCAGCATCGTGTTCGGAGTCGTCGACGACGCCTTCGTCCTGTCGAACAGGCCGCGCACGGCGGGCACGTTGTCCGCCGCATCGCCGCAGGACGTCGAAGGAGCCAAGGGGTCGTTCGTGCTGAGCGCCGACGCCGAGCAGATCGCCAAGGCGGTGCTCGCCCAGGCCGGCCCGCAGCTCGGTCTCGGCGGCGCGCTCGGGGGCTCGCTCTTCACGGGGCCGCTCGGCGACCTGAACGGCTCGATCACCTCGAGCACCGACGGGCTCCGGGGCAAGATCAGCCTCGGGATCGATTGAGAAGCTAGGGCGCGGCCCAGCTCTGCAGCAGCGGCAGCGGGTCCACGGGCTTCCCGCCGGCGTACCAGCCGCCGACCCAGACCTCGAAGTGGAGGTGCGGGCCGGACGCCTCGCCCGTGCTGCCGACCTCCCCGATCCGCTGGCCTGTCCGCACGTGCTGCCCGGCCCGAACGACCACCGACCCGGAGCGCATGTGCATGAAGACGTAGTCGGCGTCCTCGCCGTCGCCGTCCAGAACGGCGTAGTGGCCGGCGCCGCCCGCCTGGTACTCCACCGCCTCGACCGTGCCCGCCCGTGGCGCCACGATCGGCGTGCCCTCCGCGGCGGCGAGGTCCTGGCCCTGGTGGCGATGGCCCTTCCGGCGCGCGCCGAAGCGGGCGTCCTTGCCGCCCCAGTCGAAGGCGCCGGCGAGCGGGAAGCGATGGTGCGAGAACCGAAGCTCGGCGGTGCTGCTCGCACTCGGTCCGCGGCGCAGTCCGCGGCCCGCTATGTGCAGCAGGTAGCGGCCCTCGGGCAGGATGCCGTCCTCGGTGCCGGTAAACGAGGCGACGTGGTCGCCGGGCGCGAGCTCGCCGAGGGCGAGCGTCGTGACGACGCCGCGATCGGCCGCCCGCAGCACCCGCAGCCGGACCGGCACGGCGCGCCGGCCCTCGATGCGGAACCTGACCTTGGCGGCGCGGCCGTAGAGGTAGAGGTGCGGGCGGGTGAGCGAGAACGACGTGAGCAGCGCCGCGCGGCCGGGGCGCGGCTTCGCCACGGGCGCGGACGGAGCCGTGGCGCCGCCGCCGTCGGCGACGGCCGCGGAGGGACAGCACGCGGCGGCCAGCGCCACGGCACCGATTGACCAGGAGGGCGGAAGTCGCACCGTATGGGTCGCATCGGCCCTCCACCCGGGGGCTTGAGCGGCGGGCGGAAACTCCTGCCCGCCGCAACGGATCCTGCAGGGTCTACGCGGGGTGCCCCGGCTCGATCCGCTTCGCCCGGTGGAACTGGAACGGCGACGAAGCGCCGGCGTGTGCCTCGAACGGGTCGAGCAGGAAGGCCACGTGGTCCCCGCAGTCCATGCGGTCGAGCACCTGTGCCGCGAACCACGAACGGCAGCGCTCCAACACCGGCAGCCCGCGCGGCCCCTGGCTCCACTCGCAGCGGGCGAACTTGTCGACATCGTCGCCGGTATCGCCGCCGAACAGCTCGGCCAGATCGGCCGCATCGTCCGGCACCAGGTGCACCGCGAGCGCGTCCGCGTGCCAGGCGACCCGGTAGGTCCGGTTGGCCTTAGAGATGCACACGAGGAAGCGCGAGGGGTCCATGCTCGCCTGGGTCGCGAAACCCACGAGGCAGCCGGCGAGCTGGCCCTCGGCGGCGGTCGTGACGATGAACATCGGGTAGTCGAGCTCGCCCATCAGGGCGTCGAACTCGCCGCTCACGACACGTGCATCCGGGTGAGCAGCTCCACGGAGCCGCGCTTGCTGAGCGGCTCGTTCAGGTTGCCGCACTTGGGCGACTGCACGCACGACGGGCAGCCCGACTCGCACCGGCACTCGGAGATCAGCCGCAGGGCGTCCGACACGAGGCGCTCGAACTGCTCGAACCCCGTGCGCGTGATCCCCACGCCGCCGGGGTGGCCGTCGTAGATGAAGATCGTCGCGCGGCCGGTCTGGGGGTGGAACGCCGTGGACAGCCCGCCGATGTCCCAGCGGTCGCACATCGCGATCAGCGGCAGCACCGCGATCTGCCCGTGCTCGGCGGCGTGGAGCGACCCCTGCAGCGCCTCGAGCGGGAACTCGTCCCGCAGCAGGGAGTCGGGCAGCTCGTACCAGAGCGCCTGCGTGACGAAGTCCTGTTCGGGCAGCTCGAGCGCCAGCAGGTCGATCACCGAGTGGTCCGAGACCCGCTTCTTCTGGTAGGCGACCACCTGCTCGGTCACCGAGACGATCCCGAACGAGAGCTCCACGCCGGCGGTAGAGCGGCGGTCGCGCACCTGCTCGATGAACGTCTCCGACTCCTTCTTCGGCTGCGTGTACCAGTCGCCGTCGAACTTGCGCACGACCGCCCGGCGGTTCCGCAGGTCGAGGTCCTCCACCTCGTACGCGGCGCCCATGTGGAGGTACACGGCGCCGGGATGGACCGCACCGTGGGCGCGCGCCGCCTCCACCGTGCCGATCACCTCGCCGCCGGCCGCCTCGACGATCGCGACCGAGTCCGCGGATGCCGAGCGCAGCGCGATCCTCGCCGCCGGGTAGCCGGGGCCGCGCGGCAGGTAGCGCCCGCCGCGCTCGCGCAGCTGGCCGAGGCCGACCAGCCGGCGCGCGGCGTCCTCCCAGCGCGGCCCGAACACGTCCGCGTCCTCGGGCGTCAGCGGCATCTCGTAGGCGGCAACGGAGAGGTGGGCGAGGTGGATCTCCTCGGATTCGTGGTCGAGGATCGCCCGCTCGACCGGCCGCTCGAGGAACTCGTCCGGGTGGCGGCAGAAGAACTGGTCGAGCGCGTCCTCGCCCGCCACGTACATCGCAAGGCCGGGCGCGCGGCGCCCGGCGCGGCCCCACATCTGCTTGAGGCTCGCGACCGTGCCGGGGAAGGTCACGCAGATCGCGGCGTCGAGGTCGCCGACGTCGATGCCGAGCTCCAGCGCGTTCGTCGCCACGACCGCGAGCAGCTCACCCTCCGACAGCCGCCGCTCGATCTCGCGCCGCTGCATCGGCGTGTAGCCGGCGCGATAGGGGGCGATGCGCTCCGCGAGGTCGGGCCTGCCGTCCGACTCCAGCCGCATCCGCGCGAAGCGCTGGATCAGCTCCACGCCGCGGCGGGAGCGCAGGAAGCAGATCGTGCGCACGCCGTCCTCGACGAGGTGCGCCAGCAGCACCGCCGCCTCGTGCAGCGACGAGGCGCGCTTGCCGGTGCGCTCGTCGAGGAGCGGCGGGTTCCACATCGCGATCTGCCGCTCGGCGCGCGGCGCGCCGTCGCGGTCCACGAGCTGCACGTCGAGCCCGGTCAGCCGCTCGGCGAGCTCCACGGGGTTCGCGATCGTCGCGCTCGTCAGCACGAACCGCGGCTCGGTGCCGTACGCGCGCGCCAGCCGCCGCAGCCGCCGCAGGACGTTCGCCACGTGCGACCCGAACACGCCGCGGTACACGTGCGCCTCGTCGACGACCACCCAGGCGAGGTTGGCGAGCACGTCGCCCCAGGAGCGGTGGTTCGGCAGCACCCCGACGTGCAGCATGTCCGGGTTCGTGAGGATCAGGTTCGAGCGCCGGCGGATCGCGCGCCGCTCCTCGCGCGGGGTGTCGCCGTCGTAGATCGCGTGGCGGAGGAAGCGCCCGCCGAGCTGCGAGAGCTTGCGCGCCTGGTCCTGGGCGAGCGCCTTGGTCGGATAGAGATAGATGGCGCGGGCCGCGATGTCGGTCGCGAGCGTGTCGAGCACCGGCAGGTTGAACGCGAGCGACTTGCCGCTCGCCGTGCCGGTCGTGACGATCACGTGACCGCGGCGGGAGGCCTCGAGCGCGTCCGCCTGGTGCGACCACAGGGCGGCGATCCCGGAGCCCTCGAAAGACTCGCGCAGGGCCGGGTGGAGGTCGTCCGGGAGCGCTGTCGGGTAGCCCTTTAGAGTCCCCTCCCGCGCGGTCGCGACGAGCTCCTCCTCGCTGCCGGTTTCGAGGACCGCGGCCCAAGGGTAGATCGTCTTCGTGGGGGACACGGACTGCCATAGTAGGCGGGGTTGATCCGTTCCTTTCATCACCGGCAGTTCCCGCTGGAATTGCTTCTGGAGCGGAAGCTGGAGCCGATCACGGTCGTGCTTCCCACGCGCGAGGTTGCGGACACGATCGGCACGATCGTCGAGCGGCTGCAGTCGCTTGACGGTCTGATCGACCAGATCCTCGTCGTCGACGCCGGCTCGAAGGACGGCACCGCGGAGCTGGCCGCGAGGCTCGGCGCCGAGGTGCACCAGGAGTCCGACCTGCTGCCGGAGTTCGGCCAGGCGCTCGGCAAGGGGGACGCGATGTGGCGGGCCCTGTCGGTGGCCCGCGGCGACGTGGTCGTCTACCTCGACTCCGACACGCGCAACTTCTCGCCCCACTTCGCGACCGGGATGCTGGGTCCGCTGCTGTGCGAGCCGGGTGTCCGCTTCGTGAAGGGCTTCTTCACCAGGCCGTTCACGATGCCCGGCGGCGTGGAGCGCCCCACCGACGGCGGGCGCGTGACCGAGCTGACCGCCCGCCCGCTGCTGAGCGCGTTCTTTCCAGAGCTGGCCGCCTTCGCGCAGCCGCTGGCCGGCGAGGTCGCCGCGCGGCGGGACTTCTTCGAGCGCCTGCCGTTCGCGACCGGCTACGCGATCGAGACCTCGATGCTCCTGCACGCCCGCGACGAGCTCGGCGGCACCGAGGGCATGGCCGAGGTGAACCTCGAGGTGCGCCACAACCACCACCAGCCGCTGCCGAAGCTGGCGCCGATGGCGTACGCGGTGCTGCGGGTCGTGCTCGAGCGGCTGCGGCGCGAGGGCCGCCTGCTCGACGACCACGCCCCGCCGCTACAGACCGGCGACGGCCGCCTGGTGCAGGTCGAGCTGATCGAGCGGCCGCCGTACGCGACCCTGCGCACCGTCGCCTAACCGGCCAAGCTGTCGCCGGCCGGCGAGCGCACGTACAGGACAGACCGGCCGACGCGGTGGCCGTTCGCGAGCCCGGCATCCTTCAGCACGCGCAGGTGCTGGCTGACGCTCGCCGCCGACAGCCCCAGCGAGCGGGCGATCTCGGTCGTCGAGCGGGGCGCGTCGAGGGCGGCGAGAACCGACGCCCGCCGCGGCCCGAGCAGCGCCGCCAGCGCCTCGGGCGGCGGCTCGGCGCCGGGGTCCCAGAGCGCACCGACGCCGCGCGCCGGATAGATCAGCGTCGGCTGCCAGGGCGGCTCGGTGATCGCCGTCATCCGGGGCCAGGCGAACGCGCTCGGCACGAACAGCAGGCCGCGGCCGTCGAGCGCGACCGTCTCGTCGAACCGCTTCTCGATCCACAGGGCGTCGTCGGCGAAGCGCACCTCGGGGTGGATGTCGGCGAACAGCCGCTGCGCGCCGCCGTCGGCCATCCGGCGGGCCCGGTGGAGCACGTCGCCCTCGAGCAGCGCGCGCAGCCGGGGCCAGTGCGGGGCGAGCGCGCGATCCCAGTAGGCGCGGACGAGCGCGGCCAGCTCCGCGAGCGCGGCCTCCGGCTCGTCGACGAACGGCCGCAGGAGCGCGGGCGGGTCGGTGCCGGGATACATCGCCCGCACCTCCTCCCGCACCTCGCCGGCGGGCGTGGCGAGCATCACCGCGAGCTCATCGTCGAGCTCGGCGAGCGGCGTCGTGGGAGGCGGATGGATGAAGTCCGGCGAGTAGACCTCCACCGGCTGCAGCGCGTCCAGCAGCTGGAGGTCGATGTCCGCGAGCAGCTCGCGGGTGGCGGCGATCCACGGCAGGTGAATCGCCTGCGCCGACGGGTCCTCGAGCGCCCGCACGCTCCGGTAGACCTCGACCAGCGGCGACACCGCGAAGCGGACGTTCGCGAGGTCCTCCGGGCCGAAGCGCAGCACGAGCATTTAGCTCAGTCTAAATCTCTTCGGATGCGCGGCCTGCCGCGGGATCCTGCTCGCATGAACCAGCACCCACACATCGCAGAGCAGCTCTTGGAGGCCCGCCGGAACGACGCGCTCGCCCGCGCGGAGCGGAGCCGCCTGGTGGCCGAGGCGCGGCGCCAGGAGCGGGGCGAGCGGCAGGCCCCGCGGCGCCACGAGCCGGGTTGCCTGACGGCCCGTCCCGCGACGTCGTGAGCGAGCGCGCCCGGCTCGTCGGGATCAACCACATCGCGCTCGAGGTCGGCGACCTGGATGCCGCGCTCGCGTTCTACGGCTCGGCCTTCGAGATCTCGCTGCGCGGCCGCATGCCAGGCATGGCGTTCGTGGACATGGGCGATCAGTTCGTCGCCCTGTTCGAGGGCCACGACGACGCGCCCGACGGGGCGCGCCACTTCGGGCTCGTGGTGGACGACATGGAGGTCGCGCGCGCCGCGCTGCGCGAGGCCGGCGCCGAGTTCCTGCCCTCGCCGGGCCTCGACTTCCGGGACCCGTGGGGCAACCACGTGCAGGTGGTCGAGTACGGGAACGTCCAGTTCACGAAGACGCCCGAGGTCATGCGCGGGATGGGGCTCGGCGAGCTTCCGAAGACCCCGGCGGCGCTCGCCGAGCTTCGGGAGAAGGGGCTGGCCTAGGCTTCCGGGCCCGCGTGGCCATTCGATGCGTTTACACGGACCTTGACGGCACGCTGCTCGGCAGCGGCGCGTCGCTGTTCCGCGACGGCGAGGGCAACTTCACCCTGCTGCCTGCGCGGGCGCTCGAGGCGTGCCACCGGGCCGGGGTGGAGGTCGTGATCAAGTCGGGCCGCCGCAAGACGCAGGTGATGGAGGACGCGCGCCTGATCGGCCAGACGGCCTACATCTACGAGATCGGGGCGGGCCTCGTCGTCGACGGCGAGGAGATCCTGCTGACCGGCGACCTCCAGCCGCGCGACGGGAAGTCGGTGCACCAGCTCGTCGAGGAGTCGGGCGCGCCCGCGCTGCTCCTCGACCGCTACCGCGGGCGCCTCGAGCCGCATGCGCCGTGGCACCTCGGGCGGGCGGTGTCGCACGTGATGCGCGGCCTCGTGGACCCGGGCGAGGCGACCGAGCTGCTCCGCTCCGAGGGGTTCGGGAACCTGCGAGTGATCGACAACGGCACGATCCGCCGCGACGAGACCGGGCTTCAGATCGACGGCCGGCCGCACGCGTACCACCTGATCCCGGCCGAGGCGTCGAAGGCGAACGCGGTGGCGCGCCACATGCGGATCCGCGGTTACGAGCCCGACCAGTGCCTCGCGGTGGGCGACTCGCGCGAGGACCTCGACGTCGCCGCAACCGTCTGGCGGTTCTTCCTCGTGGCGAACGCGGTCGACGAGGATCCCGCCCTGGGGCGGCTCGCGGCCTCGTACCCGAACGTCGAGGTGACGGAGGCGAGCCACGGCGAGGGCTTCTACGAGGCGGTGGTGCGAACACTTGCCTCTGGCCAAACCTCGTAACGAAAGCTACTATCTCGCTTCATGAGCGACGGCCGGCAAGGCCGTCGCACGGGTGAGGCAGCACGGGCGCTCCTAACGGAGCGCCCGTCGCTTTCAGAGCCGTGCGAGCGCGTCGCCTTCGCGCTCGACGATGCTCCTGCCCGCGGCCTCCAGCTCTGGGAGGGTCGTCGCCTCCGTCACCGACGCCAGGTCGATGATCCGCTCCTCGAACGGCTGCAGGCAACTCGCGCCCACGACCGCGTGGCAGGCCACCCCGCCCTGCCGGCAGCGGGTGGCCAGCTCGCCGACGATCTTGCCCTGGAGGGTCTGCTCGTCGAGCCGGCCCTCGCCGGTCACCACGAACGCGGACGCGTGCATGCGCTCGTCGAAGCGGACCGCGTCGAGCACGTAGGGGGCGCCCGCCACGAGGCGCGCGCCACGGCCGGCCCAGAGGCCGCCGGAGAGCCCGCCCGCGGCGCCGGTCATGGGCTCGCCGCGCGGGTCGCGCGGGAAGCCGGCGGCGAGCTCGTGGAGGCGGCGCTCCAGCCGCTTGACCATGCGGGCGTCGGCGCCCTTCTGCGGGCCGAACATCGCCGCCGCGAGCTCGAACGGCGTGCGCACGTCGCAGAGCACCTCGAGCTCGACGTCCACGCCGGCCTCCTCGAGCGCCTCGAGGGCGCCGGCGCCGCCGTCGGTGGTGGCCGAGCCGCCGACCGTGACGAGCACCCGCCGCGCGCCGGCGTCCGCCGCCGCGGCGATCAGCTCGCCGGTGCCGCGCGTGCTCGCGGCCCACGGATCGCGCTCGTCCTCCGCAACGAGGCCGAGGCCGCTCGCCTGCGCCGTCTCCACGACCGCCGTGTCGCCGTCCGAGAGCAGGGCGAAAGCGGCATCGACGGGCCGGCCGAGCGGGTCGCTGACGGTCGCGGTCCGGAGCTCCCCGCCGAGCGCGTCCACGAGCACCACCATCGTGCCCTCGCCGCCGTCGGCCACCGGGAGCTCCTCCGCGTCGCGCCCGGCGCCGCGCAGGCCGCGCGCCAGCGCGGCGGCGACCTCGGCGGCGGCGAAGGTGCCCTTGAAGCTGTCCGGCGCGACGAGGACCGGCAGGGTCAAAGCGCCTCGCGGAAGGCCCGCTCCGCCTCGTCGCCGTGCACCGCGAACAGCACGCGCTCGAGGTCGCCCTCGTGCTCGCGCGCGGCGCCCACCATGATCCGCGCGGCTTCGTCGAGCGGGAAGCCGCCCACGCCTGTGCCGAACGCGACCAGCGCGACCGAGCGGCAGCCGAGCTCCTCCGCCTTGGCAAGGGTCGAGCGCGTGGCGCGGTCGATGATCTCGGCGGAGGTCGGGCCGCCCAGCTCCATCGTGGCGGCGTGGATGACCCAGCGGGCCGGCATGTCGCCGGCGGTCGTCTCGACCGCCTCACCGAGCCCGATCGGCGCCCTCTCGTCCGACTCCCGCTGGACCTCCGGGCCGCCGGCCCGCGAGATCGCGCCCGCCACGCCGCCGCCGTGGCGGAGGTCCGTGTTGGCGGCGTTCGCGATCGCGTCGACCTCGAGCCGCGTCACGTCCGCGGCGATCACCTCGAGCTCCGCCATTGGGCGGAAGTATCCACGGGGCGGGCGATTTTGGCGCGGCGGCCGGGGGGGTGGCGCGGCGGGCGATGTGGACGCGGCGGCTGGGCCCCGACGCGCGCGGTCCGGCCCGGCGGCCGGGTTGCTCAGAGGCGCGCCCGGACGCGCGCGCGAGCGAGCCGCGAGCGGTTCCCCGCGGCGTCGGTGGCGCGCAGTCCGACGACGGCGGTCACCTTGCGGTGGCGGCGCAGCGCGCGGCGCACGGCGCGCGACGCCCTGCGGGTGAGCCGTGCCTTGATCGTCCTACGCGTGCCGGCCGCGGCGGTCTTGGTCGCGCGGCGCAGCTTGTAGGCATGGCGTCCGACCCGCACGCGGCCGCTCATCGCGAGCGCGCACCGCTCGTCGCAGCGGGCGTGGGCGAGTACGCCGTGCAGCTTCAGGACGCGCTGGCGCTTGGCCACGCGCGTGCGCAGGAGCGGCGGGGTCACGTCGCGCGCGGGAGGGGTGGGCCCGCCGCCGCCGCCGGGCGAGGGCTGCGCCGGGTCGATCCGCAGGAGCTTGCCGAGCTTCTTCGAGAGGTCCTGGGCGTTGTTGTGCTGGTCCTCCTGGCCGCCGCCGTCGCCCGTGCCGGCGTACAGGTAGCCGTCCGGGCCGAACTGGAGCTGGCCGCCGTTGTGGTTGGCCTCCTCGGGGTGCGGTATCGACAGCACCGGGCGACGGCTGTTGCGGTCGGCCACGCTCGGGTCGGCCGAGCGGCGGAACTCGTCGATCTGGATGTTGCCGGCGGTGTTCGTGTAGTAGACGTAGAAGCGACCTGAGGTCGCGTAGTCGGGGGCGAAGGCCATCGAGAGGAGGCCGCGCTCGCCGCCGGTGGAGACCAGGTCGGAGATGTTCAGGAAGGGCGTGGACGCGCCCACCGTCCGGATCGCCCCCGTCTGCTCGACCACGAAGAGGCGGCCGGGGTCGCCGGGCGGCTCGGCGACGTAGGTGGGGGCGTCGTAGGAGCCGGCGACGGCCTGCGTGGCGAGCGTCCCCGAGCTGGGCCCGGCGACGAGCCGGTAGACCTTGCCGTCGCCCTGGTGCACGGCGTAGAGCGCGCCCGAGGGCGTTTGGGCGAAGGAGCTGAGGTTGGGGAGCGTGACGCCTGTGGTTTGCGGGGTCGGATTCGCGACGTGAGGCAGCGAGAAGATCTCGCCCGCAAAGTAGTCCGCGTACAGCAGTCGCCCGCCGAGGCCCGCGAACGCCGGATCGCGTACGACGTAGCCTGCGATCACCGAGACGGAGGTATTCGGCTGCCGCTCGTAGTCGAACACCGGCTCGACGGCACCGGGCACGGGACACTTGTCGGGTCGGGGGCCTTCGATCCTTCCCTCCCGGCACGGCCACCCGAAGTTCGCTCCGCGCGCCGCCTGGAGCGTCAGCCAGTCGATCTCCTCGCGAGCACCACCGCCCACGTCCCCGATCACCAGATCCCCCGTCGCGCTGTCGAACGAGAACCGGTACGGGTTTCGCAGCCCGTAGGCGTAGATCTCCGGGGCCGCTCCCGCCCGCCCCACGAATGGGTTGTCCGGCGGGATCGAGTAGGACACGCCCGCCTGGCCGTAGGCGGGGCCGGCGACGGCGCACGCGATCGCCGCGGCGAGCGGCGCCGCGAGGCGGCGGGCGCTCATGAGCGCAGCTGGTCGATGCCGCACTCGGACGGTTCCCTGTCGGGGCGCCAGCGGATGAACTTGGCGCCGTGCCGGATGCGGTGGCCCGTGATGTGGTCGAACTGGACCTCGCAGACGAGCTCGGGGCGCAGGCCCTCCCAGACCAGCTCCTCGTCCGACTTCCAGCGGCTCGGC
>DASXAA010000175.1:0-6048 GCA_036407035.1 Thermoleophilaceae bacterium | reverse complement strand
CATCAAGTGCTTCCGGCCGTACCCGCTGGACGAGGTGCGCGAGGCGCTGGGACACGCGCGCCGCGTGGTGGTGATCGAGAAGGCGTTCGCGGTCGGGGTCGGCGGGATCGTCGGGCAGAACGTCCGGTTGGCGCTGTCCGGTTTGCCGTCGACCGTCTACGACGTCGTCGCGGGCCTCGGCGGGCGCCCGATCACGAAGCGCTCGCTGCACCGGCTGCTGGCGGACGCGCTCGAGGACAGGCTCGAGCGCCAGACCTTTCTCGACATGGACTGGGAGATCGTCGAGCGCGAGCTCAAACGCCTGCAGGAGAAGCGGCGTACGGGCCCGCACGCCGAGAACATGCTGCGCGACATCGGCGTCGTCGCCGCCCGCAGCCACTAGGGAGGACGACCGTGCCCGAAGAGCAGATCAAGTTCTACCAAGCGGGCAGCTTCGCGGTGGGCAACCGGCTGCTGCCCCCGGAGCAGCGCTCGGTGCAGGCGCGCGCGGAGCGCTCGAACTCGCTGACCTCGGGTCACCGCGCCTGCCAGGGGTGCGGCGAGGCGCTCGGCGCGCGCTACGCGCTCGACGCCGCGATGCGCGCGACCGAGGGCAGGCTGATCGCGGCCAACGCCACCGGCTGCCTCGAGGTCTTCTCGACGCCGTACCCGGAGTCGTCCTGGCAGTTGCCCTGGATCCACTCGCTGTTCGGCAACGCCCCGGCGGTGGCGACCGGGATCGCGGCCGCGCTCAAGGCCAAGGGCCGTACCGACATCCGGGTCGTCGGCCAGGGTGGCGACGGCGGGACGGTAGACATCGGCTTCGCCTGCCTGTCCGGGATGTTCGAGCGCGGCGACGACGTGCTCTACATCTGCTACGACAACGAGGCCTACATGAACACCGGGGTGCAGCGCTCGGGCGCCACGCCTCCGGCGGCCCGCACGGCGACGACCAAGCCGGTCGGACCGGAGCCGGGCAACGTGTTCGGGCAGGGCAAGAACGTGCCGCAGATCGCCATGGCCCACGAGATCCCGTACGTGGCCACGGCGACGGTCGCCGAGCTGCGCGACCTCGAGCACAAGGTCGAGCGCGCGATGGAGTTCCGCGGCCCGCGCTACCTGCACATCTTCGTGCCCTGCCCGCTGGGCTGGGGCTCGGCCTCGCGCGACACGATCCGGATCGCCCGGTTGGTCAAGGAGACCGGCCTCTTCCCGGTCTTCGAGGCGGAGCACGGCGAGGTCGTCGGCGTCTCCAAGATCCGCCGCCGCGTGCCGGTGGAGGAGTACCTGAGGCTCCAGCGCCGGTACGCCCACCTGTTCGGGCCGAAGGGGCATCCCGAGGTGATCGCGCGCCTCCAGGGGCTCGCCGACCGCAACATCAGGCGCTTCGGGCTGCTGGCGGACGAGGCCGAGGCGGCGGACCTGCCGGGGCCGGCGACGGACGCCGCGGGCCTGCCGCAGGGCGAGCCGGAGCCCGTGCGCTCGCTCGAGGAGGACACGAACCTCACCCGCCTGCTCATTGAGACCCACGGGAGCCCGCGGTAGTGGCCGCCTCCGTCATCACCCTCGCGTGCCCGCCCATGCTCGGTTCTCGCTCGCCGAGCCACGACAGTGCTTCCGGAGGAGACCACTGATGGACAAGCCCTTCGCGATCACGCTCGACGTCGGCTCGAGCCTCGCCAACAAGACCGGCACCTGGCGCACCGAGCGGGCCGTGTACGTGGACCGGCTGCCGCCCTGCAACCACGCCTGCCCGGCCGGGGAGAACATCCAGCGCTGGCTCTACGAGGCCGAGGAGGGCGGCGAGGGATACGAGCGCGCCTGGCGCCGGATCATGGAGGACAACCCGTTCCCGGCGATCATGGGCCGCGTCTGCTACCACCCGTGCGAGACGTCGTGCAACCGCGGCCAGCTCGACGAGTCGGTGGGCATCAACTCGGTCGAGCGCTTCCTCGGCGACGAGGCGATCAAGAACGGGTGGACGGTCGAGGCGGCCGCGCCACCGTCGGGCAAGCGCGTGCTGGTGGTGGGCGCCGGGCCGTCTGGGCTCTCCGCCGCGTACCACCTCACGCGGCTCGGCCACGAGGTAACGATCCACGAGGCCGGGCCGATGGCCGGCGGCATGATGCGCTTCGGCATCCCCAAGTACCGCCTGCCGCGCGACGTGCTCGGCGCCGAGGTGAAGCGCATCCTCGACATGGGCGTGCGGCTCGAGCTGAACGCGAAGGTCACGAACATCGAGGAGTCCATGCGCGAGGGCGGCTTCGACGCGGCCTTCCTCGCGGTCGGGGCCCATATCTCGAAGCGCGCCTACATCCCGGCCGGCGAGTCCGCCCACATCCTCGACGCGCTCTCGGTGCTGCGCGGCATGGAAGGCGAGGAGCGGCCGATGCTCGGGCGCCGCGTGGTCGTCTACGGCGGCGGCAACACCGCGATGGACGTGGCCCGCACCGCCAAGCGGCTCGGCGCCGAGGAGGCGATCGTCGTGTACCGGCGCACGCGCGAGCGCATGCCCGCCCACGACTTCGAGGTCGAGGAGGCCGAGGAGGAGGGCGTGATGATGCGCTGGCTCTCCACGATCAAGCACGCCGACGAGGGCAAGCTGCTGATCGAGAAGATGGAGCTCGACGAGACGGGCTTCCCGCAGCCGACCGGCGAGCTCGAGGAGCTCGAGGCCGACTCCGTGGTCCTGGCGCTCGGGCAGGACACCGACCTGTCGCTGCTGGAGGGCGTGGCCGGGATCGAGGTCGAGGACGGCGTCGTCAAGGTCGGCCCGAACATGATGACCGGCTGCGAGGGGGTCTTCGCCGGCGGCGACATGGTGCCCGACGAGCGCACCGTCACGGTCGGGATCGGGCACGGGAAGAAGGCGGCGCGCCACATCGACGGCTGGCTGCGCGGCATGCCGTACGAGCCGCCCCCGAAGCACGAGGTCGCGACCTTCGACAAGCTCAACACTTGGTACTACAGCGACGCCCCGCGGACGGTGCAGCCGCAGCTCGACCCGATCCGCCGCCAGGGGACGTTCGACGAGGTGGTCCAGGGGCTCGACGAGTCGAACGCGCTGTTCGAGGCGCGGCGCTGCCTCTCCTGCGGCAACTGCTTCTCGTGTGACAACTGCTACGGCGTGTGCCCCGACAACGCGGTCCTGAAGCTCTCGGACGCCGCCGAGGCAAACGTGAACGGCTACGAGATCGACCTCGACTACTGCAAGGGCTGCGGGATGTGCGTGTCCGAGTGCCCGAGCGGGGCGATCAGGATGGAACCGGAGGAGATCTGATGCGCGCAGCGACAGCAACCAGGCTCATCTACGACTTCAGCGAGGGTTCGCGCGAGATGCGCGAGCTGCTGGGCGGCAAGGGCGCCGGCATCGCCGAGATGACGCGCCTCCTGGGCCCGGACCTCGTCCCCGCGGGGTTCACGATCACGACCGAGGCGTGCGTGGAGTACATGCGCGCCGGCCGCGCCGCCCCCGAGGGCCTCGACGAGGCGGTGGACGAGGCGCTCGCGCGGCTCGAGGAGCAGGCCGGGAAGCGGCTCGGCGATCCCGACGACCCGTTGCTGGTGTCGGTGCGGAGCGGCGCGCGCGAGTCGATGCCCGGCATGATGGACACGGTCCTCAACCTCGGCCTGAACGACGTCTCCGTCGAGGGGATCGCCGCGCGCACCGGCAACGCGCGCTTCGCCTGGGACTCCTACCGGCGCCTGGTGCAGATGTTCGGCGACGTCGTGCGGGGCGTGCCCGGCGCGCGCTTCGAGGACGAGATCGCGCGGATCAAGGCCGAGCGCGGGGTCACGCTCGACACCGAGCTCGACGCCGACGCGCTGCGCGAGCTGACGCGCCGCTTCCAGGCGCTCTACGACTTCCCCGCCGAGCCGCGCGACCAGCTTCGCCAGGCGATCGAGGCCGTCTTCGACTCCTGGATGGGGGAGCGCGCGGTGGCCTACCGGCGCATCAACGGCATCCCGGACGACTGGGGCACGGCCGTGAACGTGCAGCAGATGGTCTACGGGAACAAGGGCGAGACCTCGGCCTCGGGCGTGGCCTTCTCGCGCGACGAGGTGACCGGCGCGCCCGAGCCGAGCGGCGACTTCCTGGTCGACGCGCAGGGCGAGGACGTGGTCTCCGGCGTCCGCACGCCGCGCGACCTGTCCGAGCTGGCCGAGTGGATGCCCGAGGCGCACGCGCGGCTGCTGGAGATCATGCGCACGCTCGAGCGCCACTACAAGGACATGCAGGACACCGAGTTCACGGTTGAGGAGGGGCGGCTGTACATGCTCCAGACGCGCAGCGCCAAGCGGCCGGCCCAGGCCGCCGTGCGCTTCGCGGTCGACACGGTCGAGGAGGGCCTGCTGACACGGGCCGAGGCGATCGCGACCATCGATGCCGGCGCCCTGAAGGCGCTCCTGCACCCGACGTTCGCGCCGGGCGTGCCCCACGACGTCATCGCCCGCGGCGTGGCCGCATCGCCGGGCGCCGCCAAGGGCACGATCGTCTTCACCGCGCCAGACGCGGTGGCCGCCGCAGAGGACGGGCGCGAGGTGATCCTCGTGCGCCCGTTCACCGAGGCGGCCGACGTCGCCGGCTTCCACGCCGCCAAGGGCGTACTCACCTCCGAGGGCGGCAAGGCGTCACACGCCGCGCTCGTCGCGCGCGGGATGGGCCGCCCCGCCGTGACCGGCGCCGGCGACCTCGACATCGACCTGCACGCCCGCGAGGTACGGATCGACAGCCGGGTCCTGCACGAGGGCGACCTGATCGCGATCGACGGGACGACGGGCGACATCACGCTCGACGACGTGCCGCTCGTCACGCCGGAGGTGGACCCGCGCTTCGACACCGTGCTGGCATGGTGCGACGGCCTGAGCAAGCTCGGCGTGCGGGCCAACGCCGACACCCCCGAGGACGCCCGCCACGCGCGCGAGTTCGGCGCCGAGGGAATCGGGCTCTGCCGCACCGAGCACATGTTCATGGCCGCGGACCGCCAGCCCAAGATGCAGCGCATGATCATGGCCGACGACGAAGCCGGGCGGCGCGCCGCGCTCGACGAGCTGCTGCCGCTCCAGCAGGAGGACTTCGAGGGCCTCTTCGAGGCGATGGAGGGCTGGCCGGTCACGATCCGGCTGCTGGACCCGCCGCTGCACGAGTTCCTGCCCGACCGCTACGAGCTGGTGGAGCGCATCACCGAGGCACGGCTGAGGGAAGACCCCGCGCTGGCAGAGCTCGAGCACCAGCAGGAGCGCATGCGAGCGCTCGAGGAGGGCAACCCCATGCTGGGCACGCGCGGCGTGCGGCTCGGCCTGATCCATCCCGAGATCTACGAGATGCAGGTGCGCGCGATCTTCCGGGCGGACCGCGCCGTGCGCGAGAGAACGGGCGCCAGCCCACGGCTCGAGATAATGATCCCGCTCGTCGCGTACGCCCGCGAGCTCGAGCTGGCGCGCGACGCCGTCCTGCGGGTGGCCGAGGAAGAGGGCTTCGAACCGGGCCGCGACTTCGGGCTCGGCACCATGATCGAGCTGCCGCGAGCCTGCTTCGTGGCCGGCGAGATCGCCCGTTCGGCCGAGTTCTTCTCGTTCGGCACCAACGACTTGACCCAGACCGCGCTCGGCTTCTCACGCGACGACATCGAGGGCCGCGTGGTGCCGCACTACGCGGACAGCGGCATCGTCGAGCGGTCCCCGTTCGCGCGCATCGACGAGGAGGGCGTGGGCGAGCTGATCCGCATGGGGGTGGAGCGCGGGCGGAGCACGCGCCCCGACCTCGAGGTCGGCATCTGCGGCGAGCACGGCGGCGACCCGGACTCGATCCGGTTCTGCCACGGGGCCGGGCTCGACTACGTCAGCTGCTCGCCCTTCCGCGTGCCGATCGCGCGCGTGGCCGCGGCGCAGGCGGCCGTCGCCGGGTCGTAGCATGCCGCGAACGGGCTCGACCAAGCACAAGGAGGACGGGCACACCGCGGACGGCGCCATCGCCGGCATGTCGCGCAAGGAGTTCCAGCGCGAGCTCGCACTCCTGCAGCTCGAGCTGGTGAAGATGCTCGACTGGATCCGCCAGAGCGGCCACCG
>DASXAA010000174.1:0-12416 GCA_036407035.1 Thermoleophilaceae bacterium | reverse complement strand
GAGCGCGAGCATCCAGCCGACGCGCACGCCGAGCAGCCGGCTCGTCGTCGGCCCGATCGCCGCCGAGCGCATCGCGAGCCCGAGCCGTGTGTAGCGGAAGAACGTCCACAGGAGCGCGAGCACGATCAGCGTCACCGCGATCACGCCCAGCTCGTGCTTCGAGAGCGTGACGCCGCCGATCTCGACGACGCCGCTGAACGGGCTCGGGAAGTTCCGCGTCTCTCCGCCCCAGATCCACGACGCGAGCCCGTTGAGGATCACGAACAGCGCGATCGTGACCATGATCAGCGTGAGCGGCGACGCGTTCTCGACCGGCCGGATCACGAGCCGCTCGATCGCGACGCCCCCGGCAAAGGCGAGCACGAGCGTGAGCAGGAACGCCGGCCAGTACGACATGTGGTGGTTGAGCGACCACGCGACGAACGTCGTGAACATCGCCATCTCGCCCTGGGCGAAGTTCACGACCCCGGTCGAGCGGAAGATCAGGACGAGCGCGAGCGCGAGGGCGCCGTAGATCGAGCCGGTCGCCACTCCGTCGACGGTCACCTGGATGAAGCGCTCCATGCCTCCCCCCTCAGTAGCCCAGGTACGAGCGCCGTACCTCGTCGTTGCCCTTGACCTCGTCCGCATCCCCGGCGAGCGCGATCCGTCCCGCCTCCAGCACGTACGCGTAGTCGGCGAAGTCGAGCGCGAGGTTCGCGTTCTGCTCGACCATCAGCACCGTCGTGCCCTCCTCGCTCGCGATCCGGTCGAGCAGCGCGAAGAGCTGCTTCGTCATGATCGGCGCGAGCCCGAGCGAGGGCTCGTCGATCATCAGGAGGCGCGGGCGCAGCATCAGCCCGCGCCCGACCGCGAGCATCTGCTGCTCCCCGCCGCTCAGGTTGCCCGCGGGCTGGCGCCGCCGCTCCTCGAGGCGCGGGAACCAGCCGTAGCAGCGGCGCAGGTCGGCCTTGACCGAGCCGCCGTCGCGGCGCGTGTAGGCGCCGAGGCGCAGGTTCTCCTCGACGGTCAGCGACGGGAACGTGCCGCGGCCTTCGGGCACGTGCGCGATCCCTTCGCGCGTGATCTCGGCAGTCCTCCGGGCGCCGATGTCGCGGCCGTCGAACTCGACCGTGCCGCTCATGCTGACCAGGCCCGTGAGCGCGCGGAGCGTGGTGGTCTTGCCGGCGCCGTTCGGCCCGAGGATCGCCACGCGGCGGCCCTCGTCCACCGAGAACCCGATGCCCTCGAGCACCTGGACCGGGCCGTAGGAGGCGGTCAGGTCCTCCACCCGCAGGAGCGTCATGCCGGCGTCCCCAGGTAGACCTCCACGACGGCCGGGTGCTCCTGCACCTCGCGCGGCGGGCCCTCGGCGATCTTGCGGCCGAGGTCGAGCACGACGACGTGCTCGCACAGCCCCATCACGAGGCTCATGTTGTGCTCCACGAGCAGTACGGTCAGGTCGAGCTCGTCGCGGAGCGCCCGGATCAGGTCCGCCAGGTCGGCCGCCTCGGAGTGGCTCAGGCCGCTTGCCGGCTCGTCCAGCATCAGCAGCCGCGGCCGCTGGAGCAGCGCGCGGGCGAGCTCCACCCGCTTGAGCGTGCCGTAGGGGAGCCCGGTCGCGGCGTGGCCGGCCAGCTCGTCGAGCTCGAGCCGGCCGAGCACGTCGTCGGCCTCGGAGCGCAGCGCGCGCTCGCTCCCGGCCGCGCCCAGGCGCAGCGCCGAGGCGACCAGCCCCGGCCGGTTGCGGTGGTAGGCGCCGAGCATCACGTTCTCGCGCACGCTCATCGTCGGGAAGAGGCCGAGGTTCTGGAACGTCCGCGCGATTCCGAGCCTCGAGATCTCGTGCGGGGCCTGCGCGAGCAGGTCCGTGCCGTCGAAGACGATGCGCCCGGACCGCGGCGTGTAGAGCCGGCTGACGCAGTTGAAGAGCGTGGTCTTGCCGGCCCCGTTGGGACCGATCAGGCCGCAGATCTGTCCGGCCTCGACCTCCAGCGTCGGGCCATCCAGCGCGGTGACCCCCCCGAAGCGGACGATCAGCTCCTCGATGTCGAGCAGCGCCACGGTCTCTCCCTCGCGAGGGTCCATGCCCGGGCCCGGGGAATTGATAACCCTGGGTCGAGATGTTCCATTTGCGCGCAGGCGGCCGGCCGAGCCGCTGGCGCCGCGAAGCGGGCCGCCGTAGCATCCCGCGCGTGGCCATCGAGGTGCGCGACAACGCCGATGAAGAGCGCTACGAGGTGACGGTGGACGGTGAGCCGGCCGGCCTGCTCATTTATCGCCTGAGTCCCGGGGTGATCTCGCTTACGCACACCGAGGTCGACGGCGCGTTCGGGGGGCGCGGCGTGGGCTCGGCGCTGATCGGCGAGGCGCTCGACGACGCGCGGCGGCGCGAGCTCGAGGTGCTGCCGATCTGTCCTTTCGTCAAGGCGTACCTCCAGAAGCACCGCGAGTACACGGACCTGGTGCCCGAGCAGCGGCGAGAGGCGTTCGGCCTCTAGCTCAGGCGACCGGCGGCGGCGTGCCGTGGGCGCTGGCGAGCAGCGCCGGCTCCCATTCGCAGACCCGGCAGGCGTGGCCGAACGCCGAGCGGGCGAACTCGAGCGCGGCGGCGTGCGGGTCGGCGGCCGCGCGGACGTCGTCCCAGTCGAGCACGAACTCGCCGAGCTCGGGCTCCCAGCGCGCCGGCCCGGGGTCGACCTCGCCGTCCGAGAAGTGCTCGGGCGCCGGGTGCGCGTACGCGTAGAAGGCGGCCTTCTCGTAGCGCGGGTCGCCCGGCCACCAGCCGACGGCGACCTCCTGCGCGTCCATCGCGTTGCGCATGATGAAGTCGTCGGACGGGGGCTGTGCCGGCTCGCCCGAGAAGAGGTTCACCGCGAGGTCGAACGATCCCCACCACGCGTTGACCGGCGTGGAGCGCCCCCGGTAGGGCGCGCGGAACTCGGCGAGGACTAGCGCGGCTCGCGTGGCGGCGGCGAAGTAGGCCGCCACCTCGCCGGGGTCGTAGGTCGAGTGCTCGCGGTCCTCGTCGAGCGGGACGCTCCACGGGACCTCCTGCGGCGTGGGGTCGATCTCGACCGCGCCGGCGAGGCCGCGAACGGCCTCGAGTACTTCGTGGGTCACGTCGGCCACCGCGCGGTCGGGCGTGAGCGGGACCCGCCGGAACTTGCGGTCGCTGTGCTCGACCACGGCCTCGTGCTGGTGCAGGTCGAGGGCGACGACGAGCGCGCCCGATCCGTCGGGCGCCGGGAGTGGGGGCGTCTCCCAGCCGCGGGCGGTCACGCGGAGCGCCGCGTGCTGCAGCTGTGGCTCCGGCGGGGCGAGCGCGACGGCCAGCTTGCCGAGCAGCTGGGTGTGGGCGTGGAGCGTGTCGCAGGTGGCGCTCCACCCGCCGTAGCGGAGCTCAGGCCAGTTCGAGGCCATGGCGGCAAGCTAGCGAATTCGTGGCGCGCCGGGGTGGTCGCACTCGGCCTGACCTGCTATACAGACACTTAGATTTTCTATGCAAGCCGATCGCTTCACAGTCAAGTCCCAGGAGGCGCTCGCCGCCGCGCAGCGGCTGGCGGGCACTCGTCGCAACCCCGAGGTCACGCCGCAGCACCTGCTCGTCTCGCTGCTTGAGCAGGACGGCGGCATCGTCGTGCCCGTGCTGCGGCGCGCGAACGCCGACCCCGAGCGGGTCCGCCGGCGCGCGAACGAGGCGCTCGACGCGCTCCCCACCGTCACCGGCGAGGCCGCGGCGCCCGCCCTCGGACAGGACCTGATCAAGCTGCTCCAGCACGCCGACGAGGAGGCGCGCGGGCTCGGCGACGAGTACGTCTCGACCGAGCACCTGCTGCTCGCCCTCGCGGCCGACCCGAAGGTCGATGCCGGGGCCTCGCGCGACCAGCTCTTCGAGGCCGTCGAGCAGGTGCGTGGCCCGCACCGCGTGACCGACCAGAACCCGGAGGACAAGTACCAGGCGCTCGAGCGCTTCGGCCGCGACCTCACCGACGCCGCCGAGCAGGGCAAGCTCGACCCGGTCATCGGCCGCGACGACGAGGTCCGGCGCGTGATCCAGGTGCTGTCGCGGCGCACGAAGAACAACCCGGTGCTGATCGGCGAGCCGGGCGTCGGCAAGACCGCGATCGTCGAGGGCCTGGCGCAGCGGATCGTCTCGGGCGACGTGCCCGACTCGCTGCGCGACCGCCGCGTGATCGCGCTCGACATCGGCGCGCTGATCGCGGGCTCCAAGTACCGCGGCGAGTTCGAGGACCGGCTCAAGGCCGTGCTGAAGGAGATCGCCGAGGCCGAGGGCCGCGTGATCCTCTTCATGGACGAGTTGCACACGATCGTCGGCGCGGGCGCCGCGGAGGGCGCCGTCGACGCCGCCAACCTGCTGAAGCCGATGCTCGCGCGCGGGGAGCTGCGCGCGGTCGGCGCGACCACGCTCGACGAGTACCGCAAGCACATCGAGAAGGACGCCGCGCTGGAGCGCCGCTTCCAGCCCGTCTACGTCGAGGAGCCGAGCGTGGAGGACACGATCGCGATCCTGCGCGGGCTGAAGGAGCGCTACGAGGTGCACCACGGCGTGCGCATCCAGGACTCCGCGACGATCGCCGCGGCCACGCTCTCGCAGCGCTACATCGCGGACCGCTTCCTGCCTGACAAGGCGATCGACCTGATCGACGAGGCCGCTTCGCGGCTGCGCATCGAGATCGACTCGATGCCGATCGAGATCGACGAGGTGGAGCGCCGCATCATGCAGCTCGAGATCGAGCGCCAGGCGCTCGAGAAGGAGACCGACGAGGCGTCGGTCGCGCGGCGCGAGGCGATCGAGCGCGAGCTCGCCGACCTGCGCGAGCGCTCGAGCGGGATGAAGGCACAGTGGCAGCGCGAGAAGGACGCGATCGCCGCCGTGCGCGACGTCAAGGCCGGCCTCGAGCGCGCCCACCACGAGGTGGAGCGCGCGGAGCGCGACGCCGACCTCCAGCGGGCCGCCGAGCTCAAGTACGGCGAGATCCCGGAGCTGGAGCGCGCGCTGGCCGAGGCCGAGGCGGCCACCGACGGCGATAGTGGCTTCCTGAAGGAGGAGGTCGACGACGAGGACGTGGCCGAGGTCGTCGCCAAGTGGACCGGCATCCCCGTCTCCAAGCTGATGGAGGGCGAGGTCGAGAAGCTGATCCACATGGAGGGGCGGCTGCACGAGCGCGTCGTCGGACAGGACGAGGCGGTCGAGGCCGTTTCGAACGCGCTGCGCCGCTCGCGCGCCGGCCTGCAGGACCCGAACCGGCCGATCGGCACGTTCCTCTTCATCGGCCCGACCGGCGTCGGCAAGACCGAGCTCGCCCGCGCGCTGGCCGAGTTCATGTTCGACTCCGATCAGGCGATGGTGCGGATCGACATGTCGGAGTACATGGAGAAGCACTCCGTGTCGCGGCTGGTGGGCGCGCCGCCCGGCTACGTGGGCTACGAGGAGGGCGGCCAGCTGACCGAGGCCGTGCGCCGCCGGCCGTACTCGGTCGTGCTGCTCGACGAGATCGAGAAGGCGCACGCCGACGTGTTCAACGTGCTGCTGCAGCTGATGGACGACGGTCGCCTGACCGACGGCCAGGGGCGCACCGTGGACTTCAAGAACACGGTCGTGATCATGACCTCAAACGTGCCCGGCGGGATCGAGGGAGTGCGCGCGACGTTCAAGCCGGAGTTCGTGAACCGGCTCGACGAGATCGTGGAGTTCCACCAGCTGTCGCGCGACGAGATCGCGCAGATCGTGGACTTCCAGGTGGCGAAGCTGGTGGCGCGGGTGGCGGAGCGCGGCGTGGAGGTCGAGCTGACCGACGACGCCCGCACGCTGCTGGCGAACCTCGGCTACGACCCGACCTACGGCGCGCGCCCGCTGAAGCGGGTGATCCAGAAGCGGCTAGTGGACAAGCTGGCGCTGAGGCTGCTGGAGGGCGAGTTCGGGGCGGGGGACCGGGTCGTCGTGGACGCCGCGGAGGGCGACCTGATGTTCTCCAAGGCGCCGGCGGCGGCGCCTGTGGTCGCGTAGCGCCGCCCGGGCTCGGGCGCTTACAGCAGCAACCAGGGGTGGGCCCGGTTTCGCGCGCTTCCTTGAGCGAAATCGCTGAAGGTTGGTCGATTGTGGGGCCAGGAGCCCCTCTAAATCACTTTCTTCTTCGAGACGGCCGGTCCGCGCGCGCCGAACCGGACCGACCCCTTCCCGGGCGCAGTAAGCCGGGCACCCGCCGGACCGCGCGGGTCTCACTCCCCCCGCCCCACCGCCGCCGCCAGCGCCGACCGCGACGAGATCTCGAGCTTCGTGAAGATGCGCGTCAGGTGGTTCGCCACCGTCTTCTCCGACAGGTGCAGGGCGGCGGCGATCTCGCCGTTGGTGTGTCCGGCCGCGACAAGCTCGGCCACCTCACGCTCGCGGGCGCTGAGCGACCCGACGCCGTCCGCGGACGCGGCACGCCCGCCCGGCCGGGTCACGCGCAGCCCGAGCTTCCGCAGCTCGCGCGCGGCCTCGTCGGCGAGCCGCGGCGCGCCGGCCTCGCTCAGGACGGCGCGGGCGCGTTCGAGCTGGGCGACCGCAGCCGCCGGCCCGGCGTCGTCCGGGTCGCGCGGCTCGCCGCCGTCGCGCGCGCCGGCTCCGACGGTGCCGGCCGCCAGCGCGCGCGCCGCCAGGATCCGCGCTCGGGCACCGTCCGGCGTCCGCCCGCAGCCCTCGAGCAGCTCCGCGGCCTCAAGCGCCGCCGACGCGGCGGCGGGCACGTCGCCGCGCGCCAGCGTGACCGCGGCGCGCGCCGCCAGGGCGGAGCCCCGCCGCCCCGCCAGTCCCATCTCCTCGGCGGTCCGCTCCGCGGCGCTCGCCCACCGCTCGGCCTCGTCGAGATTGCCGAGCGCCAGCTCGGCGCCCGACATCCAGATCTCCCACCAGCAGCGGCCGACCCAGTGGTCGAGCGCCCCGCGCGAGCGCGCCTCGAGCAGCTGCGTGCGCGCCCGCTCCGGCTGGCCGGCTGCGACCAGCGCCGCGCCGAGGTTGGCGTGCGGCAGCGCCACGTACAGGCCGCGCTTCAGCTGACGGCCCAGCTCCGCGCCCAGCTCGCCCGCGGCCACCGCCTCGCGCGCCTCGCCGGCCTGGCCGAGCACGAAGCACTGCGTCGTGTACGCGTATGCGAGCGAGGTCTGGTTGCCCGACAGGTGCGAGGCGTCCACGGTCTCCTCCGCCGCCTCCCGCGCGCGGGCCAGGCTGCCGTGCCACCCGAGCGCGACCGCGAGCGTGTGGGTCAGCGCCACGAACACGAAGCTCACGCCGAACCGCCGCGCCAGGCGGATGCCGCGGTCGGCGTGGCGCAGGCAGGCGTCCCAGCGCTCGAGCACGTCCTCCGCGGACGCCAGCCACCAGAACGTCTCGAGCAGCGGGGCGCAGCGGGAGTCGTCGAGCGTGTCCAGGATCGCCGCCGCCTCGGACGCGGCCGCCAGCGATCCCGGGATGTCGCGGCTGTTCTGCGCGGCGTGCGCGATGCCGGCCAGCGCCGCCGCCTCGAGCAGCGGATCTCCCAGCTCGCGCGAGAGCTCGAGCGCGGAGTCCGCCAGCACCCGCATCGGCTCGAACTCGGCCGTGAAGAGGTGGTCCATGACGAGCTCGAGCATCAGCGCGGCGCCCTCCCGCGACCGCGGCTCGGGCAGCTCGCCGAGCGTCAGGTCGAGCAGTGCGCGCGCCTCGCCCTGGCGGCCGAGGGCGTGGTCCAGCCGCGCGATGAACGTGGCGGCCCGGGCGCGCAGGTCGTGCCGCTCGGGCGGCAGCTCGCCGAGCACCTCCCATAGCGTCTCGCGCGCCTCCTCGAGCCGGCCCGCCGCGCCGAGTGAGGTGGCCAGCGACACCAGCGCCTCGAGCCGATGGGCGGCGTCGCCGGCGGGCAGCAGGTCGAGCGCCGCCTGGAACAGCCGCGCCGCCGTGGCGGGGGCCTGCGTCGCCGCCGCGCGCCCGGCCTCGAGCAGCGTTGCCGCGGCCTCCTCGTCCCCCGGTCGCGCCGAGCGCTCCACGTGCTCGGCGATGCGGGCGAGCGGGGCGTCCCGCGAGCGGAGCGCCGCGGCGACGCGGCCGTGGGCGCCGAGGCGCCAGCCCGCGCCGGCCGCCTGGTAAACGGCGCGCCGCACGACCGGGTGGCGGAACACGAAGCGGCGCGGGGCGTCGGTGGTGCGGACGAGGTCGGCGGCGAGTAGAGCGTCGAGGGCGGGCAGGGCGTCGCCCTCCCTCATATCGGCGGCCGCCGCGGCGAGCTCGATCTCGAACGGCTCGCCCGCCACGGCGCCGCCCTGGGCCAACGCGCGCTCCGGCGGCCCGAGCGCGGCCAGCTCGCTCTCGATCGCGGCGAGCACGACGGGCGGCACGTCGGCGTCGGCGGGCGCGCCCGCCGCGGTGGCGCCGGCGACCTCGCCCGCCGCTCGGGCGAGCTGCTCGAGGAAGAGCGGGTTGCCGCCGCTCTCGCGCACGACGTTGGGGCGTGTGGCCGGCGGGACGCGCTCGCCGAGCACCTCGCGTGATTCCGCCTCGGTCAGCGGGTGCAGCTCGAGCAGCTCGCAGCGCCCGTCGCGGCTGCCGCGCTCGACCGCCGCGGCCACCGCGGCGGCGACCTGGGCCGGCCGGTACGCCAGCGCGAGCAGCGTGCGGGGCGGCGGGTGCCTGATCAGGTGGGCCACGAGCTCGGCGGTCTCGCCGTCCGCCCAGTGGAGGTCGTCGAGGGCGAGCACCAGAGGGTGGCGGTCGGCGAGCCGGCCGACCAGCTCGCGCAGCGCCCGGTGGGTCCGGTAGCGCTCGGCCTCCACCGCCGCGCCGCCGGGCGGCGCGGACGCCACGGCGGGCAGCGCCACGCCCAGGTCGGCGGCGAGGCCGTCGGTGACTCGCTCGAGATCGGGTGCGGGCAGCGAGGCCAGGTAGTCGCTCAGTGCGTCGGAGGTGACGCCGTACGGGATGCCCGCCTCCCACTCGGACCCCTGGCCGGTGAGCACGAGGTCGCCGCGGGCGTCGGCGCGCCCCTCCAGCTCGCGCATCAGGCTGCTCTTGCCGAGCCCGAGCGCGCCGGCGAACGCCACGCACGTGCCGGCGCGCCCGCGGCGGACCGACGCGAGCGCCGCCACGATCGCCTCGAGCTCGCGAGCCCTGCCGATGAGGGGTCTGGTCGAGTCGGCCCCCAATTCACGTCGATCGTCGCCCAAGGGGCGCTCGGCCGCAAGCGATCGGGATCAGGTCGGGAAGACCTACCCATACCGTGACGGCGCGCGCGCGGGCACGATCGGCCCATGCCGATCCGCCTCCCGCTCGCGGCGTCCGGATGACGCCTCAGTCCGGCACGCGCGCCCAGGCCGCGACCAGCGGCGGCGCCACGAGCACGCCGCCGGCGCGGCCGACCTCCCGGCGCAGCTCCGAGGCGAGCCGCCAGGGGTCGATCTCGCCGGGCCGCGCCAGGCCCCTGCGCTCGATCTCCGGGAGCAGCGTCTCGGTGATGCCGGCGAGCATGTCGTACACCGGTGCGTCCGGACGGCCGCCGATCAGCGCCTCGAGGCGCAGCTCGGGGTCGGGCAGCCCGGCGGCGAGGAACGTGGCCCGCAGGTTGTCCCCGGCGCGGAGGTCCGGGCCCATGCGGTGCGAGACCCGCATCAGGAGGTCGATCAGCGCCTCGGTCTTCGGGAGGGGCGGATGAACCCGCACCTCGCTGGGGGTCGACTCCTGGAAGGTGACGATGCCACCCGCGCGCACGTGGCGCGCGGCGGCGCTCACGGCCGCCGCGGGGTCGGTCAGGTGCATGAGTATGAAGCGGCCGATGGCGGCGTCGAAGGGCGGCTCGTCGAGGTCGAGCTCGGTCAGGTCGCCCTGGACCAGCCGGATCGGGAGCTCCTCGGCGAGCCGGCCGGTCGCCGCCTCGATCATGGCGGGGTCGCGCTCCACGCCCACGACCTCGCCGCCCGGCCCGACGATTCGGGCCGCGACGGCGGCCACGTCTCCGATCCCGGCGCCCAGGTCGAGCACGCGCATGCCGGGCCCGAGGCCGGCGGCGAGCAGGAATCGCTCGGTGACGTCCGCGAGGGCGCTCGACTGGTGGGCGAGCCGCTCTCGCTCGCGCTCGTGGCTGCCCAGCACGTATGTGGTCATTCTCGGAGCTCCTCTGATTCGCGTTCCGGGTTAGACGCGCGCGGCGTGCGGCTTATTCCGATCGGCAGCGGCCGATGACGCTGTTCGTCCTCACCCATCACCACGAGCCGCACGAGTGCGGGGCGGCCGCGGCGGCCTGGAAGGGGTTCCGCAGCCCGCTCCGCCACGGCCGTGCCGTGAGCTCGTGCGTCGAGGGCGGCCACCACGCGTGGTGGGTGGTCGAGGCGCCCGACGCGCGCGCGGCGCTGGCGCAGCTGCCGCCGTTCGTCGCCGATCGGACGGAGGCGGAGCCGGCGCGCGAGGCGGAGGTGCCGTGAGACGCGGGCTCTAGCCTCCCGCCCATGGGAAAGCGCGAGCGCAAGCGGCGCCGAGCGGGGGACGGCGGCGCCACCGAGAGCGTCTCGACCTCCGACTACACGGACGCCGAGGGCAACGTCCTCACGCTGCGCGACGAGCTGAGCGCCGGCACGCTGCGCCAGCTCGAGCAGCTCCACGCGCGGCCGGCCGCGAGCGCCGAGGATCGCTGGCAGCGAAAGGTCGAGTTCCTCTTCGAGCGGCTCGCGGTGCGCTGGGAGATCGCCGGGCTCCCGCTCGAGGGCCAGCGCGAGCTGCTCGGCCGTTTCCGGATGTCGAGCGCGGAGGAGCGGCGGCGGGTGCGCGAGGCCCTCGCCGAGCACCTCGCCGCCCGCCACCCGGACGTGCAGCTCTGAATACGATCCCGCCTGTGGAACCGCGGGACATGGCGCTGACGCAGGCGCGCGGACGCATCGCGATCGGCCTCTGGAACGTCGTCATGCCGGGCGTGGCGGGGCGCGTCTGGATCGGCGACGACGCCCGTCGACCGGCGGTCAAGTTGATCGCGCGCGCGTTCGGCGTCCGGGACGCGGTGCTCGGGCTCGGCGTCGTGGTCGCCCTCGATCGCGGGGCGCCCGTGCGCGGATGGCTCGAGGCCTGCGCGGTCGCCGACGGAGTGGACGCCGCGGCCACGTTCCTCGCCGGTGACTCGATCCCGGCCGCCGCACGCCGCGGTGTGCTCGCGCTCGCGATCGGCTCGTCGGCCGCGGCGGCGTGGCTGTCGCGGCAGCTGGACGAGCCCGTCGGGGAGGACGAGGTGCACGCGCCAGAGGCGAAGCTGACCGGGCACCCCTAGCGCCCCGCGCCGCCCCTGGATGATTGATTCCGCGCTGCGGTGGGCGTGGGAGGGCTTTGGCGAGCAAAGGTCGAAGTCGGCGGTGCTCAGTTCGCGCCGTCGACCCGAAGGGGGCCACGATGCTCGCCGACCTCGACCTGTTGCTCGTTGCGGTGTTCTGCACCGCTGACGATCTCCTGCCTGAGCGGCCGAAGAACGCCCGGCGCAGGGTGACCGACGCGGAGGTCGTCTCGCTCTGCGTCGCTCAGGCGGTGATGGACATCGGCTCCGATCGCGAGTTCCTGGCGGTCGCCTCGAAGCGGCTCTCGCACCTGTTTCCCGAGCTGCCCAAGCAGCCCGGCTACCTCAAGCGCCGGCGGCGACTGGCCGAGACGATCGATTGGTTGACGGCCGTCTTCGCGACCGACTGCCCTGGCAGCCGCGACCAGATCGTGCTGCTCGACTCGACCCCGGTGGAATGCGGCCGCTCGCTCGAGACCGCCCGTCGCTCCGAGCTCGCCGACGCTTGCGGCTATGGCTACTGCCGCGCACACTCGCGCTGGTTCTGGGGCATGCGCTTGCACCTAGCCTGCGCCCCCGACGGCACGCCGCGGGCGGCGATCCTCGCCCCAGCCGACCAGAAGGAGCGCGAGGTGGCGTTGCGGCTGCTGCCGATCGCGCTACACGGCGGAGAGGCGCTTATCTGCGACAAGGGCTACGCCGGCGATGGCTTCGAGCAGGCGGTGGCAGAGCGCTTCCAGGCCAAGGTGCTGCGACCGAGCCGCGCCGACGAGCCCGACAACGGCCTCCACCTCTCCAGCATCCGCCAACTGATCGAGTCCGTCTTCTGGACGCTCAAAGACCGACTCGGCCTCGAGCGCCACCGCGCCCGCACCCTGCCCGGCATCCGCGCCCGCGTCGCCAGCAAACTTCTCGCCCTCGCCGCCGGCGGCTGGCTCAACCACCTACTCGGCCGCCCCACCCCCACCTTCGCCGACCTCGCCGCCTAACGACCAGACGAGGAATCAACCGTCTAGGGGTTGATTCCACGGTCTGCTGCAGGCGCTGGCCTGGGCCGCTGCGGTCGGGGTGTGTGGGGCGGGGCTTATGGGCGGGATGGGACGCTGCTTGGCTGGGGAGGGGGTCTGGCTCGTCTGCGCCGGCCGGCGGCGC
>DASXAA010000173.1:0-41821 GCA_036407035.1 Thermoleophilaceae bacterium | reverse complement strand
CTCTTCGGCGGCGGCGCGCTCGCCTGCGGGCTCGTAGAGTCGCTCACGCCGTTGCTCGTCGCTCGCGGCGTCCAGGCCACCGGCGGCGCCGCCGTGCTCGTGTGCTCCTACGCGCTGATCGGCCACACGGAGGCGGGCGCCCGCGGATGGCGGCTGGCGCTCCTGCTCGGCACCGCCGCCGGTCCGGCCATCGGGGGCGCGCTGACCCAGGCGTTCGGCTGGCGCTCGATCTTCCTGATCCAGGCGCCGGTGGTCCTGCTGGCCCTTCCGGCCTACCTGCGGGCGCCGCGGCGCCGGGACGCCCCCGCCGCGAGACGCCCCGCGGCCGACGCGCGCCTGCCGCTCGACCGCGTGATCGCCCTCGCGCTCCTCTCGGGCGCGCTGGCCGCCGCGCTGTTCCTGACCGTGCTGCTGCTGATCAGCGGCTGGAGCGTCGAGCCGCTCGCCGCCGCGGCGGCGGTCAGCATCATGCCGCTGGCGGCGCTCGCCTCGGCGCGCATCCGGGGCCCCGCGGCCACCCGCGCCGCGGGCGGCTCGCTGCTCGTGGCTGCCGGCACGGCGTCGCTCGCGTTCGTGCCAACCGCGTCGGTGGCGTGGACGGTCGTGCCGCAGTTGCTGGTGGGCGTCGGCATGGGGCTCGCCCTTCCGGCGGTCGCGGGCGAGCTGCTCCCGGAGTCGACCGGGCGCCACGCGGCGGCGCTGCTGTCGGTCCGCCACGCCGGCATCGCGCTCGCTCTGGTGCTGCTCGCGCCGATCGCCCAGCACGAGCTGAACACCACGCTCGAGACCACCAAGGAGAAGGGCGCCGCCGTCGTGCTCGACGCGCCGATCGACCCACGCATCAAGCTCGACCTCGCGCCCGACCTGGCGAGCAGCGTGCAGTCGGAGGACCCGCGCGGCGGGCTCGACAAGGCGTTCGCCGATCACCGCGACGACGTGGACGACGACGACCTCGAGGCCTACGACGAGATGCGGCGGCGCGCCGACGAGACGCTCGTGGCCGGCGTGAACGACGGCTTCTCGGTCGCGTTCCTGATCGGCGGGGCGCTCGCGCTGCTGGCGGCCGTCGCGCTCGCCACGCGCGAGGCGGTCTCCTCCCCCAGGCTCGCCGTCGCCGCCGTCGGAGCGACGCTGCTCGTGCCCGCCGCCTACGCGCTGGTAGCGAGGACGGACAAGCCCCCGGCGGTCACGATCGCCGATCCCTGCGACGACCGCGACCTGCCCGGCAGCGGCGGCCTGCCCGGGATCATCCAGGACGCCGCGATGGTGGCGCTCGACCGGGTGGCGTGCAAGGCGGGCTCGTCGCGCGAGGAGCTCGTGCTCGCGATGGTTGACGACGAGGCCGCAAAGCGGTACGAGGAGCGCTATGGACTCGATCCGCGCTCCGCGCTGGACCTCGCGCGGACCGCGCTCGGAGGCTGAGACCACCTCGGCGGCCGCGGGCCGCGGAGCGCGGCTGGCGCGCCTCTTGGTCGCGCTCGGCGTCGCGGCGGTCGTGTTCGCTGCCGCGCTGGTCGCGATGGCGATCCGGACCGACCACGTGGACGACGCCGGCGTCCTGGCGGCGGTCGTGGTGGTCGTCGGGCTCAGCTTCGTCGGGGTCGGCATCTACGCCTGGTGGCGGCGCCCCGAGAACCGCTTCGGGGCGCTCATGGTCGGCGCCGGGTTCGCGTGGTTCGTTGAGGGCCTCACGCTCTCGAACGTCCCGCTGATCTTCTCCATCGGCGGCTGGCTCTCGGCGCTCTACCTGGCCGTGACCGTGCACCTGCTGCTCGCCTTCCCGACCGGCCGGCTCGAGTCGCGCGCCGACCGCCGCCTGACCGCCGCCGCCTACTTCACCGCGATCGTCGGCCTGCTGCTGGCCGGCGTGTTCACGCAGCCCTCCCTCGACGGGGGATGCGACGGCTGCCCGGACAACGCCCTGATGATCGTGCACAGCAAGGCGGCCTCGTCGGTCTTCGACGTGCTGTCGAGCCTCGGCGGGCTCGTGATCTTCGCGCTCGTCGCGCGCGTGATGTGGAAGCGCTGGCGTGGCGGCGCGGCCCGCCAGCGGCGCGCGCTCGCGCCGGTGCTGGTGGCCGGGGTGATCGCGGGCTGCGCGCTCGTCGTCGTGTTCGCCGCGGACACCGCGGGCCTCGACCCCGTCCACCAGATCGCCGAGCTCGCGACGATCCTCGCGCTCGCGGCGGTGCCGTGGTGCTTCCTGGTCGGGCTCGCCCGCAGCGCCGTGACCCGCGGCGAGACGGTGGGCGACCTGATCGCCCGCCTGCGGGCCGGGCTCCAGCCGCGCGAACTGCGGGACGTGCTCGCGGGCGCCCTCGGCGACGAGAGCGTCCAGGTCGCGTACTGGATCCCCGAGGCGGGTCATTACGTCGACGAGCGCGGGCGCGAGCTGCGGCTGCCGGCCGAGGGCGACGGTCGCGCCGTGACGCCTGTGGAGCTCGACGGGCTGCCCGTGGGCGCGATCGTCCACGACGCGGCCGGGGTCGACGAGCCGGAGCTCGTGCGCGCGATCGCGGACGGCGCGGCGCTCGCGTTCCAGCGCGAGGGCCTGGAGGCGGAGCTGCGCGTGAAGGTCGAGGAGCTGAGCGCCTCGCGCGCCCGGATCGTGGAGGCGGGCTACACCGCCGCCCGGCGCCTCGAGCGGGACCTGCACGACGGCGCCCAGCAGCGGCTCGTGTCGCTGGCCCTGGCGCTGCGGATGGCCGAGAACCGGATCGAGGACGACCCCGTGGAGGGACGCCGCATGGTCGCCGCCGCCCGCGAGGAGCTCGGCCTCGCGATCGACGAGCTGCGCGACTTCGCACGCGGCCTCCACCCCGGCCTGCTCAGCACGCGCGGCCTCGACGCCGCGCTCGGCGCGCTCGCGACGCGAGCGTCGCTGCCGGTGGAGGTGCGCGGGCGCGTGAACGAGCGGCTGCCGGAGGGCGTGGAGTCGGCGACCTACTTCGTGGTGTCGGAGGCGCTCACGAACGTCGCGAAGTACGCCGAGGCCGAGTCGGCCCTCGTGACGGTCGCACGAGGGAACGGCGCACTCGTGGTCGAGGTGACCGACGACGGGCGCGGCGGCGCCGACCCCTCGAAGGGCTCGGGGCTGAGCGGCCTCTCCGACCGCGTGGCGGCGCTGCACGGCCGGTTCGAGGTCGAGAGCGCGCCCGGCGGCGGGACCACCGTGCGGGCGACGATCCCGCTCACCGCGGTCCGACCCAGCTCATCGTGAAGCTCGACTCCGGCAGCAGCAACGGCGTCGCCGTCGAGTTGTGGAAGATCACCGCGTCGACGTATTCGCCGGCGTCCAGCGACACGAGCGTGGACGCCGCGTCCATGACGAAGCCGAATCCGTGCTCGACGCCTCGCTCCGTGGCCGCGTTGTCGGCCCCGTTCACGCGGAGGGTCAGGTCGGCGAGCGCGCCCGAGCTGAGCGACGAAACGATCGCCGAGGCGTTGACCTGGTAGATGCCGGCGACCGGGGCGGTCAGGCGCGTGGGGCTCGCCCCCTCATAGAGGCCGGCCGTGTCGAAGACCTCGGCGCCCCAGTTCAGCGGCTGCCCGGACTCCGCCTGCGAGGGACTGCTCCCGCGTATGACGCGCGCGGCGGGGATCGCGTGGTCGGCGAACAGCGCCACCGAGTCGATCGCGCCGGGCGCGAGCGTAGGTCTCGGATAGCCCCCGGTCAGGTCCCCGCCGGCGGGCCCGGTCGCCGGGCCGGGCGGACCCTGCGCGCCCGTGTCGCCCTTCGGGCCGGGCTGCCCCTGCGCGCCGCGCGGTCCGGCGCGCAGCTGGCCGCGCTTGAAGTCCCGCGCGAGCAGTGAGCGGTCGCGGACCTTCTTGGACGTCACCGCGCCCTTGCGGAGCTGCTTCGCGCCAACGCTGCCCGCCGGCAGCGTCGCGGCGGCATACGCGCCGCCCCCGATCGCGATGAAGAACGCGAGCGTGGCCATCACGTTCGCGTAGGACAACGACTGGCGCAGACGGCGCAACGGGCCTCCTTTGGAGTCGGCGAGGGAGCGAGTGCGCGCGAATGGTGAGGTCAGGCGCGGACGGACGCGGCCGAGACGCCGGCTTATCCATCCGATCGTTCCGGCCATGGACGGGTCCTCGCGCGGTGCGCTTGACTGCCGCCGATGAACGAGCACGAGCGCAACAGGTGAGCACCCTGCGAACCGTTCTGCTGCTCGCCGCGACCCTGGCGATGGGGCTGGCGGCCGGCGTGTTCGCGCTGTACGCGCACACCATCATGCCGGGGCTCGAGACGACCGACGATCGCACCTTCGTCGCCGCCTTCCAGGCGCTCGACCGCGCGATCATCAACCCGTGGTTCACGGCTGGGACGTTCTTCGGGGCGCTCGTGCTGACCGCCGCGTCGGTCGCTACGAACATGGGGAGGCCCGCCCTGGGCTGGGTGATCGCGGCGCTCGTGCTCTATGTCGTCGTCGTCGTGATCACGCTGGCCGTCAACGTGCCGCGGGGCGACGCGATCAAGGCCGCCGGCGATCCCGACACGATCGATGTCGCGCACGTTCGTGACGACTTCCACGAGGCGCGCTGGGCGGCATGGAACCTCGTTCGCGTCGCGGCCAGCCTCGCCGCCTTCGCGAGCCTCGCGTGGGCGCTCGTCCTCGACAAACAAGGAGCGTGAACATGGGCGTGTCCGGCTTCGTGCACGCGGGCGTGGTGGTGGATGACCTCGCGGCCGTCGTGAGATTCGTCAGGCTGCTGGGGTTCGATTGCGGCGACCCGATGACCGTCGAGGGCGAATGGGTCGACCGCATCATCGGCCTGCCGGACGCGCGGGTCGAGGCCGTGATGGTCCGCCTCCCCGACGGGAGCGACACGCTCGAGCTCGTGAAGTTCCACGCGCCGCCCGCCGAAGCCGACGGCAACGGCGCGCCGGCGCCGGCAAATCGCCTGGGCATCCGGCACCTCGCCTTCAAGGTCGACGACCTGCACGCGGTCGTCGACCGGATGCGCGCGGCCGGATGGGACACGGTCGGCGAGATCGTCGACTACGAGGGCATCTTCCTGCTCTGTTACCTCCGTGGACCGGAGGGCCTCATCTTCGAGCTGGCCGAGCCGCTGCGGGGGTCCTAGCCGCGCCGCGATCAGGCCGAGCTCCACCGAGCAGTGCGAGCGTTACGAGCGGCACCAGCTCCGCGGCGCCCAGGGGTGGGCCCGGTTTTCGCGCCCTGCCTCGGGCGACAGCGCGGAAGGTTCCTAGATTGTGGCCCCAGGAGGGCCCTTGGATCGGACGCTTCGCCGAACGCCCGGCCCCGGCGGCACCGGACCGGACCGACCCCCTCCCCCAGCAGCAGTAAGCGCCGCGCGCCCGGCGAATCCGCGGGCCTAACCCGCCACTGCCGCGCCCGCCGCCCTACGCGCCGCCCGCACGGTGTTCACGAGCAGCATCGCCCGCGTCATCGGCCCCACGCCGCCCGGCACGGGCGTGATCGCGGCCGCCTTCTCGCGCACCCCGTCGAAGTCCACGTCGCCGACGAGCCCGTGGTCGCCGCGGTTCGTCCCGACGTCGATCACGACCGCGCCGTCGCGCACCATGTCCGCGGTCACGAGCCGGGGGGAGCCGACAGCCGCCACGAGCACGTCCGCCTCCCTGCATACCGCCGGCAGGTCGCGCGTGCGCGAGTGGCAGTGGGTGACCGTCGCGTTCGCCGCCAGCAGCAACGCGGCGAGCGGCTTGCCGACGAGGATCGAGCGGCCGAGCACGACCGCGCGGGCGCCCTCGAGCTCCACGCCGGTCTCGCCCAGCAGCTCCATCACCCCCGCCGGCGTGCACGGGACGACGGCCTCCTCGCGCCCCTGCGCCAGCAGGCCGGCGTTGATCGGGGTGAGCCCGTCCACGTCCTTGGCCTGGTCGATCAGCGGGATCAGCCCGTCCTGGTCGAGGTGCCCCGGCAGCGGCAGCTGAAGCAGGATGCCGTGCACGCGCTCGTCCGCGCTGAGCGAGCGGATCAGCTCGGCGAGGTCGTCCTCGGAGACGTCGCCGCCGGGCTCGTGGTGGAACGACTCGATCCCGACCTCGGCGCTGTCCTCGCGCTTCATCCGCACGTACGTGGCCGAGGCGTGGTCGTCGCCGACGAGGATCGTCGCGAGGCCCGGCTTCACCCCGGTGCTCGAGCGCAGCTCCTCGACCTCCGCCGCCACCCGCTCGCGCACCCTCGCCGCCACAGCCTTGCCGTCGATCAGCTCGCCGGGCACGGTCACCCCTTTCTCTTGAGCGGCGCGTAATCCGCCATCAGCTTGCGCTCGGAGCCGTCGCCGGCGAAGCGTACGACCACGAGGCCGCCGGGCTCGATCCCGGTGACCACGCCCTCGCCGAAGTTGGCGTGCACCACGTCGTCGCCGAGCGAGAACGAGGCGCGCGGTCCGGCTCCGGCGGGAGCGGGCTCGGCGGTCGTGGACTGCCACGTGGCGGCGGCCTCGCGCCCGGTCGGGGCTTCCTCGTCGCGGTCGGTCAGCTCGACCGGGATCTCGGTCAGGAAGCGGCTCGGCAGGTTCCAGTCGCGCTGGCCGAACAGCGTGCGCGAGCGGGCGTGGGTCATGTAGAGCTCGCGCTTCGCGCGCGTGATGCCGACGTAGCAGAGCCGGCGCTCCTCCTCGAGGTCGCCAGACTCGATCGCGCGCATGTGCGGGAACACTCCGTCCTCGCAGCCGATCATGAACACCACGCCGAACTCGAGCCCCTTGGCGTTGTGGAGCGTCATCAGCGTGACGATCCCCTGCTCGTCACGCAGGGCGTCCTGCTCGGAGAAGAGCGCGACCTGCTGAAGGAACTCCTCCACGGACGGCTCCTCGGCCGTTGCGTCGTACTCGCGCGCCACGCCCACCAGTTCCTCGAGGTTCTCGAGCCGCCCCTGCGACTCGATCGTCCGCTCGGCCTGGAGGGCCTCGATGTAGCCGACCTCGTTGAGCGTCTCGTGCAGCAGGTCGCCGACCGAGGCGCCGCCCTCGGCGCGCTCGCGGAGGCGCAGCATCACCGACATGAAGCGGTCGACCGCCTTCATCGCCGCCGCCGCGAGCCCGGGGACGTCCTGCGGCGCGGCCGCCACCTCCCATACCGGCTCGCCGAGCGTGTTGGCGTGGCCGACGATGCGGCCCTGCGAGGTCTGGCCGATGCCGCGGCGAGGCGAGTTGACGACCCGCTGGAAGGCGACCACGTCGGCCGGGTTGACCAGCATCGTCAGGTAGGCGAGCGCGTCCTTCACCTCGGCGCGCTCGTAGAAGCGCGTCCCGCCGATCACCTGGTACCCGACGCCGTAGCGGACCAGCATGTCCTCGAGCACCCGGCTCTGCGCGTTGGTGCGGTAGAAGACGGCCATCTCGTCGCGCGACGCGCCCTCGTCGACCAGCCGCTCGATCTCGGACACGACGAAGCGCGCCTCGGCGTGCTCGTCGTCGAGCTCGCGGACGTGGACCGGATCGCCCTCGCCGAGGTCGCTCCAAAGCGTCTTCGACTTGCGGCCGCGGTTGTTGGCCACCACCGCGTTGGCCGCGTTCAGGATCGTGACGGTGGAGCGGTAGTTCTGCTCGAGCCTGATGACCTCGGCGTCGGGGTAGTGGTCCTCGAACTCGAGGATGTTTCTGATGTCGGCGCCTCTGAAGGCATAGATCGAGTTGTGCGTCAGGAGCCCGCCGGCGATGAAGTTGTGTGTGTGCTCGACGTCCAGATCGAAGACCGCGGCGGACAGGGCCGTGCGCTCGACGCGCTCGACCACGTCAAAGGCCCCGTCCTCTCCGAACATGACCATGCCGGGCCTGACTGACGCTGCCGGCATGAAGGGCAGCGAGTTCCGGCCCTCCCCGCAGCGCGAGCGATCACCGAGCCGGGCAACCTGGCGAACACTGACCGGCGTCGCGGTCTGTATCCGGTCCACGACCGCAAGCGCCTCCGCGTATTCCTTGAAGCAGGACTCGTACCGCCAGCCGAGCGACCCGCGCCGCGCCGGCCGCACGCTCAGTCCAAAATCCTCGAGGGCGCGCCGCACCTCAGGATTTTGGCCTCCGACGGCAACCAGGTGCATGGGTGTCGTCCCGCGCCGGTCGCCGCAGAGCGTGACGGTGACATTCCGTCGCCGCCCTTCGTGGCTGTGTGGGGTGTGATGCGGGTGGTCGAAGCTGAGCCCGTGGTCGGCGAGCAGCTGCAGCCCTGTGGCGATCGTCGGAAAGGAGTCGAAGACCCGGTCGATGAGGCCCTGGTCTTGGCTGACTCCCTCCGCTGCCCCCGCGCCCTTCCTGGCTTCGAACGGCAGGGTGGGAATCCGATACCGCAGGGAGAGCTCCAGCTCGGCTGCGCGGGCCTCCGCTTCGCTCTCGTGTGACGAGACGATCCAGGAGGCGTCCGCCTGCTCCTGAACCATCCGCAGATGGGCGCCGCTGACCACCGTGGGTTCGCGTTCCGGGTAGGTCCGCGTGGTTCCCACCCGAAACCCTTTGTCCGCCCGCCACATCGCGTACGTGAGGTATGCGAGCGGTGACAGGGTTCGGTGGTAGCCGGCAAAGTGCATGTGCTCCGGCGTGCTGACGATTCGGCGGCCCGAGGCCGTCTCGATCACGATTCCCTCGTTCGCGCTGGAGCGGTGGTTCCTTTGGACGCGAGCAGGACGAAGATCGCCGCTTCCGTAGTTGGACAGGACTTCGTCGCCCACCTCCACGTGCTCAATGGGCTTCGTCGTCCCGTCGGCCATCGTGATCGGCGTGCCCTGCAGAAGACACTGATCGTCGTCGCCGACCACGCACAGGTTGCGGTGCTCCTCGGTCAGCAGCCGCAGCCAGCGGTACTGCGCCATGTTCGTGTCCTGGTACTCGTCGACCAGCACGTGGCGGAACGCGCGCCGGTAGCGGTCGCGCACCTCCGGGAAGAGCTCGAACAGGTTCACGCTGCGGAAGAGCAGGTCGTCGAAGTCCATCGCGTTCGCGGCGTGCAAGCGCTGCTCGTAGAGCTCGTATACGTCGGCCGCTGTCTGCTCGAAGAACGAGGACACCTTCAGCCGGTAGCCCTCGGCGTCGAGCAGCGCGTTCTTGGCGTCCGAGATCTGCCGGCGGATCCCGCGCGGCGCGAACCGCTTGGGGTCGATGTCGAGCTCGTCGATGCAGACCTTCACGAGACGCAGCGAGTCCTGCTCGTCGTAGATGGTGTAGCCGCGGGTGTAGCCGAGCTTGTCGGCGTCCGAGCGCAGCATGCGCGCGCAGGCCGAGTGGAAGGTCATCACCCACATCGCGCGCGCCTTGCGGCCGACCAGCAGCTCCACGCGCTCGCGCATCTCCTGCGCGGCCTTGTTCGTGAACGTGATCGCGAGGATCTCGCTCGGCTGCGCCTGTCCGGTCCCGACCAGGTACGCGATCCGGTGGGTGAGCACGCGCGTCTTGCCGGATCCGGCGCCGGCGAGGATGAGCAGCGGCCCCTCGCCGTGCAGCACGGCCTGGCGCTGGGGCTCGTTCAGGCCCTCGAGCAGTGCCGCCCCCTGCGGGGGCGCGCCGCTCGCGGATGAGGCTGGAGCGCTCACCCCGGCGAGGATAGTCCCGGCCCGAGACGCGACCGCTACAGGTCTCGCCGCGCGAAGGCCGCGCGCGTGGCGGCGCCCACCAGGGCTAGGTACGCGAAGGTCCACAGCCAAAGCAGCGTCCCGCCCTCCTGGGCGCCTCCGAACGGCCCCAGCCGCACGATCACGCCGGTGACCCCGCTCGCCTCGCTCGTGAGCGCGTTGAGCCCTGCCTGGTAGAGCGCCTCGAACGGGAGCGCCCACGAGGTGACGTTGGCCACGGTCTCCAGGCTGTCGACGTCGAGCGCGTCGCCGATCTGGCCCAGCAGCCCGGCGGCCAGGCCGGCGCCGAACAGCATGAAGACGGCGATGCCGTTGGCTGTCGCGGTCATGAAGACCGAGCCGAGCAGCGACAGCGCCGCGATCACGAGCACCCCGACGACGAGCCCGAGGCCGGGACCGACGATGCTGTCCGGCCACCAGCCGCCCGCCCAGCCGGTGATCACGACCGTCAGCGCGTAGACGGCCAGGACGTAGAGCGAGCACACGAGCGCGGCGGCGCCGAACCGCCCCGCGAGCAGCGCCGACCGGCCCACGGGACGCACCACGAGCGGCTGCAGCAGCCCGCGCTCGGCGTCGCCGCGCACGGCGCCGAGCGTGAGGAAGGCGGCCAGCACGGCGCCGAGGAAGAGCGTCGTGAACATCGACAGGCCGACCAGCGTGGAGCCCGTGAGCACCTGCTCGTCGAGGGCCTCGCCGCCGTCGAGGTCCTCGACGTGGTTGAAGGCCGCGTTCGTGCCGAGCGCGTAGAGCGCGATGAAGCCGAGCGTCAGCACGGCCACCACGAGCAGGACGCGCCGCCGCACGCACTCGCGCAACGCGTAGCGGGCCACCACCAGCGCGCCCGTCACGCCGCGCCCACCGCCTCGAGGTAGGCGTCCTCGAGCGTGGACGAGAGAACGCGAACGCCGTACACGTCCTCGCCCGCGCCGACGAGCTCCGACACGATGCGCGGCACGTCCTCGCGCGTGGCCGTGTCGAAGCGCCGCAACCCGCCGCCGGTGTCCACCTCCACCCCGCGCGGCCGCGCGAGCTCGGCCGGGGTCCCCTGGGTGACGACCCGGCCGCCGTGCAGGATCGCGACGCGGTCGCACACGAGCTCGACCTCGCTCAGCAGATGCGAGCTCAGCAGCACCGACACGCCGCGGCCCCGCAGCTCCAGCAGGAGGTCGCGGACCACGCGGCGCCCGACGGGGTCGAGCGCGCTGGTCGGCTCGTCGAGCAGGAGCAGCGGCGGCAGGCCGACCAGCGCCTGGGCGATCCCGAGCCTCTGCTGCATGCCCTTGGACATGGCGTCGACCTTGACCGCGCTCGCGTCGGCGAGGCCGACGAGCTCGAGCAGGCGCGCCCGCTCCGAGGCGCCGCCGTCGGCGCCGGCGAGGCGCTGGTGCAGCTCGAGCAGCTCGTCGGCGGTCAGCCACTCGGGGAAGCGGAACAGCTCGGCCAGGTAGCCGATCGCCGCGCGGGCGCTCGCCGATCCGGCCGGCGCCCCCGCCACGCGCGCCTCGCCCGAGCCCGCCCGCACGAGGCCGCAGGCGATCTTGGTCAGCGTGGACTTGCCCGCCCCGTTGGGGCCGAGCAGGCCGAGCAGCTCGCCCCGCTCGACGGCGAGGTCGACGCCCGTGAGCGCCACGGTCGTCCCGTAGCGCTTCCCCAGGCCGGTGCACTCGAAGGCAGCTGGCACCGGGCGGAGTCTAGGGTTGGCACCGGTGGCCGAGCGCTCGCCAAGCTCCTCGCTGCCGCTGTACGTCGGCGGCTTCCTGGGCCCCTTCGGCGGGGCCGTGATCGCGGTGCTGATCCCCGAGCTGCAGGACGCGTTCGGCGCCACGACGGGCGAGGTGGCCGCCGCGATCCCCGCCTACCTGATCCCGTTTGCGGCGCTCCAGCTCGTGTCCGGCACGATGGCCGAGCGCCTCGGGCGGCGGCGGGTCGTGCGCACGGGGTACGTCGCGTACGGCGCCTTCTCGCTCGCCGCCGCGTTCGCGCCGGGGATCGGCGCGTTCATCGCCTGCCGCGCGGGCCAGGGCGCCGCCAACGCGTTCCTCACCCCGATCCTTCTCGCCGGGCTGGCGGAGATCGTGCCGCCCGGGCGGCTCGGCCGCAGCATGGGCACGTTCGCGGCCGTGCAGACCGCGGCGATCATGCTCGCGCCCCTGTGCGGCGGGCTGGCGGCGCTGATCGACTGGCGGATCGCCTTCTACGCCCCGGCGGTGGTCGCCGTCGCGCTCGCGGCGCTGCCGCCGCCGGACACCGCCCGCGAGCACGCCGAGCCGGCGCGCCTGCGCGCGGTGCTCGAGCGCCGCGTGGCGCTGCTTGCGGGCGCGGCGTTCACGGCCTTCGTGGGCGTGCAGGGGCTGGCGTTCCTCGTGGCGCTGCGCGCGGTCGACGCGTTCGAGCTCGGCAGCACCACTCGCGGCCTGCTGCTGGCCGGCTTCGGCGCCGCCGGGGTGGTCGCGGGCCGCCCGGCCGGTGCCGCCGTCGACGCGTTCGGGCGCGTGCTCGTCGTGGTCTGCGCCTCGGTCTGGTGCGCAGGGTGCGTGGCGGTGCTCGGTTTGGTCGGCTCCGCCGAGGCGCTGGCGGGCGCCTGGCTGCTCGCCGGGGTCGGCTCCACGTTCATGTGGGCGGGGCTCAACACGCTCGTGGTCGAGGCGGTGCCGCGCAACCGGGCCGGGGCGATCTCCGCGATCTCGGCCTTCAAGTTCGGCGGCAACGCGCTCGCGCCGCTCGTGTGGCTGCCGCTCTACTACCACGAGGCGGCGCTCGGCTTCGCGGCGGCGGCGGTGGCCGCCGCGCTCACGGCGGCGTTCGTCCTGCCGCTGCGCCGCGCCGAGCGCGTGGCAGCGGCGGCCGCATGAGCCTGCTCGACGAGGTGCGCTCCTCGTGCGCCGAGATCGCCGCCGGCGCCCGCTCGGTGTCGATCGACCTCGACAGGCTGGGCTCGATCGAGCCCGGCCCGCCGCCGGCGCTCGACCCCGACCGCCACTACCTCGAGGGGTCGCGCGAGGACGTGGCCGCCTACCTCCTCACGCTCGACTCGATCAACTTCGGCTCGGGCTGGTTCCCCACGCTGCGCAAGCGGCCGCGCTCGTCCGGCTACTTCACGGTCGCGTGGGCGCTGGCCGACCGCTTCCGCGTCCAGGGCCCCTGGCCGGCAGACGAGCTGCGGGCGCTCGACTCCGCGACGGTCGCCGCGGTGCTCGGCCAGGAGCCGGACCACGAGCTGATGGGCCTGTTCGCGGAGGCACTGCGCGAGCTCGGCCGCTTCCTGGGCGACCGGACGCCGCTCGCCGTGATCGAGCAGGCGGGCGGCTCGGCCGAGCGGCTGGCGGAGACGCTGGCGGCGGGCATGCCGTTCTTCGAGGACCGCGGCTTCTACAAGCGCGCACAGATCACGCCGAGCGACCTCGTGCTCGCCGACGTCGCGGAGTTCGGCGACATCGACCGGCTCACGATCTTCGCCGACAACCTGGTGCCTCACGTTCTGCGCATGGACGGCGTGCTCCGCTACGACCACCGCCTGGCCGCCCGCATCGACGCCGGCGAGCTGCTGCCGCCCGGGCGCGAGGAGCGCGAGATCCGGGCGTGCGCGCTGCACGCCTGCGAGCTGATCGGCGAGCGGATGGGCGTGCCGCCGCGGGTGCTCGACGTGTGGCTGTGGAATCGCGGGCAGGGGGCGCGGTACAAGGCGGTGCCGCGGCACCGGACGCGGACCGTGTACTACTGAGGCGCCGCCCTATCCCGGCTCCGGCACAGGCTCGCCCGCGGCCCGCTCCTTCGGCGCGCCGCCCGGCAGCATCAGCGCCGGCACGAACGCCACCGCGGTGAATCCGACCGCCCACCAGAACGTGTTGCCGAACGCGGCGGCGAGGTCGCCGGCGGCCGCCTGGTGCTGCAGGATCACCGCGAGCACCGCGGTCCCGAACGAGGCGCCCACCTGCTGGAGGACCCGCACCGCGCTCGTGGCGCGCGGGACCGCCTCCGGCGGCAGGTCGTGGTACGCCGCCGTCATCGCCGGGACGAGCACGGCGCCCAGGCCGGCGCCGCGCACGACAAGCGCCGTGCCGAGCAGCAGCTCGCTCGTGTCCGGCCCGACCTGGGCGAACGGCAGCGTGCCGAGCACGGCGAGCACCATGCCCGCGAAGACCAGCGGGCGCGGCCCGACCCGGTCGGTCAATCGCCCGACCACCGCGAGCGCGATCATCATGCCGAGGCCCTGCGGCGCCAGCGCCAGCCCGGCCTCCAGGGCGCTGTCGCCGCGCACCTGCTGGTAGTAGAGCGGCAGCAGAAGCATCGCGCCGAAGATCGACAGGCCGCCGAGGAACATCAGCCCGGCCGAGCCGGTGAAGGCGCGCGAGCGGAACATGCGCACGTCGATGAGCGGCTCGGTGCGCGTCCGCAGCGCGTGCACGACGAAGGCGGTCAGCAGTGCCAGCCCGGCGGCGAGCGGGCCGAGCACCGCGACGGAGCCGAACTCGCCACGGTTCCCGGCCTCGGAGAGCCCGTAGACGATCGCCGCCAGCGCCGGCGACAGCAGCGCGAGGCCGGCGACGTCGAGCGGGTGCCTGCCCGGCTGGCGTGGGTCGGGCATGAAGCGCCACGCGAGCACGAGCGCGATCGCGCACACGGGCACGTTGAGGAAGAAGATGAAGCGCCAGCTGAGCCCGTCGAGGATCAGCCCCCCGATCACGGGTCCCACGATCGGCGCCAGCAGCGCCGGGATCGCGACGGCGCTCATCAGGCGCGCCACTCGCTGCGGCCCGGCGGCCTGGACGAGGATCGTCTGCAGCAGCGGCAGCATCATCCCGCCGCCCACGCCCTGCACGACCCTGAACGCGATCAGGCTGCTCGCCGACCACGCCAGCCCGCAGAGCACAGAGCCGCCGAGGAACAGCACCAGCGAGAGCATCCACATCCGCTTGCCGCCGAAGCGCTCGACCGCCCAGCCGGTCACCGGGATCACCATCCCGAGCGCGAGCAGGTAGGCCGTGGAGACCCACTGGATCGTCGAGAGTCCCACGCCGAACTCGCGGCCCAGCGTATCGATTGCGACGCTGATGATCGTCATGTCCAGCTGGACCGCCACCGCGCCGACGAGCAGGATGCCGGCGAGCTTGAAGAGGTCCGGGGTGAGCTCGCTGTTCTTCTGATCCATGCTCGTCACTGTACGCCAAATTGACATGGACTGTCAAGTTGGCAGGAAATGCCGCTCGCACGGTAAAGTCATCCGCGATGTCCTTCGACCTGCGCGAGCGCAAGCGCACCAAGACCCGCTTCATGATCCAGACGGAGGCCCTCCGCCTGTTCGAGGAGAAGGGCTACGGGCGCACCACCGTCGAGGAGATCGCCGAGGCGGCCGCCATCTCCCCGCGCACCTTCTTCCGCTACTTCCCCACCAAGGAGGACGTGGTGATGTGGGACGAGGTGGACCCGCTGGTCGGGGAGCTCGTGGAGGCGCGCCCGGACGACGAGCCGGTGGCCGAGACGCTTCGCGCCGTGATCCGCGAGTCGCTCGGCGCGCTCTACGAGCGCGATCCCGAGCGGCTGCTCGCCAGGGTGCGGCTGTTGGCCACCGTGCCGGAGCTCCGGGCCCGCTTCCTCGAGGAGCAGGCGCAGGGGGTCGAGGTGCTCGCGCCGCTCCTGTCGCCCACGCGGGACGCCGACGATCTGGCGCTGCGGGTCATCTGTGCCTCGATGCTGGGGGCGGTGTGGGTCGCCCTCGATCTCTGGCAGCGGGACGGCGGCAGGTCCACCCTGCTCGACACGCTCGACCGGGCCATCGACAGCCTGGCCGGCGGGATGCGCGAGTTGAGCTAGCCGCCCGCCGGGTCCGGCCCGCCGCGGCTGCGCAGCGGGCGCACCTGCGAGCGCTCCGGCTTCTTGCCGGTCTCCTCCGCCACCAGTTCCTCCAGCTCGGTCAGCCGGTCGGCGAGCCCGCGCATCGCGTCGGCCACGGGGTCGGGCAGGTGGACCCAGTCGGCGTCGGGGCCGCCCGGCTTCTTGCCGTCCACGCGCACCGGGTGCCCGGGGTTGCCGACGACGGTGGAGTTCTCGGGCACGTCGTGGATCACGACCGAGTTGGCGCCGATCTTCGAGCGGCGGCCGACCGTGATCGGCCCGAGCAGCTTGGCGCCCGACCCGACCATCACCTCGCTCTCGACCGTCGGGTGGCGCTTGCCGCGCTGGAACCCGGTGCCGCCGAGCGTGACGCCCTGGTAGAGGGTCACGTCGTCGCCGATCTCGGCCGTCTCGCCGATCACGACGCCCGCGCCGTGGTCGATGAAGAGCCCGCGCCCGATCCTGGCGGCCGGGTGGATCTCCACGCCGGTGGCGACCTTCATCACGTTCGCGAGCATGCGCGGGGCGAGCGGCAGGCCGGCGTCGTAGAGGGCGTGCGAGATGCGGTGCGCCAGCAGCGCCTGCACGCCGCCGTAGGTGAGCAGGATCTCGGCGCGGCTGACGTCGCGCGCCGCGGGATCCCGGTCGCGCGCGGCCGTGAGGTCCTCGCGCAGCTCGCGCCCGACCCGCGCGAGTGTCGACAGCCCGATCACGGCGCGAAGAACGGCGTGCTCACGTAGCGCTCGCCGGAGTCGGGCAGGACCGCCACCACGCGCTTGCCGCGCAGCTCGCGGCGCGAGCCGACCTCGATCGCGGCCCACAGCGCCGCACCGGCCGATATCCCGGCGAGCACGCCCTCGCGCCGGGCGCACAGGCGTGCGGTCTCGATGGCGTCCTCGTCGTCCACGGGCAGGATCTCGTCGATCACGTCGCGGTTCAGGACCGACGGGACGAAGCCCGCTCCGATCCCCTGGATCTTGTGCGGCCCCGGCATCCCGCCGCTCAGCACCGGCGACCCCTTCGGCTCCACGCCGATCACGAGCAGGTCCGGGTTGCGCTCCTTCAACCGCTCGCCGCAGCCCGTGATCGTGCCGCCGGTGCCCACGCCCGCGACGAAGGCGTCGATCTTGCCGTCCATGTCGCGCCAGATCTCCTCGGCCGTGGTGCGCCTGTGGATCTCGGGGTTGGCGGGGTTGGAGAACTGGTCGGGGACGAAGCAGTCGCCACGCTGGCGGCAGATGCGCCTGGCCTCGTCGACGGCCTCGTTCATGCCGCCCATCGACTCCACGAGCACGACCTCGGCGCCGTACAGCCGCAGCAGGTTCTCCCGTTCGCGGCTCATCCCCTGCGGCATGGTCAGCACGATGTCGTAGCCCTTCGCGGCGCACACGAACGCCAGCGCGATGCCGGTGTTGCCCGAGGTGGGCTCGACGATCGTGTTCCGGCCCGGCTCGATCCGGCCCTCCGCCTCGGCGGCGTCGATCATCGACACCCCGATGCGGTCCTTCACGCTGCCCGCCGGGTTGTACGCCTCCAGCTTGCCGACGAGCTCGGCGCCGCAGTCGGGCGCGATGCGCGTGAGCCGGACCATCGGCGTGTTGCCGACGAGGTCGGCGAGGTTGTCCGGCAGCGCCCTGGCCGCCTGCGGAACGCTCATTCCGCACGAGGGTACCGGCGCGGCCTCCGCGGCCATGTGATTCCATCGCCGCGGGAGGTGCATCAGATGGCAGGGAAGATGGCGATCGTATTCGCCGCGCTGGCGGCGCTATGGGCTGCTCCGGCCGCCTCGGCGGACCCGGTGAGCATGTGCAACGTGCCCATCCGGATGAGCGACGGGGTCACGCTCCGGGCGAACGTGTTCCTGCCGTCCGCCGGCGGCGGGCGGGTCCCCACCGCGCTGACGGTAACCGGCTACAACAAGGACGCCGCCGCCGCGCCGGGCCAGTGCTCCACCTCGGCCGGCATCGTGGCGGCAAACGCCAAGCTGCTCGACGAGGGCTACGCGATCATGGTCCTCGACGATCGCGGCACCGGCGCGAGCGAGGGCGCCTGGGACTCCTGGGGCGAGCGCACCCAGCAGGACTACGGCGAGCTGCTCGACTGGATCCAGGCGCAGGGCTGGTCCGACGGCAAGGTCGCGACGGACGGCACCTCGTACATGGCGATCACGTCGCTGCTCGTGGCCGAGAAGGACGCCGAGCGCGTGGCGGCCGGCAAGCCGCGCGCCGTGCAGGCGGTGTGGGCGGACGTGCCGATGGCCGACGCCTATCGGGACGTGACCTTCCACGGCGGCGCGGTCGACAGCGGGTTCATCCCGCTCTGGCTCGGCCTCGTGCAGGTCCTCTCGCCGCAGCACCTGCCCGACAACGCCGGCTTCGCCGCCGGCAAGATCGTCGACTCTGCGCTCGGCGGCGACTCCGCCTACGACGGCCCCTTCTACCGCCTGCGCTCGCCGATCGAGCGGATCAGGAAGCTCACGATCCCCGTGGCGCTGACCGGCGGCTGGTGGGACATCTTCCAGCGCGGCGAGCCGCTCCTGTGGGAGCGCCTTGTGAACTCGCGCCGGCGCGTGCTGTGGATGACGCCGAACTACCACGGCAACCCCGATCCGGATGCGTGGGCGGCGCAGGGGATCGGCCCCGAGGACGAGGTGATGGCGCGCTGGTTCGACCGCTGGGTGAAGGGCGAGTCGAACGCGACCGACCGGCTGCACTCCGTAAACCTCTACACGATGGGCGCCGACCGCTGGCAGGCGCTCGACCAGTGGCCCGCCCCCGGCACGCGATACACGCGCTACTACCTCGGCGCCGGCCACTCGCTCGGCGGCGCGCCGCCGGCCGCGGCGGGCGCCGACACGGCGCCGCTCCTGCCGGTCTCGAGCCCGTGCTCGCGGCTGTCCGCGCAGTGGACGGCCGGGCTCGTGGCGCTCGGGCCGTGCGAGACCGACAACCGCACCTACGAGGCGTCGTCGCTGACCTACACCACGCCGCCGCTCGGCCGCGACACCGAGGTGACCGGCCTGATCACCGCGGACCTGTGGGCCGAGCTGACCTCGAGCGACGGGACGCTCGTGGCCGTGCTGAGCGACGTCGCGCCGTCCGGCGAGTCGACCCAGGTGACCGCCGGGTTCCTGCTCGCGAGCCAGCGCGCAGTCGACCGAAGCCGCTCGACGATCGGCCCGGACGGGCTCGTGATCCGCCCGTGGCACCCGTTCACCCGCGAGTCGCAGGAGGCGGTCACGCCGGGGAAGCCGGAGCGCTACGTGGTCGAGATCTACCCGACCTCGCAGGTGTTCAAGGCGGGCCACAGCATCCGGCTGACGATCGGCACGGCGAACACGCCGTCCACGACCACGCCGGTGACGAGCCTGCTGAACTCGGTCGGACAGATGCGGATGCTGCACGGGCCGGCATATCCGTCGAGCGTGGTGCTGCCTGTGCGGTAGCCGTTGCGCTCAGGCGTGCGCCGGCACGTCGTGGGCGAGCTGGCGCGCGATGCGGGTGATCGTCTCGTCGATGCGCGGGTCGCCCTCGGGCGTCCAGTTGGCCACGAGCCGGTTGAGGCACTCCCGGCGGGCGTCGAGCAGCCTGTCCACCACCGCCTCGCCGTCGGGCGTGACGTCGGCGCCGTCGACGAGCTCCCGAGCCCTGAGGGCCGCGACCTGCTCCCGCACCCAGTCGGCGTCGAAGGGGCGGCCGTCGGCGATGGCATCGGGGTCGTCGAGGCGGTCGCCGTGGCTCGCGCGCACGAGCAGCCACGCCTGACCGGGCGGCAGGTCCAGCCCCGCCTCCGCGACGGTCCGCTCGATGAACTGCCGCGTCCGGTCGCGGCCGACGGCGCGAGCGAGCTCCCGGGTCAGCTCCGTGAGCGAGTCGCCCTCGCGCGGCGCCGCGAAGGCCTCCCCCACGCCGGTCGTGTCCACGGTCTGGCGCAGGGGGCGCTCCTCCAGCACCAGCGAGAGCAGGAACGCGACGGCGACGATCGCGGCCGCGACGAGGAAGACCGTTGAGAGCGAGTCGGTGAACGCGGACGTGTAGGCCTCGCGCGCCGGGCCGGGTAGGTTCCCGACCGCGGCCGGGTTGATCGAGCCGGAGCCGACGGTGGCCCCCGCCGTCCCGGCCAGCTCGTGCGAGAGGCGGTTCGAGAAGATCGCCCCCAGGACCGCCGTGCCGAGCGCGCCGCCCATCGAGCGGAACAGCGTCGCCCCGGAGGTCGCCACGCCGAGCTCCTCGTAGGGGACGGCGTTCTGCACCGCCAGCACGAGCACCTGCATCACGAGGCCGAGCCCGAGCCCCATGACGAACATGAACACGCCGGCGGTGAACGTGCCGGTCCGCGCGTCGAGGCCGGACAGCAGCAGCAGGCCGACCGCGGCGATGGCGGTGCCCGCAATCGGGAACAGCTTGTACCGCCCCGTGCGCGTGATCGCCTGGCCCGATCCGATCGAGCCGAGCAGCACGCCCGCCATCACGGGGATCAGCTGCAGCCCGGACTCCGTCGGCGAGTAGCCGCGCACCACCTGCTGGAAGAGCGGTAGGTAGGTCAGCGCGCCGAACAGCGCGAAGCCGATCACGAAGCCGATCGCGCTCGACACCGAGAAGACGCGGTTGCGGAACAGCCGCGGCGGCAGGATCGGCTCTGCGGCCCGGTGCTCCGCGGCGACGAAGGCGGCCAGCCCGACGACGGACACCACGCCGAGCGCGGCGATCTGCCAGGAGCCCCAGTCGTAGGTGTTCCCGCCGAGGCTCGTCAGCAGCACGAGCGCGGCGAGCCCCACCGCCAGCAGGACGGCGCCCAGGTAGTCGATCGCGTGCTGCACGTGCGCGCTGACGGTCGGCAGGGACACGGCGATCGTCACCAGCGCGAGCACCCCGAGCGGCAGGTTGATGTAGAAGATCCAGCGCCACGAGAGGTGGCTCGTGAAGAAGCCGCCGATCAGCGGACCGGCGACGCTCGAGACCCCGAAGACCGCGCCGAAGAAACCGTTGTAGCGGCCGCGCTCGCGCGGCGAGACCACGTCGCCGATGGCCGCCTGGGCGCTGACCATCAGTCCGCCGCCGCCGAGCCCCTGGATCGCGCGGAAGGCGATCAGCATCGACATGCTCTGCGCCATCCCGCAGAGGGCCGAGCCGATGAGGAAGATCACGAGCGCGGCCTGCAGGACGTGCTTGCGGCCGTAGAGGTCGCCGAGCTTGCCGTAGAGCGGAGTGACGACCGTGATCGCGAGCAGATAGGCGGTCACGACCCACGAGATGTGGTTGAGCCCGCCGAGGTCGCCGACGATCGTGGGCAGCGCGGTCGACACGATCGTCTGGTCGAGCGACGCCAGCAGCATCACCAGCATCAGCGCGCCGATGACGAACCCGACCCTGCGCCCCTCCGTGAGAGTGCCGGCCGTCGCCGCCGCCTCCATGCGGGCATTCTCCCACCCGGGGCGGAGCGTGCAGGGGGCCGCGCGGATCCCGGGGCGCCGTTGCCGTGGGTCGGCCGGCGGCATAGAGTCGCCCATGGGGGCGCCCCGAGAGGAGGAGCGATGCCCCACTACCTGATGCAGGTCGCTTACAACCAGCACGGCGTTGCCGGGCTGGTGAAGGAGCCGCAGGACCGGATCGCGAAGGTCACGCCGGCGATCGAGGCGATGGGCGGCAGCGTCGAGTGCGCGTACTACGCCTTCGGCGACCACGACATCGTGCTGATCTGCGAGATGCCGGACAACGCCAGCGCCGCCGCGTTCGCGCTCGCGGTCGGGGCCGGCGGAACCGTCGCCACCTACAAGACCACGGTTCTCCTGACCGCGGACGAGGCCGTGGAGGCGATGCAGAAGGCGGCCGGGTCCGACTACCGGCCCGCGCCGGGCTAGAGGCCGGCGCAACGGCCGGCCTCGGTCGTCCGATCGGGCGATGTCGCAGGAGAACGTGGAGGTGGTCCGCGGCATCTACGCCGCCTGGCTGGCGGGAACCTCCGCCAGGGGCTTCATGGACGGCGGCATCGAATACGTGAACCCGCCCGACGCGATCGAGACCGGCACCCAGCGCGGGCCGGAGAGCTTCGGCCTGATCCTGGACGCCTATGACGAGGTGCAGGTACGGCCGAGCCGCTTCATCGACGTGGGAGACGACGTGGTCGTCGTGGCGACCCTGACGGGCGTCAGCCGAGGGGCACGCGTCCCGATCGAGCGGGAACAGGGCTACGTCTGGACGGTCAAGGACGGAAAGGCGATCCGGTTCCGCTGGTTCGGCAGCCCGGAGGAGGCCCTAGAGGCCGTGGGGCTGCGGGAGTAGGCGATCGCCTCCCCTACTCCCGCAGCCCGGCGGCTTCGAGGGCCTGGGCTTCGTCGTAGAACTCGCGAATGCGCACGATCGACCCGTCGCGGATCGTGAGCAGCTCGTAATTGGTCGAGCGAACCTCGGCGCCACTCATCGCACCGAGCCCGACCTCGGTTGCCTCGACCAGCACATCGTCGCCTCCGCAATCGAGGATCCGCTGGACCTCGTATCTGTACTCGTCGAAGCTGTCGAGCCACTGCTCAAGCCGCCGCCTGACCCCCTCACGGCCTCGGTAGGTCGCTCCGTCCTCGGGGACCGTCCATTCGACCTGGGGATGGCAGAGGGCCATCGTCCTGGGCATCGCGGCCAACAGCTCCTGTTTGCTCGTGGCCGGCAAGTACCAGCGTGCCGCAATCTCCACGTTCTCCTTCGACATCGCCGGCCGAGTATCTCCAGAGAGCATCGCCAGTGCCAGCCCAGCGCCGCTCGCCCGCGCAGCTCCGCGCCGCTTCCTCGGCTCACCGCGGAGAGGGAATGCAGAGCGATGCGTCGAAGAGCGCGGCGTGCCGATCGTCACCGTCGAGCAGTCCCCGCGCGACCTCGATCAGAAGCGGCAGCTCGTGGCCGGGATCACCCAGGCGTTCGTGGACGCCTACGGGGTCGGCCCCGAGGCCGTCCAGGTGTTCATCCACGAGGTCGACCACGAGAACTGGGCTAAGGCGGGGAAGCTGGCGGTGGACCGGTAGGAGCAGATGCGGCTGCTCCTGAACGTGATCTGGTTCGTCTTCGCCGGGCTGTGGATGGCGATCGGCTACGCGATCGCAGCCCTGATCATGTTCATCCTCATCATCACGATCCCGTTCGGCGTCGCGGCGCTGCGGATCGGAATCTTCGCGCTGTGGCCCTTCGGCAAGACGGTCGTTCGCCGTGCGGACGCCGGCGCCGGGTCGGCGATCGGCAACGTGCTCTGGTTAGTGCTCGCGGGCTGGTGGTTGATCATCGGCCACGTGATCACCGGCGCGCTGCTGTGCCTGACGATCATCGGGATCCCGCTCGGGCTGGCGAACTTCAAGATGATCGCCGTCACGTTCCGGCCGTTCGGACGGGACATCGTCTCGATCGAAGAGGCCGAGCGCCGGGGCCTCTCGTACGACGTCGCCATGCCGGTCCGCTAGTCCCGGCGGGGTCCATGTCCGCCCAGAGGGGCTCTCCGCGTGTTGTTCGTGATCGATCCGGCCTCGTTCGTGGGTAGGCGGTGGCGGCTTTCAGATGTAGTACATCTGCGCGCCCGCCGCCTGGCTCTCCCGCTCCGCCACCTCGGCGATCGTCGTGCCGGCCAGCACGGCCTTCAGCGCGGCCGTCGCCTCCTCCCACACGGGGCCGGTCGCCTCGGCGCCCAGCTCGCCCTCCAGCAGCTCCACCACTTCGAGGACCGTGATCTCGCTCGGCTGGCGGGCGAACGAGTAGCCGCCCTTCACGCCGCGCTGGCTCTGCAGGATGCCGGCGCGGCGCAGGGTGGCGAACAGGCCCTCCAGGAACTGGACGGGGATGTCGCGGGCGCGGGCGATCTCGCCGATCGGGACGGGCGCCGAGCTTCCGCGGCGGGCCAGCTCGGCCAGCGCGCGCACCGCATACGGCGACTTCGATGTGATCACCAGCACGCGCCGTCACTCTACGGTATGCCGATGGCCCTGCTCCGACGGATGGACCCGTGGCTGCCGCCGCTCGCGCTGATGGCGCTGATCTTCTTCTTCTCCTCGCAGGAGAGCCTGAACAGCGGCCTCGGCACCCTCGATCTCGTGGGCCGCAAGATCATCCACTTCGCCCAGTACGGGCTGCTGACGTTCCTCTGGTGGCGCGCGCTGCGCACGCGGATGTCACACGGCGGCGCGGTGCTCGCCGCGTTCCTCGTGACGATCGCGTACGCGGCAACCGACGAGTACCACCAGACCTTCGTTGCCGGCCGGCACGGCAGCCCGCTGGACTGGGCGATCGACTCCGCCGGCGCCGCCCTGGTCGCGCTCCGGCTCCGATCGCGCCGGCGGGCGCCCGCCTGACCATGCGCCGGCTTCCGGTCGAGTCCTCGCAGCCGATCATGCTGTTCGCCGTCCTGCGGCTGGCGCTTGCGCTGATCGCCTTCGTGGCGCTGCTGGTGCTCGGCCTGCCCTACGGCGGCAGGGCGGCCGCGGTGGTCGGCGGGCTCGGCATCCCCTGGTCCGTCGCGGTGCTACTGATCGCGCGGCGCAACCCGAGCGCGGCCCTGAACCCGCTGATCGCCGTCGGCGACTTCACGGTGCTGCTCATGATCGAGCTCGTGGTGCCGGACATCGTCGGCGCGGTCCGCTACGCCGCGATCTTCCTGATCGCCGTGCACGCCCACTTCCAGGGCGAGCGCCGCGGCATCGCCCTGGGCGCGGGCGGCTCGCTCGCGCTCGTGATCGGCACGGCGATCCGCGGCGGCACCTCGATCACGGGCGGCAAGCTCGCCTTCTACGAGACGGTCTTCGTGGTCGCCTCCGTCTCCGCGGCGCTCGTCGTGGGGCGCCTGCGGACGACCGAGTCGGCCTCGCGGCTGCGCGCCCGCCGCCTCTCCCGCCGCACGCTCCAGGCCGAGAGCGAGGCGCGCCGGCGTGTGGCGGAGGCGATCCACGACGGCCCGGTGCAGGAGCTGATCGGCCTCGACATGATCCTGTCCGCCGCCGCCCGCGCGGCCGCCGCCGGTGACAACGCGACAACCACGGAGCTGGTCGAGGAGGCGCGCAGCCTCACCGAGCGCAACATCAGGAACCTGCGCCAGGAGATCGTGGACCTCGGCCCCTACGCCTTCCAGGAGCTGAGCTTCAACACCGCGATCGAGAACTGCATCCCCGCGTGGGACCGCCGCTACGGCTTCGAGACGATGGCCACGCTGGAGGCCATCGACCTGCCCCCGGAGGTCGCGGGCGACCTGTTCAGGATCGCCCAGGAGGCCGTGGTCAACGCCGGCCGCCACGCCGAAGCGCAGGCCGTGTCTATCTCGCTGCGGCGCGTCGGGCGCGACGTGGAGCTGCGCGTGACCGACAACGGCCACGGGTTCGGCGACGCCGACCCGATCGGGGCCTCGGAGCCCGGCCACCTCGGCCTCGCGACGATGCGTGAGCGGGCCGAGCTGCTGGAGGGCACGCTCTCGATCGAGACGAGCCCGCGCGGGACTAAGGTGGTGGCGCGGGTGCCGTTGCCGCAGCCAGTTCCGGAGCCGCAGTCGCCACCGGGCTGAGACGCACCGGGATCCCGTTCAGGTGCGCCATCCCGGCCAGCCGCTCGAGGTCGGCCGGGTCCGAGCTGGCCAGCAGGTTCACGTTCGCGCCCGCGTTCCTGTTCGCGAGCTGCCAGCCGCCGCGGTGACCCCAGCCGTGCGGCAGCGCCACCGTGCCCGGCGTCATCTCGTCGGTGACCTTCACCGGCACGGTGAGCGAGCCGGACTTCGACTCGAGCACCGCCGAGCCGCCGTCCTCGACGCCGATCGCGAGCGCGTCGTCGGGGTGGACCCGCAGCGCGTGCGTCCGGCCGCCCCGCATGAGGAGCGGCGCGTTGTGCATCCACGAGTTGTGCGAGCGCAGCTCGCGCAACCCGATCATCCGCAGCGGGTACTCGGGGTCGTCGCCGTTCGCCGAGCCGAGCCGCCGCAGCTCGCCGGCGATCTCGGGCGGCGCGAGCTGCAGCCGCTTGCGCGGCGTCCGCAGCTTGCGGCGCAGCACGCCGGTCTCGATGTGCTCGTCGAGCACCACGCCGTGCGGGCGCCCCCGCAGCTTCGCGAGGCTGAGGCCCGAGCGGCGCAGGCCGTAGAGGTCGCCGCGCGGCCCGGTGCGCAGCAGCAGGTCCACCAGCCGCCGCGGGGTCAGCCGCACGCCGGCCTTCGCGAGCGCGCGGAAGGCCGGCACGCTGTAGGGCGCGACCCCGATCCGGCGCGCGATCGCGTCGATGATCTCCCACTCCTGGCGCGCCTCGCCGGCCGGCGGGACGACGGCATCCGTCACCTGGATGAACGGCTGCGTGAAGAAGCCGAGGAAGGCGAGCGGGACGTCCTCGCGCTCGTACAGCGTCGTGGCGGGCAGCACGTAGTCGGCGTGCTTGTTCGTCTCGTTGACGTAGAAGTCGAGGGACACCATCAGCTCGAGCGAGCCGAGCGCGCGCTCCAGCGCGTCGCCGTCCGGCACGGACAGCACCGGGTTGCCGGCAGACACGAACAGCGCCCGGATCTGCAGCTCGCCGGCCGTCTCGATCTCGCGCGGCAGCAGCGCCGCCGGCAGGTTGCCGAGCACGTCGGGGAAGCCGCCGAAGCGGGAGCGGATCTTGCCGTATGTGTCGAGCCCGATCCTCTCCCCCACGTCGTCGAGCGACACCGGCGGCCGGCCGAACACCGCGCCGCCCGGGCTGTCGAGGTTGCCGGTCACCGTGTTGAGCGCGTCGATCAGGAATGCCACGAGCGTGCCGAAGCGGCCCAGGCACGAGCCGGTGCGCCCGTAGGCCGCGGCGCCGTCCGCCGTGGCGAAGGCGCGCGCGAGCTCGCGCACCCGCTCGGCGGGAATGCCGGTGCGCGCCTCCGTCGCCTCGGGCGGATGCTCGGCGGCGGCGCGCTCGAGGGCGTCGGCGCCGTCGGCCCAGCGCTCGAGGAACGCCCGGTCGGCAAGCCCCTCCTCGAACACCACGTGGATCAGCGCCAGCAGCAGCCAGGCGTCGCTGTCGGGACGCACCGGCAGGTGCTCGTAGTGGCGCGCGGTCTCGGTGCGGCGCGGGTCGACGACAACCACGCGCTCGATCTCGTTCAGCTGCTCGCGGATCCGCGGCGCCGACAGCACCGAGCCGTGCGAGACGAGCGGGTTGGCCCCGATCATCACCAGCAGCTTCGTCCGCCGCAGGTCGGGGATCGGCACGACGAGCGGCGATCCGTACAGCAGCGCGCTCGCCGCGAAGCGGTTGTTCACGTCCTGTGAGCCGGCGCTGTAGTAGTGCGGGGAGCCGATCGCGTCGAGGAAGCCCTTCGTCCACAGCGTGTGCGAGTACGAGAAGGCGCCCGGGTTGCCGAAGTACCAGCCGACGGACCCTGGGCCGCGCTCGTCGAGCAGCGCGCGCAGCCGGCGGCCGATGTCGCCGAGCGCCTCGTCCCACGAGACCCGCTCGAACGAGCCGTCCGCCGCGCGCCGCAACGGATGCGTCACGCGGTCGGGGTCGTTCTGAACCTCGGCCATCGCGATCCCCTTCGGGCACGCGTAGCCGCGCGAGAGCGGGTGGTCGGGATCCGGCCGGAGCTGGGTGAGCCGGCCGTGCTCGACCGTCGCGACCATCCCGCAGAGGGGCTCGCAGATCCGGCAAAAAGTGACCTTCTGCTCAGCGGCCATTGCCGCCGCGGATGCTAACCGCTAACTGGCCGGCCAGCCAGGGGGGCGGCCGCCGCCGCCACCGGCTGCGGGGCGGTGGCGGCCGCGTCCGTACCCTCGGGGGGAAGCATGTCCTGAACCGTCAGCGGCGACGAGCAGATGCCGCAGTGAGGCGTGAAGAGGTTCGGGCGGTGCGTGATCTCGTGACAGCGGGGGCAGCGGTACCGAGCCATCCTGCGGGTCCTTTCTCGCGTGGGCGCCTACGAGGAGATTGTCGGCACGACCCCCGGTCCCCCGCCATCGGGTCGTGACCCCATCCCGAGACTCAACCGAGACCGAACCGATACTGACTTCGCGGGCCGCCGGGCGTACGTTCTGCTCGCCCACTGAGTCGACGTACGGGGGTGGCAGATTGACCGGCAGAGCCGGCTTGGCGTTCGCGGCGGGCGTGCTCGCCGCCACGGCGGTCGCGGGCTCGGTGGCTGCCGCCCCCGCTCCGCGCACGCACCTGCTCACCGTGCTCGTCGACGGGCCCGGCAAGGTGGTGAGCGAGCCCGCCGGGATCGACTGCGGCCGCGACTGCTCGCAGGCCTTCGCCACCGGCAGCGCGGTCGCGCTCGCCGCGGTGCCCGCGGAGGGGTACGAGCTCGAGGAGTGGGGCGCCTCCTGCGCCGGCGCGGGGTCGTGCGCGCTCACGATGGACCAGGACCGGCGCGTGACCGCCCGCTTCCGCCCCGCCCCTCCGCCGCCGCCGCCACCGCCACCGCCGGGGCTCCACCGCCTGACGGTCAGCATCACCGGCGCCGGCGCCGTCCGCAGCGACCCGGCCGGGGTCGACTGCGGCGCGGACTGCTCGGGCGAGTTCCGCGACGGCGCGGCGCTGACGCTGACGGCGACCGCGGCGAGGGGCTTCCGGTTCGGCGGCTGGCGCGGCGGCTGCGCGAGCGCGGGCCCGGCGTGCACCTTCACGCCGGGCGGCGACGCCACCGTCGAGGCCGGCTTCGTCGCCGAGCCGCGGCCGACCCGCCCGCTGATGCGCCCGAAGCTGATCGTGGGCACGAACGGCGACGACGTTCTGCGCGTGGGCCGCCGCAAGGGCGCGGTCGTGTACGGCCTCGGCGGCGACGACACGCTCGTCGGCGGGAGGGCCGCGGACACGCTCGTCGGCGGCCCCGGCAAGGACAAGGCCGCGGGCGGGAAGGGCAAGGACACCGTGATCGGCGGGGCAGGCGCCGACGACCTCGAGGGCGGCGCCGGCCCGGACACGATCAGCGGCGGCATCGGCCGCGACCGCATGAAGGGCGGCCCGGGCAAGGACGTTCTCGTCGCGCAGGAGAAGGGCGATGCCGTGTACGGCGGCGCCGGCAAGGACTCGGTGGCGGCCCAGGAGGGCACGCCGCTGTCGAAGTTCCACTCGGTCCACTTCCTGATCCCCAGCGGGCCTCCGGTCGCGTACGCGCACGGCGCCGCCGGCGGCTTCGAGAAGGTCTGGCTGCTCGGCTTCGACGCCTCAGGCGACCTGACCGACAACGACACGCTGACCGAGCACGCCCGCGGCGAGCGGCGGCCGACCTGGTCCCCGAGCGGCCTGAAGCTCGCCTACCAGGGTGTCGCGGCCGCGGCGAGCGACCACGACATCTTCACGATCAACGCCGGCGGCTCGGGCGAGAAGAACCTGACCGCAGGCGGCGGCGCACAGGACGTGGAGCCCGCCTGGTCCCCGGCCGGCAACCGCATCGCCTTCATCCGCGACGCCGCCCTGCACGTGATGAACGCGAACGGGACGGGCATCCAGCAGCTCACCTCGCCCGGCCCGGACGCCACCCCCACCTGGGCGCCCGACGGCAGCAAGATCTACTTCTCGCGCAGCGTGAACCTCGAGGACCTCGAGCTGTTCTCGATCAACCCCGACGGCTCCGGCCTCACGCAGCTGACCGACAACGACGTCCACGACGAGAACCCGGCGATCAAGCCGAACGGCAAGGTGCTCGCCTGGGACGCCGGCGTCGGCGACCAGCCCGGCGGCGGAGGCGGCGGGCAGAAGCCCGACATCCTCGTGCTGCCGCTCGGCTTCTGGTTCGCCGGCACGCTCGCGGGCCATCCCGCCGCCGACACGGACCCGGCCTGGTCGCCGGACGGGAAGCGGATCGTCTGGCACAGCGACCGCGACGGCAGCGACCTCTGGGTCAGCGACGTGCAGGGCAACCACCCTGTCGACGTGACGAGCCCGGGCGTGCAGGTGCCGGGGTTCAACATCGACCCGGCGTGGAGGTGGTAGAGCGCCGCCAGGCGGCGAAAAGCGAGCCTGGCAAGGAAGCAGGGAGCGACGCGTGCGATCCAGCACGCGAGCGACCGATGACGCCGCCAGGCGACGCTTTGCAGCCGCCTGGCTAGATCCAGCCGCGCTCGGTGGCGATCAGGACCGCCTGCGCGCGGTCCACCGCGCCGAGCTTCGCGTACGTGTTGTGGAGGTGCGTGCGCACCGTGCTCGTCGAGAGCTCGAGCTCGTGCGCGATCTGCTTGTAGACCTTGCCCTCGGCGAGCCGCTTCAGCACCTCGACCTCGCGCGTCGAGAGCGGGCACGGGTCAACGTGCCGCTTCGCGTTGCCGGCGCCCTGCGGCAGCTCGTACATGACCGAGCGCAGCTGGTCCGTGCCTAGGCCGCAGGCCTTGGCCGCCTGCAGCAGCTGCTTCGGGTTCACGGGTTGCGCGTGGCCGTAGTGGGCGAGCATGTCCGCAAGGCGCACCAGCGCGGCCTCGCCGTCGGCGTCGTCGCTGTGGTGGCGCTCGATCGCAGCGGCGAGCCGGTTCGGCAGCGTCCACCTGCGTGCCAGCACCCCGCCCACGAGCGCGTGGTCCACGCCGAGCTCGAGCCGCTCGCGGTGCAGGCGCTCCTCGGGGGTGCGCGCCTGGCCGTGGATCTGCGACGGATAGCCGGGGTAGGCGTGGCTCAGCACGAGCTTGCCGATGTCGTGCAGCAGCGCCGAGCAGAGCAGCTGGTCCCGGTCGTCGTACTCGAGCTCGCGGGCGAGCCGGTCGGCCGCGGCCTGCGTGGCGACCGCGTGGAGGCGGAAGCGCTCCGGCATCAGGTCCCAGCCGGGGGTGCGCTCGAAGAAGTCGAAGGTGGCGGCGCGGGCCGCGAGAGTCTCCACGCCCTCGGGGCTCAGGATCTCGATCGCCTCCGGGATGCTGGCGAGCTTGCCCTTCTTGCGCTGCGCGCTGCGGTTGGCGATCCGCAGGACCGTGATCACGAGCGCCACGTCCGACTCGACCGCGGCCACGACCTCGCCGACCGACGTGCGCTCCTCGCGCACGACGCGCAGCACGCGGTTGCGCGACTCGGCCAGCGCCGGGTACGCCTCGAGCGCCTCGAACGCGGCGGTAAGACGCCGGCCGTGGCCCTCGTTGTGGCGGCGAACGACCGGGTCCGCGCCGGCGGGCTCGCTGATGGCTGTGCTTTGTCCTGCCTCGTGCATTTGGGAGGGTGAACGCCGGGTTCTCTGCGCGCCCGGTAGTTCCGTCATCCCGCTTATCGGCAGGGCTGGACGGATGGTTGAGCCCGATTTGCGATCAGCCCGTGTCGGCCTTGCGCAGCGCCGTGTCGATGCGGGCGATCGTCTCCTCTCGGCCCAGCACCGCCACGGACTCGAAGATCCCGGGCGACACCGTGGTTCCGCTGATCGCCACGCGGACGGGCTGGAACACCTCCCCCGGCTTGACGTCGAGGCTCTCCACGACGCCGCGCAGCGCCGCCTCCACCCCCTCCGCGTCGAACGGCTCCGCCGTCTCGAGCGCCACGCGCGCCGCCCGCAGGCGCTCCGGCGCGCCGTCGCGCATCACCTTCCGCCACGCCTTCTCGTCGAAGCCCTGCGGCTCAACGAGGAACTTCGACAGGTCCCAGAAGTCGGTCAGCGTCTGCATCTTCTCCTGGCTGATCTCCACCGCGGCCGGCGGCACCTCGCGGCCCAGCAGCGCCTCGAGCCGGGCGCGCAGGTCGTCCGCGGGCAGCTCGCGCAGGTAGCGCCCGTTCATCCAGCGCAGCTTCTGCTCGTCGAACACGGCGGGGTTCTTCGACACACGCTCGAGCGCGAACCGCTCGACCAGCTCGCCGGCGGTGAAGAAGGTGGTGGACTCGTCGTAGCCCCAGCCGAGCAGCGCCAGGTAGTTGACGACCGCCTCCGGCAGATAGCCCGCCGCCCGCAGCTCCTGCACGGAGGCGGCGCCGTGGCGCTTCGAGAGCTTCTTGCCGTCGGGGCCGTGGAGGAGCGGCAGGTGCGCGTACACGGGCGGCTCGGCGCCCATCGCCTGGAGCATCAGCGCCTGGCGCGGCGTGTTCGAGAGGTGGTCGTCGCCGCGGACGACGTGCGTGATGCCCATGTCGAGGTCGTCGACCGCGACGGCGAGGTTGTAGAGCGGGCTGCCGTCCGAGCGGCGGATCACGAAGTCGTTCAGCGCCGACAGCGGGAAGCGCACCTCGCCGCGGATCACGTCCCGTACGGCGATGTCGCCCTCATCCGGTACGCGGAACCGGATCGCGCCGTCGTCCTCGTACACGTGGTCGCCCATGCTCTCGATCGCCTCGGCGTGGCGCTCGCGGCGCTCCCACTGCGAGAACGGGCCCTCGTCCCAGTCGAGCTCGAGCCAGCGGAGCGCGTCGAGGATCTGCTCGATGTTCTCGGGGGTCGAGCGCTCGCGGTCCGTGTCCTCGATCCGCAGGACGAACGTGCCGCCCGATCCCCGCGCCAGGAGCCAGTTGTACAGTGCCGTGCGCACTCCCCCGACGTGCAGCTCGCCCGTCGGGGATGGTGCGAAGCGAACTTTCAACTGAGACGTGATGTCGAAGGAGGGGTCGGTACCGCGGGGCAGGATGCCCCGCGGAGCTAATCACTTGCGATGCTAATCGGAGCCCACGTCTCGACGGCCGGCGGCCTCGTGCAGGCGCACGCCCGCGGCGTGGAGCGCGGCTGCGAGGCGATCCAGATCTGGGGGCAGTCGCCGCGGCAGTGGCGGCCGACGCGCTGGAAGGACGACGACGTCGCCCAGTTCCGCGAGCGGATGAAGGACGGGCCGATCCGCTCGGTCGTGATCCACGCGATCTACCTGATCAACTGCGCGACGACCGACCGCGGGATGCGCAGGAAGTCGGCCGAGTCGCTGATCCACGCGCTGCGGACGGGCGACGCGATCGGCGCCGACGGCGTGGTGCTCCATCCGGGCTCGGCGAAGGGCGAGCCGAACGAGGAGGCGCTCCCTCGCGTGGCGGAGATGCTGAAGCACGCGCTCGACGAGTCCGGACGCTGCCCGCTGCTGCTCGAGGACACGGCCGGCGCCGGCGACACGCTCGGCCGCTCGTTCGAGGAGCTCGAGCGGCTGGTCAGACTGGCAGGGCGGCGCAAGCGGCTAGGGATCTGCCTCGACAGCGCCCACCTGCTCGCCTCCGGCTTCGACATCGCCACGGCCGACAAGCTGGCCGAGGTGGTGGACCGCTACGACGAGGTCATCGGCCTCGACCGGCTGCGCTGTCTGCACGTGAACGACTCGCACGCGCCGCTCGGCTCGAACCGCGACCGGCACGCCCCGCCGGGCGACGGGAAGCTCGGCCCGCGCGGGTGCGCGGCGTTCCTCTCAGAGCCCCGCTTCGAGGGACTGCCCGCCCTGTTCGAGGGCCCCGGGGTGGAGGGCAAGGCGGCCGCGAAGGTGGACATCGACCGCATGAAGCAGCTGAGACGCAACGGGCTGCGGTCGCGCAGGCGGCGGCGCGACTAGAGGTTGTCGCGCAGGTCGAACGCCGCGTCGGCGTCGTCGATCTCCGGCTTCATGAAGAAGCGCGGGTTCACGCACTCGAAGGCGTCGCCGTAGCCGTCGTAGGCGCGCTCGACCGAGGCGCGGCACTGGGGCAGCGGCATGCCGGTCATCTTGACGCCGCCGAAGCCGTGTCGCGTGCGCTCGGCCTGGTGGAAGAGCTCCACGTCGATCTCGCCGCGGAACACCTTGTTCATGCAGCCCATGAAGCGGCGGCCGGTCTCCTCGTCGTCGTACAGGTAGAGGAACTGGCATCCCGACGCGATGCACCCGGACGGATGCACCACCCGGTCGCAGAAGGCGCAGCACTGCCTGCACTCGTGGAGCTCCGTCCGCGTCTGAGCCGGTAGGGGCACCCGGCCAGTGTAGAGGCCCTTTCGCGGCTCGGCAGCCCCGGCGCAGGGGCCCGTCAAGCGCTGTCGGCGACCAGCCCGCTGAAGAACTCGGTGTCCGCCGCCTGGAGCTGGCAGATCTCGAGCCAGTGGCCGAGGTGGGCCCGCGTGTCCACGTACGCGGCCCGCACCCGATCGGGGATCAGCACCGTGTAGTCCACGCGCAGGCCCTGCTCCGCGAGCAGGCCCACGACCGACTCCCACACCTCCTCGCCCAGCGGGACGAACGTGGCCAGGTGATGCAGCCCGAGCCCGCCGTCCCGCGGCAGGGCCTCGCGGTAGAACTCGACCTCGCCGCCGATCGGCTCGATCACCTCCACGATCAGGCCGCCGCGGGCGCCCATCGCGACCCGCACGTCCCACGGCGCCGGCTCGTCGCCCTTCAGGAACGTCGCGCCCGCGGTGGGCACCTCCATGCAGTGCTCCACGCCGAAGCGGTCGCGCAGGACCTCGATCCCCCGGTCGAGGTCGCGGGCCACGTACCCGATCTGCCAGAGGTTCGCGAACAGGTCGCCCAGCGCGGTGACCTCGCGCGGCTCCTCGAACAGGCCCGACGCCGGCCGGACGGCTCCACTCATCCTCACTCCCCTCTACTCGCGGCAGCTTGCCGCGCGGGAGCCTACCCGGCCGGGTCGACCGCGATCGGCAGCGAGACGGCCGAGCGGTCGCGCGCGTCGCGCACGCGGTAGAGCGCCGGCCGCGCGCCGGCGGCCGGGCGCGGGAGCGTCACGGCGGCGCGCCCCCTGTTGTCCGTTCGTACCAGTGTCACGCGCGTCCAGCGGCGCGCGCGGCAGCCGGCGAGGCGCTGGACCACGACGCGGCGAGCGGCGGGGCGGCGTAGGCGGATCGCCGCCCGCACGCCGCCGGCGCCGCCGCCCCCTCTCGCGACCAGCTCGAGCTCCCGCCGCAGCGACGCCTCGTGGGTGCTCACGCGACCGACCTTCACCCGGTAGAGCACGCGGTGCCAAAGCCGCCCGCGCGGCATCCTGCCGCGCCCGACGAACGTGCCGTCGTCGCGGACCGTGCCCCGCCCCACGCGCTGGTCGTCGCCCAGCACGATCGCGCGCCGGTGCGCGTAGTCCGGCAGCGCGACGCCGGCGACCACCACGCGGCCGTGCGAGCGCGTCAGGTGCGTCATCTCGACCAGCGGCTCCTTACAGGTCCGCGGCGGGGGCGGCGGAGGCGGAGGCGGGGGCGGCGGAGGCGGCCGGAGGATCCGCTGGAGGAGGATGTCGCTGCTCCCGCCGAGGTCGCCGGGGGCGTTCGTGAACGTCGCCTGTACGTCGTGCGCGCCGGGGGCCAGGCCCGCCGCCGGCGGCGACGTGGCCACGCCGCCCGCGAGCGCGACCGGCCCGCCGAGCGGCGCGCCGTCCACGCGGAACAGCACGGTGCCGGTGGCTGCCGCGGGTCCCGGTCCGGCGATCGCTACGGTCGCCTTCCAGCTCACCGGGCTGCCGGCCTCGGCCGGGTTCGCCGACGACGTCAGCGTCGTGCTCGTGAAGGCCGACGCGACGTTCGCGACCGCGTGCCCGTGCGAGGGGGCGTGGGCGAAGTCGCCGCTGTAGCGCGCCCCGACGACGTGCGAGCCCGCGGCGATCAGCCCGCCGGGGAACGGCCACACGAGCGTCGCGCCGTCCGGCCCGAGCGGGACCGCCGGGCCCACCGGCGTGCCGTCGACGCTGAAGCGCACCCCGCCGCCCATCGCGGGCGGACCGGTCACGTCGGCGTGCATCGCCAGCGACTGGCCGAAGATCGCCAAGGTCGGCTGCACCTCGACCGCGGTGCTGGTGGGCGCCGGCAGGACCGGCTGCACCAGCGACCCGGCGCTGTCGTCGAAGTCGTTCGAGTCGGAGTCGTACACGACGCCGATCGGCAGGTCGCCCGTCGTGAGCGCCTCCGGGGCGGGCGTGCACTCCGCGACGCTGTCGGCGCCGTCCGGCACCGCCGTGACGCCGGCACAAAGCACGCGGTCCGTGGTGCGGAAGTCCACCTCGCCGGTCGGCGGGCCGGCGGCGGACGTCATGCGCGCGGTGAACGTGGGAGGCGTGCCGAAGATCGCGGGACGCTGGGAAGACTGCACGGTGACCGCGGTCGCGGCGGCGCCGACGGCCTGGACGGCGCTGGCGGAGGCCGGCGCCAGCTCGTCGTCGCCGTCGTAGAGCGCCTCCACCTCGTGCGTCCCGGTGTCCACCGTGTCGATCGTGGTCTGCGCCTCGCCGCCAGCGAGCTCCACGGCGGCGCCGGCCTGGACGCCGTCGACCAGGAAGCGCACGTCGCCGGTCGGGGTGCGCGTGCTGGGCGGCAGCGCCTCCACGTCGGCGGTGATCGTCACCGTCTGGCTCGGCGCCGACGGGTTCGGCGCGGTCTCCACGGTCACGAGCGAGGGCGCCCTCGCGACCTGGACCGAGCCACCGGCCGTACTGCCCTCGAACGGCTCCTGCGGGAGATAGGTCGCGACGAACTGGTGGGGTCCGGCGGACAGCGTCGCCGGCGGCGAGACGGCCGCCCCGGCGGCGTCGAGCGCGACGGGCGTGCCGAGCTCCTGGTCGTCCATGAAGAACTGGACGCGCCCGGTCGGCACGCCGAGCCCGCTGCGCCCGCTCGCGACGACTGCGGTCAGCGACACCGGCTGGCCCGAGACGACTGCGGCGGGCGCGAAGACGGTCGTCCTGGAGGCGGCCGGCAGGTTGGCCTCGGGGAAGATGGCGGGCGGCACGTCGCCGCCGACCGTCGCGGTCGCCGACCAGTGGCCCTCGGTCCCGTTCGCGGTCATCGTCGGCGCGGTGGCGATGCCGAGCTCGTCGGTCACCGCGGTCGCCGTCCTCAGGACCTGACCGCCGTCGAAGGTCGCGCCGGCGCCGGTGTCGGGCAGCGTGAACGTCACTGTGGCGCCGATCGCCGGCAGGCCGTCGCCGGCGACCACGCGGGCGCGCAGCGGCTCGGCGTAGGGCGATCCCACGACCACGCCCTGCTTCTGGCCGCCGTAGGCGATCACGCGAGCAGGCGTGGCCCGCCAGGTGATCGTGACGAGGCCCTGGCAGCTCGGCGGGTTGTGGTCGCTGGCCTCCGGGCATGGCTCGCCGGAGACGCGGAAGGCCGGGTTCTGGACCTGTGGCGCCGCGAACGAGTCGCCGCCGCCGGCGCCGCCCCCGCCATAGGAGCGCAGCCAGTTGTTCTGGTTGCTGGCCAGGTAGACGAGCCCGCCGCCGCCGCCGTTCGGGTAGCCGCCGCCACCACCGCCGCCGGCGCCCTCGAAGGGGTCGAGCTCCCAGATCGCGTCCGATCCGTTCTCGCCGTCGGTGCCGGTCGCACCGCCGCCCAGGCCGTTGATCAGCGGCAGCGGCGGCGGCACCGGGCTGGTGCCGTTGGTGCCGCCGGAGCCGCCGGGGCCGTCGCCGCCCGCGCCGTCGCCGCCGTGGCCTCCGGGCCAGTCCGAGAACCCGCCGTCGCCGCCTCCTCCGCCGCCGCCTCCGGCGACCACGAGCGGCACCGAGGACCCGTTCTGGGCGATCGCGCTCGCGGCGCCCCCCTGGCCGCCGGAGAACCCCTGTGACTCCGGGCTCCCCGGCGCGACCCCGTGGCCGCCCCCTCTGGCGAACCCGAAGCGGCCGGATCCGTATCCCGAGTCCGCGACCCAGACCGCCAGGCTCTGGCCGGGCGTCACCGGGATCACGGCGTCGACGGTGCCGCCCGCGCCCGCGGCTCCGATGTGGTGGTTGTCCTGCGAGCCGTGGCCGCCACGAAGGTGGACCACGGCGCCCTGGACGGAGGGCGGCACGACGACGGTCTCCTGATGGCCCGAAAAGGCGCAGGTGACCGTCTGGCCCGAGGTGGAGCACGCGCCGAGCGCCGGCGGCGCGGCGGCGCCCGCCGCGAGCACGGCGAGCGCGGTCGCGAGCAGGGCCGCGCGCGCCCTCATCGCGTCACCCTCACAGTGTGGATGCTCGTGCGCGGGCGGCCGACGGGGATGTCGGAGAAGAGGCGGACGCGCAGGCGGTCGGCGCCGCGGGCGCCGCGGCCGAGCGCGAGCGCGAACGCCCGCGTCTCGCCGCGCCGCATGCGGACGGGGCGCGCGGCGACCGACTTGCCGCCCTTGCGCACGCTCACCGTGCCGAAGCAGTGGCGCTGGTGGTCCGGCCCGCGCCGGGCGCAGTGCAGGGTCAGCGCGCCCTTCCCGTGCCGCTTGACGCGCAGCGGTCCGCGCACCTGCATCTCGCGCGCCGGCGAGCCGGCAACGCGCAGCGGCGACCCCTCGATCGCCGCCGTCGGCTGCCAGGCGGCCCTGAAGCTCGGGTGCGTCCGCAGCAACCGCTCGCCGGTCGCGTTCAGGTCCATGAGCAGGCGCACCGAGGATCCCGACGCCATCGACACGGTGCGGCGGCCCAGCTCGGCGGAGTCGCGCACGCGCCCCCTGCCCGCGCGCAGCGCCCGGCCGAGCCGCAGCGACAGCAGCCCCTCGCAGCGGCCGGGCCCGCCGCCGCACGTGCCGCGCAGCACGAGCGTGCCCTGTGCGGTCGCCGTCACGCGCCCCTGCTGGACGCGCAGCCGCGGCCCGGGCGGCGGCGGCGGCGGCGGCGGCGGCTTCGGCCGCGCGACGACCTGCACGCTCGCGCCGGCCTCGCTCGAGTCGAACGAGCCGAAGCCGAGGTAGCGGGCGTCGACGGCGTGGCGGCCGACGGAGAGCGTCGCGACCGGCTGCGAGGTGGCCTTGCCGGCGCGCACGGCGACCGGGGCGCCCAGCACCTTGCCGTCGACCAGGAACTGGACGTCGCCCGCCAGGCCGGTCGGGTCCGCCGTCGCGACGGCCGCCGACAGCGTCATCGCGTCGCCCACCATGACGGGATTGCCGCTCGGCTTCACCGAGGTGGTCGTGGCCTCCGGCGCCACGCGCGCGATGGTGACGCCGCGGCTGCCGGTCACGTCCACCCCAGCCGGCGTGAAGGTCGCCTCGACCACGTGCGGGCCGTTCTCCAGCGGGCAGGGGAGCCCGACCGGCACGCCGGCGCCGCTGCATGGGGCGGGCAGCTGCGCGACGCCGTCGACCAGGCCGACCGGGTCCCCGACCGGGTCGCCGTCGACGGCGAACTGGACCGTGCCGGCGCCGAGGTCGATCCCGGCGGCGTCGGCCTGCACGCTCGCGCGCAGCGTGAGCGCCTCGCCGAAGATCGCGGGCAGCGGCTCGACCGAGACGGCCGTCGTCGTCCTCGCCGGCGTCACGACGACCCGCAGCAAGGCCAGGCTGGGGTCGTCGCCGGAGCCGGCGGCCGGCACGAAGACGGCGCGCACGTCGTGCGTACCCGCGGAGAGGGTGACCGGCAGCGTGCAGGCGGCAGCGCCGCCGTCGAGTGGGACGGCCGTGCACGCCGCCGTCCCGTCGACCGAGAAGTCGACCGTCCCGCCCGCGACCGGACCGCCCTCGCTCCGCACGGCTGCCCGCACGGTCAGCGGGTGCCCGAACCCGATCGGGTCGGTGTCGGCGCTCAGCTGGGTCGCGGTCACGTCCGTCCCGACGCTCGCCACGGCCGTGCCCGTGGAGGCGGCGAAGTTCGAGTCGCCCGCGTACTCCGCCTCGAGGTCGTCGGACCCGAGCGGGAGCGCGGTCGTGACGAGCTCCGCAACCCCGTTCCCGTCGAGCTCGACGTCGCCGAGGTCGGTGCCGCCGGTGCGGAAGGTCACGGTGCCGGTGGGCACCGACGCCCCCGCGTCGGGCGCCGACACGCTCGCGCGCAGCGTGACCGAGGCGCCCAGCTGGGACGGGTTCGGCTCGACCGCCAGTGCCGTGGCGGTCGGCGTGGCGGTCACGCGCTGCTGGAGGCGACCGGTGCTCTGGGCGTGGCCCTGATCGCCCAGGTAGCGGGCCGAGACCACGTGGGTGCCCGGGGCGAGCGGCGGCACGCGCGAGGCGTCGAGGGTGGCGGTGCCGCTCGCGTCGAGTGGCACGGCCGGTGCCAGCGGCACGCCGTCGACCGCGAACTCCACGGCGCCGGCCGGCGGGCCGTCGGAGCCGGCCCTCACCGTCGCCTTGAACGAGGGCGGCTTCGTCACCGGCGAGGGGTCCTGCGAGGACTCGATCGTGGTCCTCGTCACGATCGGCGTGTTGGTCAGCGTGAAGAGCGCCGGGTCGGGAACGCCGGCCACCGAGGCCGTCAGGTCCCACTCGCCGCTGATGCCGTTGGCGGCCGGCCCGGACACCGTGGCGATGCCGTCGGGGGCGGTGGTGGCGGTCACGCTGGTACGGCCGCCGGGGAAGAGCCCGGACGCGCCCTCCGAGGGCGCGGTGAACGTGACCGTCTCGCCCGACAGCGGTATGCCCTCGTCGTCCACCACGATCGCCGCGAGCGGGCCGAAGTCGCCGTCGGCGGGCGTGCTCTGGCCGTTGCCGGACTGGACGAGCACCGACTTGGGCTGGCCGCCCCAGGTGATCACGACGTCGCCCCTGCAGCCGGGCGCGCTCCGATGAGTGCAGGTGTTGGCATGGAGGAAGGACACGTCGAGCGCGTCCGGGACCACGAACGACGAGCCGCCTCCGCCGCCGCTGCCGCCGATCGCGTTGTCCTGGGAGATCGAGCCGGTCCACCCGTCGTCGCCGCCGGCCCCGCCCTTCACGCCGCCGCCGCCACCGCCGCCACCGCCGGCCGGGACGAAGGCGACCTCCTTCTCGACGCTGTCCCCCTCGCCGCCGTGCGTGCTGTGCTCGCACCCGCCGCAGCCGCCGTCGAGGTTGTTCTCGTTCGGGCTGTTCCCCTCGAGCCCCGGCGCCCCGGGCCAGGCGGTCGGCGAGCCCGCGTCGCCGCCCGGGCCGCCCTGCGACGAGTCGCCGGAGTGGTTCCCGGCTCCGCCTCCACCGCCGCCGCCGCCCGCGACGATCAGCGGCGCTCCGTTCGCCACGATCGCGGACGCGCCGCCCCCTCCCGCCCCGGAGTGGGCGGACGACGCCCCCGGGACGGTGCCGTGGCTGCCCCCGTGGCCGTAGCCGCTCTCGTTGTCGGCCACGTAGACGTCGAGCACCTGGCCCGGCGTGACCGGCAGGGTCGCGGTGATCAGCGCCCCGCGCCCGGGCGCCGCGGTCTTGTCGTCGATCCCGCCCGCGTTGCCGCGGACGGTGACCGTGACGTAGCCGACGTCCGCCGGCACCGTGAACTGCGACGGGATGTGGGAACCGGCCTTGAACTCCACGCGACCCGAGGGCGGCGCGCCCTGCTGCGCGGTCGCGCCGGGGCCGCTCGACCCGACCCAGAGGAGCAATATGAACGCGAGTCCCGCGAGTCCTCGACGGCCCAACATCAACGGGCCGACCATGCCAGGGCGGCCTGCGGGCCGCATCAGTAGTCGGTACTGGGATTCGTGGGGCCGACTAAGCCACGCCGAGGTACGCCTCGCGCACGCGCGGGTCCTTCGCGAGCTCCTCGCTCGGACCGCTCGAGGCGATCCGGCCCGTCTCGAGCACGTAACCGCGCGCCGCCACGCTGAGGGCGGCGTCCACGTCCTGCTCCACCAGCAGCAGCGCGGTGCCGCCGGCGGCGACCGCCCCGAGGCGCTCGACGATCTCGTCCACGAGCTTCGGCGCCAGGCCGAGGGACAGCTCGTCGATCATCAGCAGCTTCGGGCGGCTCATCAGGCCGCGCGCGATCGCGCACATCTGCTGCTCGCCGCCGGACAGGCTTCCCGCCAGCTGCGACATGCGGTCGCGCAACGGCGGGAACAGCTCCACCGCCTCGTCGAGCGTCACGGCGCCGCGGCGGGCGTACGCGCCCGCGACCAGGTTCTCGCGGACGGTCAGCCCCTGGAACAGGTGGCGCCCCTCGGGCACGTGCGCTACCCCGTGCGAGACGATCTGCTCCGGGCGCAGGCCGGCGAGCGGCTCTCCCTCGAAGCGCACCTCGCCCGCGGCCGGCTTGATAAGGCCCGAGATCGTCCGCAGCAGGGTCGTCTTGCCGGCGCCGTTCGAGCCGACGAGCGCGACGATCTCGCCCTCGCCCACCTCGAGGTCCACGTCCCAGAGCACCTCCACAGGCCCGTAGCCGGCCGACAGCCCCTCAACCTCGAGCATCCCCGTTCCCTCCGCTGCGCTGCGCGTACCGCTTGCCGAGATATGCCTCGATCACGCGCTCGTCGTGCACCACCTCGTCCGGCTTCCCGCGCGTCAGCTCGCGGCCCTCGTGCATGACGAGCACCTCGTCGGACACCGCCATGATCGCCTTCATCACGTGCTCGACGACCAGCAGCGTGACGCCATCGTCGCGCAGCGAGCGGATCAGGTCGAGCGACGGCTCGATCTCGCCGGGACGCAGCCCCGCCATCACCTCGTCGAGCAGCAGCAGCCGCGGCCGCATCGCGAGCGCCTTTGCCAGCTCCAGCCGGCGGGCGTCGGCCACGCTCAGCTCGCGCGGCGCAACGTCGGCGCGCTCGAGCAGCCCGACGCGCTCGAGCGCGACGTCCGCCTCGTCCATCGCCTCGCGGGCGGAGCGGACGCGGTCCCGCCCGTACATCGCGCCGATGGCGACGTTCTCACGCACGGTCAGGTTGCGGAACGGCTTGACGATCTGGAAGGTCCGCGCCACCCGCTGCCGCGCGATCGTCCACGGCTTCTCCCCGGTCACGTCGCGGCCGTCGAC
>DASXAA010000172.1:0-23456 GCA_036407035.1 Thermoleophilaceae bacterium | reverse complement strand
CGTCTGCTGCCTGACCGCCCGCCGCACCTGACAGCCAGATGACTTGGGCGATTCGTGCTCTAAGGACTGGACACCGCCTACCTCGACCCCTCCTCGACAAACCCCCCAACACGGCACCAGCCGTGGAATCAACCATCTAGGGGCTTCCGGCCGGCCCTCGCCTGGTCCGCTCGGGCGCGGCCGTCTACGACGGGCAACCAGGGGTCGGGTCAGGCCTGGTTGTCGGCCCCGGGAGGGGGTGGGCTGGATTCCGTTGCATAGTGCGTCGAAATCCGGCCCACCCCCCGAAATCACGCCGAAATCCGGCGACCGCCGCGGACCGGCCCCTGGTTGCTGCAGTTCCGGGCCGCCGCCCACGCCGGGGCCCGCACCCGCCACTACCGCCGCAACGCCGACTGCGTCCCCCCCAACGACCCCGGCCCCGCGTACGCCCCCGGCCCGTAGACCGCCGGCCCGCGCTCGCCCGGCTCCTCCTCCGGCGCTTCCGGCACGGTCAGCACGAGCTCCACAGCTCCGAGGAAGCAGCCCAGCAGCACGCAGGCCACCAGCGCCGGCACGGGGCCGACCTGGTGCCCGGTGACCAAGAGCAGCAGGTACCACGCCGCCTCCACCGGGCCGAGCCCCAGCGTGACCATGTAGTAGAGGGAGACGATCAGCGCCGGCAGCGCTCCGGCCGCCACCATCGCGACCCGCGCGCGCCGGGGCGGCGCCGGGTCCGTGACCGTCGCCAGCAGCCACAGGTGCACCGCCGGCACGGTGAGCAGCCCGGCGAACGGGTTGACGAGCCAGAGCACCATCGCCGCGACGCTCGTCACCAGGCAAAGGGCCACGCCGGCCCCGGAGTCGGCCGGCTCGCGCAGCGCCGGGTCCGGCTTCACGGCGAGATAGCGGGCGATCCCCCACCCGATCGCCATCGCCGCCGCCACGCCGCCCAGCACGCCCAGGGCCGGACCGTCCAGCGGCAGGATCTCCGGCGCCACCGGCGCCGGCGGCGGTGAGGGGGTCGCGCCCGTCAGCGCGAGCAACTCCGCCAGCGCCCACCCGGCCAGGAACGGCGCGCTCCACGCGCCCACCCAGCGCAGCCACGGCGACACCGCCTCGTGTCGGCGCCGGGCACGCGCGAAGGCGTCGACGGACGCCACCAGCGCGGGCAGCAGCAGCGTCACCCCGAGCAGCGCGAGGACCCAGCCGGGCATCACCTGGCTGACGGCCGTGACGTAGCTGTCCGGTCCGCGGTCGGGCGGCGACTTCGCCTGGTCGAGCGCCGACGCCGTACGCAGCGTCGCGCGGCCCAGCCCGCCGAGCCGGTCCTCGTCGATCCTCGCCACCGGCACGTCGCCCTCGGCCGGCAGGTCGCCGCTGCCGGACACCCGCACCGCGTCGTAGCCGTGCTTCAAGAGCGGCCCCTGCGGCCCGATCCCGATCGGGAACGAGAGGTGCGACATCTGGCCGAGCGTGCCCGTCTGGCCGACCGGCTGGTCGAGCTCCTGGCGGATCGAGTCGGCCACGGTGCGCTGCAGCCCGATCCCCGCGCGGCTCGAGTCGTTGGACCACGCTTGCAAGAGCGGCCCGTCGGCCCTCGGCGCCCCGAGGTCGGACATGACGAGCACGCCGTCCACGAGGTCGGGCGAGGCGAGCTTGTCGATCAGCCGCTCGGTCCCCACCTCGCCGAGCGTCGACCCGTCCACGGAGGCGAGCACGAGCGTCTTGTTCGACGGCCGCCCCTCGAAGACGCGCGCGAACTCGAGCAGGGCCGCGGTCGAGGCGGCGCTGCCGGCGGCGTCCGGCACGCGGTCGGCGTCTCGCGCCGCGACCACCACCACCTGCCGCGGCGACCTGCCCACCCGCGTCGCGATCACGTTCTGGAGCCGGTGCCCGGCGTGGGTGAAGCGCGTTCCCGCGAGTGGCTGCACGCGAAAGCCGCGATCGCGGAACGCGTTCCTCACGAGCCGCGCCGCCACGCGGTCGCCCTCGCCCCCGGGCCGCCTGTCGGGCGCCAGATCGACGAGCCGGGCGGCCTCCTGCTTGGCGAGGCGGCCGTCGAAGAGAACGTCGGCCGCGAGCCCCTGCGGCAGGGGCCGGGGGCGGCTCTGGAGCGAGAACATCGTCAGCACGAGCGCCACCAGAGCCGGTATGAAGGCGGCTCTGTAGATGCGCGGCTCGATCACGGGTCCAACTTCACCACGCTCGCAACCTACAATGCCGTAGGTGACGGGCAGTGCCCCTCGAATACTTCTGGTCGACGACGAAGTATCGGTGCAGAAGCTCTTGACTTACCCGCTTCGCAAGGAGGGGTATGACGTGGTGGGCGCGCTCGACGGGCGCGAGGCGCTGGAACGGCTGAAAGAGGATTCGTTCGACCTCGTGGTGCTGGACGTGATGCTCCCGCGCGTCGACGGCTTCGACGTCTGCCGGCAGATACGCGCACGCAGCGCGGTGCCGATCATCATGCTGACAGCGAAGGCGGAGGAGATCGACAAGGTCCTCGGCCTCGAGCTCGGCGCCGACGACTACATCACGAAGCCGTTCTCCGTCCGCGAGTTCCGCAGCCGGGTGAAGGCCGTGCTGCGCCGCGCCGCCCTCAGCCGCCCGGACGACCAGTTCGAGGAGCCGATCGAGAACGGCGACCTGCGGGTGGACTTCGAGAAGCGCTCGGTCGACGCCCGCGGCGCGCCGGTGCGGCTGACCTACGTCGAGTTCGAGATCCTCGCCGCGCTGGCGCGCAATCCGGGGCGCGTGTTCACGCGCACGATGCTGCTCGAGCGCGTGTGGGGCGACGCCCAGTACCGCGATCCGCGGACGATCGACGTGCACATTCGGCACCTACGGGAGAAACTGGAGAGTGACCCCAAGCATCCGGAGCTGATACTCACGGTGCGCGGCGTCGGCTACCGCTTTCGCGACCAATGATCCGTTCGTTCCGTCTTCGATCTCTGCGCAACAAGCTGGCGCTGGTGTTCTTCCTGATCACCGCGGCCGCGTTCTCGGTGATCTACTTCTACGTCGTCCCGGGGCGCGAGGAGAACCTGCAGGGCCGCCAGCTGCACGACCTCGAGATCGTCGCCCACGGGGCAAAGGAGCGCTTCACGACGATCGCGAAGCTCGACCCGGTGCGCAAGCTCATCCCCCTGCGGGTCAGGTCGGCCGACGACGACACCTCCGCGCGGGTGACCCTTCTCAGGTGGGAGCCGACGGTGGGAGGGCCGCGCTTCACGCCGATCTTCGACTCGCGCGAGGCGACCGTCGCGGTACCCGTGAACCCGGCGCTCTCGACGAAGGCGTTCCAGACGCGCCGCGCCCAATCGTCGATCAGCAGCTTCGGCGGCAAGGACGTGGGCCAGGTCGCGCAGCCGATCAAGGCTCACAGGCGCGGGCGCGTCCGCTGGGTGGTGCTCTACACGCGCGACCTCGACGACGTCGAGCAGGCGGTGTCGTTCGTCCGCAACCGCGTGCTGATCGCGACGATCGCCGCGCTGCTGCTCGCGATGACCGGCGGCTACCTGGTGGCGCGCCGGCTGGCGCGGCGCGTCCGCCGGCTCGAGGAGGCGGCGAAGAACGTGGCCACCGGCCGCTTCGTCGAGCCGCTGCCGGTGGACTCGAGGGACGAGCTGGGACAACTCACCGAGGCGTTCAACGAGATGCAGGAGCAGCTGCGCCGGCTGGACGTGGCGCGCAAGGAGTTCATCGCCACGGCCTCGCACGAGCTGCGCACGCCGATCTTCTCGCTCGGCGGGTTCGTCGAGCTGCTCCAGGACGAGGACCTGGACGAGGAAACGCGGCGCGAGTTCATCGAGACGATGAGCGACCAGGTCGCGCGGCTGCAGAAGCTGTCGGTGGACCTGCTCGACCTCTCGCGGCTCGACTCCGGCTCGGTGGAGCTGCAGACCGAGCCGGTGGAGCTCTCCGAGCTCGCCCGGTCGGTGATCGACGAGTTCATCCCGGCGATGGCCGAGCACGGCACGGAGCTCGAGGTTGACGTGCCCGCGAGCGGGGTACGGGCGCGGTGCGACCGGGAACGGGTCGCCCAGATCATGCGCATCCTGCTCGACAACGCGATCCGCCACACGCCCGACGGGACGCAGGTGCTGGTGCGGGCGGACAGCCACAACCAGACCGCCGCGCTGACGATCACGGACTCCGGCCCGGGGATGCCGGACGCCGTGCAGGCGAAGGCCTTCGAACGCTTCTACACGGGCGATGCCGCGCGCGGCGCCGGGCTCGGGCTCGCGATCGCGCGCGAGCTCGCGGCGCGGATGAGCGGACATCTGAGCCTCGTCTCGCGGCCGGGCAACACCACCTTCATGCTCGAGCTGCCGCTCTCGCGCGAGGCGACCGACGAACCACTCGTCGGTGCCGGAGTCTCTCCGTGAGGCGCCTGGCAGCCGTCGGGCTCGCCGCGCTCGGACTGGTCGCGGCGGGTTGCTCGTCGGACGACGACAGCTCGTCGGGGACGCCCGCCAAGGTGACGACCACCCGGGTCGAGGTGGTCGAGGGGATCGGCAAGGAGGGCGGCTTCGACCCGGGTGCGATCTACCGCCGGCTGTCGCCGGGGGTGGTGACCGTGATCTCGCTGTTCAAGGGCGGCACCAGCCTGCTCGAGGACGGGGGCGAGGGCGGCCAGGGATCCGGGTTCGTGGTCGACGGCGCCGGCTCCATCGTGACCAACGCCCACGTGGTGACGACCGGCACCGGCGGGAGCACTAAGAGGGCGGACCAGGTCTTCGTGGAGTTCTCGGACGGCAATCGCGTGGAGGCGCACATCGTGGGTGCGGACCCGAACGCGGACGTGGCGCTGCTGAAGGTCGAACCGGCCGGGCTCTCGCTCACCCCGCTCCCGTTCGGCTCCTCAGGGCACCTCGTCGTGGGCGAGCCCGTGGCTGCGATCGGCAGCCCGTTCGGCGAGCGCCAGTCGCTGACGGTCGGCGTGATCTCGGCGCTCGACCGCAACATCGAGTCCCTGACCCGCTTCCAGATCGGCGACGCGATCCAGACCGACGCGGCCATCAACCCGGGTAACTCCGGCGGGCCGCTGCTCAACTCGAGGGGCCAGGTGCTGGGGATCAACGCGCAGATCAAGTCGACCTCGGGCGGCGGCGAGGGAGTCGGGTTCGCCATCCCGGTCGACGCGGTCAAGCGCTCGCTCCAGGAGCTGCGCAGGAACGGGCGGGTGGACTACGGATTCCTCGGCGTGACCACGTTCACGCTCTGGCCGCAGCTCGCGCGGCGGCTCGGGATCGGCGCGAAGGAGGGCGCGCTCGTCCAGCGCGTCGAGGGCGGCAGCCCGGCCGACGACGCCGGCCTGAAGGAGGGCGACGACACGATCGACTTCCAGGGCCAGACCAACATCCCGGTCGGGGGCGACGTGATCGTGGCCGTCGACGGCAAGACGCTCACCCGCAGCGAGGACCTCGCCGACACGATCAGCAGGATGCACGCCGGCGACGAGGTCAGCCTGACCATCCTGCGCGACGGCAAACGCCGCAACGTGAAGGTCGAGCTGGGGCGCCGCGAGGCGGCGGCGCCGGCGGGCTGACGAGCGGGTCACCGCGCGCGCGTTTCGAGATAGGGTGATGCAGTTGTGGAGGGCGCCCCTCAGGCCGACAGCCGCGACGTCTCCCTGACGATCCCGGCAAGACCGGACTACCTGGTTCTGGCGCGCCTGGCGTTGTCCGCGGTGTGCCGCCTGACCTCTCTCTCGCCGGAGGAGGTGGCGGACCTGAAGCTCGCGATCACCGAGGCGGCCAACGACTTCGTGGACGAGGCGCGGCCGGCCGAGGACGAGGGCCGGGTGGCGTTCTCGTTCCGCCTGATGGACGACCGTCTGCTGATGGACCTCGACGGGCCGCCCGCGCGGGTGCCGGCCGTGGAGCAAGAGCTGAGCCGCGCGATCATCGACGCGACCGTCGACGAGTGCGACTTCGCCGGCAACCGCACACGACTCGTGAAGTACCTGGGCGAACCCGGTAGTTAGTCTCTCGCCTCGTGCTGCAGCCGATCGCCGTTGGCCACAAGAGCCTGGCCGACTACACCCACCTGGCCGGCAGGCCGCTCATACAGGAGATCAGGGAGCTCGCCGAGGAGCTCGAGGGCCTCAAGGTCCTGCATCTCTCCGCGACCGCGTTCGGCGGCGGCGTCGCCGAGATCCTCTACACGCTCGTGCCGCTGATGAACGACGTCGGGATCGACGCCCAGTGGCAGGTGATGCTGGGCCGCGAGGAGTTCTACAACGTCACCAAGCGCCTCCACAACGCGCTGCAGGGCAATCCCGACTCGCTGGCCGACGAGGAGTGGGACATCTTCGAGCGCTACAACGCGCTGAACGCGACGGAGATCGAGGGCGGCTGGGACGTGATCATCGTCCACGACCCGCAGCCGGCGGCGATCCGCGGTCACGTGCCCGAGAAGAGCAAGGTGTGGGTCTGGCGCTGCCACATCGACCTCTCGACGCCCAACCCCGACGCGATCGCGCGCCTCGTGCCGTTCATCAGCGACTACGACGGGTCGGTGTTCCACGTCGAGGAGTACGTGCCGCGCGGCGTGAACGGCGCAGGCCACGTGCACATCTGCCCGCCCGCGATCGACCCGCTGTCGCCGAAGAACATGGCGCTGTCGCCCGAGGACGCGGCCTTCGTCTGCGACCAGTTCGGCATCGACGTGGACCGCCCGCTGATGTGCCAGGTCTCGCGCTTCGATCCGTGGAAGGACCCCATGGGCGTGATCGACGCGTACCGCAGCGTCCACGAGCAGATGCCTGAGGTGCAGCTGGCGCTCGTCGGCTCGATGGCGACCGACGACCCGGAGGGCTGGGAGTTCTTCAACTCGACGATGGCCTACGCCGACGGCGACCCGGACATCCACATCCTCAACAACCTGAACAACGTCGGGGCGATCGAGGTCAACGCGTTCCAGTCGCAGGCCGACGTGGTGATCCAGAAGTCCACGCGAGAGGGGTTCGGGCTGACCGTCTCCGAGGCGCTCTGGAAGGCGCGGCCGTTCATCGGCGGAGACGTCGGCGGGATACCGCTGCAGGTTCAGGACGGCGAGACCGGGTACCTCGTGACCTCGCCACAGGAGTGCTCGGAGCGCGCCCTCCGGATACTTCAGGAGCCCGACTTGGGCAAGCGGCTCGGCCGCTCGGGCAAGGAGCACGTCCGGAAGCACTTCCTCACGCCGCGCCTCCTGCGCGACTGGCTGCGTATCTTCAAACAGCACAAATGAGCTCAGATACACGCCTCGTCCTCGTCTCGAACCGCGGTCCCGCGACATTCGAGCGGGAGGACGACGGCGAGCTGCGGCCGCGCCGCGGCGGCGGCGGGCTCGTGACCGCGCTCCAGGGGCTCGTGCACCACCGGGACGCCGTGTGGGTGGCGTCCGCGATGACGGAGGAGGACATCGAGGCGAGCCGCGACCACGGCGCCGGCAGCTTCGAGGTGGAGCTGGATGGCGAGAACTACCGGGTGCGCCTCGTGGAGAGCGACGCGGAGGCGTACGACCGCTTCTACAACGTCGTCGCGAACCCGATGCTCTGGTTCATCCAGCACTACCTCTGGGACCTCTCGAACGTGCCGGACATCCGAACGCACGAGGTGGTCGCCTACGAGGAGGGGTACTGCCGCGTGAACCACGATCTGGCCCAGGCGGTGCTGCAGGAGGTGGAGGGCGAGGAGACCGCCGTCGTGATGCTCCACGACTACCACCTCTACACGGCGCCGCGCTCGATCCGGCGCGAACGGCCCGACCTCTTCCTGCACCACTTCATCCACATCCCGTGGACGCAGCCGGACGCCTGGCGCGTGCTGCCCGCCGACATCCGCGAGGACCTCTACGAGGGCATCCTCGGCAACGACATCATCGCGTTCCACACGCGCTCCTACCAGCGCAACTTCCTGCTCTGCTGCCGCGAGCTGTTCGACATGGACGTCGACGAGGAGCACGGGCTGGTGCGGTTCGAGGGGCGCGAGGTGTGGGTGCGCGCGTACCCGCTGCCGATCTCCGCCGAGACCTTCATGCGCAGCGCGCAGCGGCCGCGGGTGCACCAGTACGAGCGGGAGATCCTGCGCCGCCGGCGCGAGCACCTGATCCTGCGTGTGGACCGGGCCGACCTGTCGAAGAACGTGCTGCGCGGCTTCACGGCGTTCGACCTGTTCCTGGAGCAGCACCCGGAGTTCAAGGAGCACGTGACGTTCATCGCCCACCTGACCCCCTCCCGCCAGGACGTGCCCGAGTACGCCGAGTACCTCGAGAAGATCGAGGCGCTCGTGGCGGTCGTGAACCACCGCCATGGGACGACCGACTGGATGCCGATCGAGCTGCGGCTGCGGGAGAACCTCGAGGAGGCGATCGCGTCCTACAAGCACTACGACCTGCTGATGGTCAATGCGATGTTCGACGGGATGAACCTGGTGGCGAAGGAGGGGCCACTCGTGAACGAGCGGAACGGCGTGTCGCTTCTGAGCGAGAACACGGGCGCGCACGAGGAGCTGGCGGACTTCGCGCTGTCGGTCAACCCGTTCGACGTGCAGGAGCAGGCCGAGGCGATCCACCGCGCGCTGACGATGTCGGCCGAGGAGCGCGCATGGCGCGCGCAGGGACTGAAGCGGGTGGTCACGTCGCGCGACCCGGGGGACTGGGTGGACGACCAGCTGGCGGACATCGAGGCGAAGCGGAAGGGGAGGGCGCCGGTTTCGTAGGGGTGGCGGTGCCGGCCGGCCCGGGGCTCCGCGGGCCGCGCGGCCGCTTCCAACCGGCGCTTCCCGCCGGGGCGGGCGCCTCCGGGCGACGCTTCCCGCCGGGGCGGGCGCCTCCGGGCGGCGCTTCCCGCCATGCGTCTACAGCGGGCAACGAGGGTGGGCCGGGGGGTGGGCTGCTTTCCGTCCAAATAGTGGACGCTTTCCAGCCCACCCCTCGTGATTCCGCGGGCGTCCAGGTCCACTGTCGAGTTTGTCGGGCTGAGCCCGCCGGGACCAAGTCGACACCGGACCGCCTCACGCGCCTGGATCGGGGGTGAACTCCGCGGTTGGGGGCGCCTGCGGCGCTCCTTGCGCGGGGGGCGACTGAACCGGCGCCGGTTGCGCCGCCGGCGGCGAGTCCATCACGGCGCCGGGCGGCGCTGCCGGCGGCTTCACATCACCGCACGGCCGAGACCGGCGGCGCGCGCTCGGCATCTCGCGGCGGCGCGCGCGCCCCCCGCGGCCGCCCATGCCCCGCCGCCCCTCCTCCTTGCCCATACGCGGCCGCGCACCCGACGGCACCTCGGCGCTCCCACCCGCCCCTGCGCCCCGCCGCGGCAGCTCGGTGCTCCCACGCACTCCTGCGCCCCGCCGCGGCCGCTCGGTCCTCCGACGCGCGCCTGCCCCCCGCCGGGCGCCAGATCCCCCGCGCGCCCGCGCGCCTCGCCGCGGCCCCCGCTTCGCCGGCGCGGGCGACCTGTGTGCCACCGGCGGCCGCGCGCCGGCCGGCTTCTCCCCCCGCGGGCGCGGCTCCGGCGGCGCGCCCCCCCTCACGGCGCCGCTCGCGATCGCAAGGCCGGCGGCGAGCAGCGCGGCGAGCCGTCCCAGATTGCCCCATCGGATCCGGCGCCAGAGCGCCGGGTCGCCGCGTGCTCGCCGCCGTCCCACGCTTCTCTAACGGCGTCCGCGCGGCGCCTCGCCCCCGGAGCCCCCGAGCGCCGCTGCTATCGTGCGGCGCTCGATGGCGAGGCTCTATGACCTCATGCTGCTGCTCGACCCCAACGCGCCGGAGGACCGGCGCGACGCCGCGATCGCCGAGGTCGAGTCGGCGATCGACTCCGGCGGCGAGCTGATCGGGTCGCACGACTGGGGCACGCGCAAGATGGCCTTCGAGATCGACCACAGGCCCGAGGCCGATTACCACCTGTACCAGTTCAGTGCCGGCAACGACGTCCTGAACCGGCTGAACCAGCGGCTGCGGATCATGGACGGCGTGCTGCGCTTCCGGATCATCAAGTTCAAGGAAGGCCAGCCGACCCCGCCGCCGCCGGAGCACCAGGCCCTCCGCCGCCGCGAGGATCGAGAGCCGCAGGACACGCGCGTGGCCGCCCGCGCCGCCGCGGACGCACCGGCCGTCGAGTAGCCGGCCCGGCCGGCGGGCGTGCTCTTCAAGGCTCGCGTCCTCGACGGGATCGCGGACGGCAGCGTCACCCTGGCGTTCCGCCGCTGGGAGCGCCCGCACGCGCGCGGCGGCGGCAGCCAACGGACGCGCGTGGGAGTGGTCGCCTTCGACGCCGTCGAGGTGATCCCGGAGTCCTCGATCACGGACGAGGACGCGCGGCGGGCCGGCTTCGCCGGTCGCGATGAGCTGCTCGCGGAGCTGAGCCCGCGGAACGCCGGCAGCGTCTACCGCGTGGAGCTCCGACTCGCCGGACCGGACCCTCGAGTGGAGCTGAGAGAGCGCTCGCGGCTGAGCGCAGCGGACGTGGCGGCGCTGCGTACCCGGCTGGCGCGCCTGGACGCCCACAGCCATCACGGCGCCTGGGCCGAGACGGTGCTGCGGCTGATCGCGGACAACCCCGGCGTACGCGCGCCCGACCTGGCGGCCTCACTCGGCCGCGAGACACAGCCGTTCAAGCGCGACGTGCGCAAGCTGAAGGAGCTGGGCCTGACCGAGAGCCTGCCGGTCGGCTACAGGCTGTCACCGCGTGGCAGGGCGCTGCTGAAGCGGCTTTTGTAACAGCTTCGCTAAAGATCGAGCACGTTCCAGCAACTTCTCGTCAGATCCCGCCCAACCCCGCCGACCACGTTTGTACTCTCGATCGACAGCCCATCAAAGCCGTCCGCAAGTAGCCAGGAAGGGAGCAGCCGTATGGCAGCCACCAATTTGAACCGCGTCGTGATCACGGGGAACCTCACCCGTGATCCCGAGCTCCGCAGCACCGGCGGCGGCACATCAGTGTGCAGCCTCCGCGTCGCGTGCAACACCCGCCGCAAGGATCCGAGCACCGGCGACTGGGTCGACAAGCCCAACTATTTCGACGTCACCGTGTGGGGCGCGCAGGGCGAGAACTGCGCTACGTACCTGCAGAAGGGACGCCCCGTCGCCATCGACGGGCGCCTCGAATGGCGCGAGTGGCAGGACAAGGAGGGCAACAAGCGCCAGTCGGTGGATATCATTGCCGACTCTGTCCAGTTCCTCGGCTCACGCGACGGCGCCGAGAACGGTGGCCGCTTCACGCCACAGAGCGACGTCCCCGCCGACACCGGGGACTTCCAGCAGGCGCCCGTAGGCGCCGGGGGATCGGACGACGACATCCCGTTCTGACCCCGAGGTAGCGAGTACGCAGGAGCATACGAGTGGCAAAGCAGCGCGGAGCAACAGGAGGCACGGGCCGGACCGATCGGCGTCGCCGTGGCAAGGGCGCGATCGGTGGCGGGCGGCGCAAGCCGTGCCCGTTCTGCCGTGAGAAGGTCGACATCGTCGACTACAAGGATCTCGCCGCGCTGCGCCGGGCAATCAGCGACAAGGGCAAGATCCGCTCGTCGCGAGTGACCGGCGCATGCCGTCGCCACCAGTCCCAGCTCGCCACCGCGGTCAAACGCGCCCGCGAGCTCGGGCTTCTGCCGTACGTCGCTGACCGGTAGGGGCGGGCGACCATGGCCCAGGCAATCCTCATCAAGGACGTGGAGACGCTCGGCGAGCGCGGCGACGTGATCGACGTGTCGCCCGGCTATCTGCGCAATTTCCTCGTCCCGCGCAAGCTCGCCCAGCCGGCCACGCCGGCGGCGATCGCGGAGTCGCAGCGCCGCCGGGAGGCGGCGGAGCGTGCGGCCGCTGAGGCGGCGGCGAAGGCAGAGGAGACGGCTGCGCTACTGCGGAAGACCGTGTTGACGATCTCCCACGCCGCGGGTGACGACGGCCGGCTGTTCGGCTCCGTCACCTCGCAGGAGATCGTCGACGCGATCCGCCAGGCGCGCAGCGTAAGGCTGGACAAGCGGCGCGTGCGGCTCGAAGAGCCGATCAAGACCACGGGCACGCACATGGTCACCGTCGAAGTCACCGACGGTGTGACGGCCGACATCAAGACGATCGTCACACCGCAAGCCTGAGCGTCCGGCCCCGTGGCCGTAACGACCCCGCCCGACGCCGCGGGAGCCGTCCCTCCTCATAACGAGGAGGCGGAGGCGTCGGTCCTCGGCGCGATCCTCCTCACCGAGCAGGCCCTCGACGGCGTGATGCTCGAGGTCGGCCTGAAGCCCGACGACTTCTACCGGCCCCGCCACCAGATGATCTTCCGGGCGATGATCCGCCTGAAGGAGAAGGCGGAGCCGGAGGCGGTGGACGTCGTGACGGTCTGCGACGAGCTCCGCCGGGACTCGGAGCTCGACAAGGTCGGCGGCGACTCCTACGTCCACTCCCTTCCCACGATCGCGCCCGCGCCCGGCGCGTTCCTGCATCACGCCCGGATCGTCAAGGAGCACTCGCTGCTGCGGCGGGTGCTCAACACCTCGCGCGAGATGCAGGAGCAGGTGCTCGGCCACCGCGGCGAGGCCCGCGTCCTGATCGAGCGGTTCGAGGCGAACCTCTTCCGGATCGGCCACGAGGACGGACGCGGCGAGATGCGCTCGCTGGAGGACGTCCTCCACGAGGAGATCGACAAGCTCGAGGAGCTCTCACGCAGCGACGTCGGACTGACCGGAACCCCCTCGGGCTTCACGGACCTGGACAACCTCACCGGCGGATTCCAGCCCGGCAACCTGATCGTGCTGGCGGCAAGGCCATCGATGGGGAAGTGCCTGAGCGGCGGCGCGCTCGTCTTCGATCCGCGGACGGGCGCACGCCGCCGGATGCTGGACGTGGTGGAGGACGTGGAGCGCGGCGAGGAGACCTGGGTCGCCTCGATGGGCCCCGACCTGAAGCTGCGGCCGAGCCGCGTATCCGCGGCAGTGCGCAACGGGCGAAGGCCGCTCTACCGGTTGACCACGAAGCTCGGGCGCCAGATCGATGCGACCGCGAACCATCCGGTTTTCACGCTCGACGGTTGGCGACCGCTAGCCGACATCTCACCTGGTGACCGCATCGCCGTTCCGCGCCGGCTACCCCGTACCGAAGCGGCCACATCCATGCCGGACCACGAACTGGTGCTGTTGGCCGCCCTCATCGCTGACGGGTACCTCACCCAGCAAACCCCTCAGTTCTGCTTCGGCCCCGGTTCGGCGATGCTGCCCCTCGTCGAGGACGCCGTTGCGGCAATCGGGCTGCGTGCACGGGTCGTAGGCGACGGACGTTCGGGTCGGGTCACTCTCAGCGCGGGACGGGGGACGGGCCCCAACCCGCTCACTGCGACCTTGCGCCGACACGGCATCTGGGGCCGGCGTGCCTCCAACAAGTTCGTGCCGACTGAGGTCTTTGCGCTGAACGACGAGCAGATCGCCCGCTTCCTCGGAGTGCTCTTCGGATGCGACGGCTATGTCCACGTCTCGGACCGTCTTCGCCACATCGGATACACGACGATCAGTGATCGGCTCGCACGCGATGTGCAACACCTGTTGCTCCGGCTCGGGATCGTGTCAACGATCCGCACGCTCAAGCGCGCCGTATACGAGGGCACCTCGACGGTTGCCCGCGAGGTCCGGATCACTGCGCAGGACGGCCTGGTCCGCTTCTGCCAGCAGATCAGAATCCCGGGTAAGGAAGAGCGTCAGGACCTCCTGGTTGCCGGCGTTGGCGCAAGCCGTTCAAAGACCAATGTCGACACCGTTCCGGCTGATGTCTGGACGGAAATACGGGCGGCCCTGGCACCACGCCCGATCCGAGCGCTCAGCGTCGGCACCGGGCGGCCGCCCAATCACAACTGGCACGTGGGCACGCGCGGGCTTTCGCGTGGGCGTTTGCTCGAGGTCGCCCATTGGCTCGATGATCGGCGCCTCGGCGCCCTGGCCACATCCGACCTCTGGTGGGACCAGGTGGCTTCGATCGAGCCGGCCGGGACAGCGGAGACCTTCGACGTCACCGTTCCGGGCGACCACAGCTTCGTAGCCGACGACATCGTCGTCCACAACAGCACTGTCGCCACCAACATCGCCGAGAACGCCGCCATCGAGCACGACCGTCCCGTTGCGCTCTTCTCGCTCGAGATGTCCGAGACCGAGCTGGCTCACCGGTTCATCGCTTCGCAGGCGCGCGTTTCCAGCGACGAGCTGCGCAAGGGGCGCGTCAAGGCGGATCGGTGGCCCAAGGTGCTCAAGGCGGTCGAGAAGCTCGCCAGGGCGCCGATCTTCGTCGACGACTCCAGCGACATCGGCGTGCTCGAGATCCGCGCCAAGGCCCGCCGGCTCCATGCGCGCAACGAGCTCGGCCTCATCGTCGTCGACTACCTCCAGCTCGTCCGCGCCGACGGGCGCGCCGACAGCCGCGTCGAGCAGGTCGGCCAGATCAGCCGCGGGCTGAAGATCCTCGCACGCGAGCTGAACATCCCGGTCATCGCTGTGTCGCAGCTGTCGCGCGCGGTCGAGTCGCGGCATCCGCCGATCCCGATGCTCTCCGACCTACGCGAATCGGGCCAGGTCGAACAGGACGCGGACGTCGTGGCGTTCGTCTACCGCGACGAGTACTACACGAAGGACCAGTCCGAGCGGCCGGGCGAGGCCGACATCATCATCGCCAAGCACCGCAACGGCCCCGTCGACACGATCTCGCTCGCCTTCCAGCCGCGCTTCCCTAAGTTCTCGAACCTGTACCGGGAGCGGGGCGGCGGCCTCGGGGAGCGGGGCGGCGGCCGATTCGACCCGGGCGGCTCGGGCGCCGCGCCCGAGCGGGCGTCAGGCGGGAACGGCGGCGGCGCAGCGGCCGGGGAACCCGCTGACGGCGGCCGTGCGGCCGCCCCGGACGACGATCCGTTCATGGGTCCGAGCGAGGATCCCGGCGGCGGCTTCGACGACGACCCGCCCGGCGACGGGCCCGATCCCTGGACGAACGGGGCCGGCTGATGCTTCGACCGGTTCCGGACGGGTCCGACGCCGAGCGGCGCGAGGTGTGCCCGCTCGGCGAATGCGACGGCAGCGGCTGGCTCATCGACGAGGCCACCAACACCGCGGCGCCCTGTGGCTGCCGCGACCGGCGGATCCGTCGTGCGGCCGGCGGCGACGTGGGCACGGGCATCGGCAGGCGCTTCCTCGAGGTCTCCTTCGACCGCGAGCCGATCGCCTCGCTCGATCCGCACATCATCCGCCACGTGCGCCGCTTCATCCGCGGCATCGAGGAGCACCTCGACCGCGGCAGGGGCCTCTGGTTCGACGGGCCGGTCGGCACCGGGAAGACCTCGCTCGCGATCCTCGTCGCCAAGGCCGCCCGGGACGCCGGCCGCTCCTACGCCGTGTTTCCCGTCCCTCGGCTCCTCGCCGAGATCAAGCGCACCTACGACCGCGACGCCACCGACAACTACCTCCAGGTCTTCAAGCGGCTGTGCTCCGTCGACCTGCTCGTCCTCGACGACCTCGGCGCCGAGAAGCAGACCGAGTGGGTCCTCGAGCAGCTCTACTCGATCGTCAACGAGCGCTGGCAGGACGAGCGATCGATCGTCGTGACGACCAACACGCCGGAGCCGAGCCCTCAGGCCCCCAGCCGTTGGCTACAGGAGACCGTCCGGGAGTTGCGACACGCCATCAACGGCGGGCGGGTCGATTCGCGCGATCTGAATGAGGCTCGCTCCCTGCTCCACGACATCGAGCGCATGGTTGCGAAGGTGTCGGCGCTCGATCCCGCCAACGACACCGACGCGGTCGTGCGGCTGCGTCACCAGATCGGCGCGCGTACGGTCTCGCGCCTCCGCGAGATATGCCCGGACGATCCAATCTCGGTCATGGGCCCTGACCGGCGCGTTTCGGCGCACGGCACCTAGGGGATCGCTCTCCCTACACTCGGAACGCCATGCCAGGCCTGGTCATAGTTGGCGCCCAATGGGGCGACGAGGGCAAGGGGAAGGTCACCGACCTCATCGCCGAGCACGCGGATCTCGTGGTCCGCTTCCAGGGCGGCAACAACGCCGGCCACACGATCGTCCGCGACGGCGAGGTGTTCAAGTTCCACCTCATCCCGTCCGGGATCCTCTACCCCGGCAAGCTCTGCGCGATCGGCAACGGCGTGGTCGTGGACCCGAAGGTGCTCGCCGAGGAGATCGAGGGGCTTCGCCGCCGCGGCATCGACATCAGCGGCCTGCGGATCTCCGCCAACGCGCACCTGATCATGCCCTACCACCAGCTGCTCGACCACGCCGGCGAGGCCAGGCTCGGCAAGCTCCAGATCGGCACGACCCGGCGCGGCATCGGTCCCTGCTACGCCGACAAGGCGGCCCGCCTCGGCATCCGGATGCAGGACCTGCTCGACGAGAAGATCCTGCGCAAGAAGATCTACGCGGCCATGGAGCCCAAGCGGCTGATGCTGCGCCCGTTCGCGAAGGACCCGCAGCTCGACCTCCACACCATGACCGAGGAGTACGCCAAGTTCGGCCACCGGCTCGAGGCGCACATCGCCGACACGCCGCCCCTCGCCTGGCGCGCCCTCGAGGACGGCGGGCTGGTGGTGTTCGAGGGCGCCCAGGGGACCATGCTGGACATCGACCACGGCACCTATCCGTTCGTCACCTCGTCGAACCCGGTGGCGGGCGCCGCCTGCGTGGGCGCCGGCGTCGGCCCCAAGGCGATCGACGAGGTCTGGGGGGTCGCCAAGGCCTATGCGACGAGGGTCGGCGCGGGACCGTTCCCGACGGAGCTCGAGGACGAGCTGGGCGAGCGCATGCGCGAGGCCGGCGGCGAGTTCGGCACGACCACCGGGCGCCCGCGCCGCACCGGCTGGCTCGACCTGGTCGCCCTCCGCTACGCGACCCGCGTCAACGGCCTCACCGGGCTCGTGGTCACGAAGCTCGACGTCCTGACGGGGATCGACCCGCTCAACGTCGCCGTCCGCTACCTCGGCCCCGAGGGCGCCACCTTCGAGGAGTTCCCGTACCACCAGACGATCCTCCACAGGGTCACGGGCGACCTCGTGGAGCTGCCGGGCTGGCACGAGGACATCTCCGGCTGCCGCTCGATCGAGGAGCTGCCACCGAACGCGAAGGCCTACCTCGACTTCATCAGCGACTCGCTCGGCATCCCGGTCGTCATGATCGGCGTGGGCCCGGGCCGCGAGCAGATCATCTGGACCGGGGCGTCCGAGCGCCTGCGGCCGGCGCACGCTTGAGCGCCTCCTGACGGCGGCCCAGCGCGCGGCGGCGAGCGCTCCTCTATGCGCGCACCACGTGAGTCGATGCCGCCATGTCGTGCAGCGCGCGGTTCTCGTCGTCCCACAGCGGCCAGAAGTAGTTCAGGAACCAGGGGACGAAGGGCACGATCGACGACGCGACGCCGACGGCGAGCTGCTTGAGCACGACGCAGCGGAGCGCCGCCTGCCAGAACGTCTCGGGCTCGCCGTTGTCGCGCACGACCCGGATGCCGAGCATCTGCTTGCCCAGCGTCTGCCCGTTGCGGGCGCCCGATCGGGCCATCAGCACCGGCGCGTAGAGCAGCCAGACCGCCGCCGACAGGGCGAACCAGAGCAGGGCCGAGAGGACGATCGCGATCCAGGAGGCGGTGTCATCGTTGTCGCCGGTAAGGCCCAGCGCGGCGCCCACCGTGATGAAACCGAGTGCCACGATCGGGATGAACACGATCAGGCCGTCGATCACATAGGCGACCGCACGTGAGCCCCAGCTCGCGAGCGGCGCGCCCGCCCAGCCCGGGAGCGGGGCCGGCTGCCATCCGCCGCCGGGCGGGGTAGGGGCGCCGGGCGGGGTCGGGGCGCCGGGCGGGGCGGGATGACCCGGCCCCGCCTCCGGGAGCGGCGGCGCCTGCGGGTCGGAAGGCGCCTCCGGCCGCTCGGGTGGGCTTGGGCCGCTCTCCACGGCGCCGAATCTACTCGAGCGGCGCGGGCCTCAGTTCGACCCGGCCACGATCGCCACCACGATCACCGCCACGACGAACAACGCCCACAGCCCGAACAGCACGCCACCCGCGATCAGGAGGCCCTTCTCGGCGGATGTCGTCGGCGCGTCCACCGCGAGGCCCTGCGTGCGCACGTCCCAGTACTCGTTCAGCTTCACGAGCACCAGGCTGTAGAAGACCGGCGCTAGGAAGATCGCGCCGATCACGTAGCCGACGACCGAGAACCCCGGCATCCCGAACCGGCGCCGCAGCTCGTCGATGTCCCGCCAGAGCCAGTACAGGATGAAGTAGTTGAGGATCGGCACGAAGAGGCCGAGCGAATGCATCAGCGCGTCGTCGCGGCCGCGGCCGGACTCGCCGTCGATCAAGCGACGGTTCACGTAGAACCAGTAGAAGGTCCACAGCCCGAAGCTGACCGCGCCGTAGCCCCAGCACCGTCCGAGGCCGTACTTGACCGCGTACGGGTTCGGCGCCGGCTCGACGGCCATCGGCTGTGCCCAGCCCCCTGGGGGCTCCTGTGTGGTCACGGCTCCTCCCTCCCCTCGAGCACCACCTGCTCGCCGCGCCGCAGCAGCCTCAGGCCGAGCGCCGTCGCCGCGAGCAGCGACGACACCGCCAGCGTGATCTGCACGCTGAGGAGGCCGCGCCGCGTCCAGTACACGTCCTCGAGGTCCAGCAGCAGCGCCGACTCGTCGAGCGTCAGGCCCATCCCGATCCCGAACGGGATCGCGAGCATCGGCTCCACGCTCTCGTCGCGACTCACGATCGCCACCGCGCCCGAGGTGAACGCCAGCGCGATCCCCGGCACGAAGTGGTGGATGTGCCGCCGCCCGACCCGCAGGTTCCTGAACGGCCCGGCGCTCCTGCGCCCGCGCAGCTGGAAGGTGACCGCTCTCGCTACGAGGAACGTGCCCGCGAACGAGGTCAGCAGGTTGAACATCGCGTTCTCGCCCGCCGAGACCGCGCGGTACCCCTCGCGCGCCACCAGGGCGGTCTCCGCGACGGCCTCCTCCGCCGCCAGCAGCAGGCTCTCCGTCTCCTGCGGCAGCGGCGCCGAGCCGCGCCGCCACACGCGCCCGACCTCCCCGACGACCACCGCCGCCAGCGTGCCGAGCGCCACCGCGCCGAGGGCCAGCGTCGCCCGGTCCGGCGCCAGGCCGCCGCGACGCCCCCGCACCCTCACAGCTCGCGCACCACCTTCGCGGGCACCCCCATGACGAGCGCCCGCGCCGGCACGTCGCGCGTGACCACGGCGCCGGCCGCCACGAACGCCTCCTCGCCGATCTCCACACCGGGCAGCAGCACCGCCCCGCCGCCCACCCGGCACCCGCGCCGCAGCACGGCGCCCCGGAGCGGCTCGTCACCGCCCCGCCGGCCCGCGGTCGGGTCGTTCGTGGTCGTCACGTTGGGAGCGACGAACACGTCGTCCTCGACCAGCGAGTGCGCGGTCACGTACGCGCCCGTCTGCAGCTTCACGCGCTCCCCCACCGTCACGTCGTTCTCCACCGACACCCGGTGCCCCACCACGCTGCCGGCCCCGATCAAGACCCGCTCCCTCACGTACGCCTGGTCGCCCACCACGCAACCGGCGCCGATCCGGGCGCCCTCGACCAGCACGGCCCCGGCGCCCACCACGGTGCCGTCGCCGATCGCCGTCTCTCCGGGCGCGCGTCCGCCCGCGGAGGAGCCGGCGGCCAGCGCCACCGGCTTGCCGATCACGCAGCCGTCGAGCAGCCGCACGCCCGCCCCGACCGCCACGCCCGCGTGCACGACGACGTTGCCGCCCAGCTCGGCGTCCGCGGGCAGCTCCACCCCATCGCCCAGCAGCAGCCCCGGAGCGCGCTCCGACGGCCGCAGTCCGGCGTCAGACCGCGGCGCCACGCGAGCTCTCCCGGAGCGTGCGCTGCAGCTCCTCGAGCACGCGCACCACGCGCATCCCCGCCTCCGGGCCGGAGCGCGCCTCGCCGCCGTCCCGCACCCGCTCGAGGAAGTGCCGGCACTCGATCCGGAGCGGCTCCTCGTTCGACACACGCGGGCTGTACATGTCACCCGAGCGCATGATGTATTCGCCGTAAGACGACCAGCTCTCGTCGAATCCCTTGTCGTAGACGGTCACCTTGTGCTCGCGCTCCATGTCGTCGAAGGTCGCCATCTTCTGCGATCCGACCACCGTGAAGCGCCGCTCCTTGTGCGGGTCGAGCCACGAGAGGTGCATGTGCGCCGCGAGGCCGGACGGAAAGCGCATGTAGCAGAAGACCACGTCCTCGACGCCCTCGCGCATATAGCTCTCGCCGATCGCGCGGCACTCGTACGGCTCCTCGCCGGCGAGGTGCAGCAGCACCGACACGTCGTGCGCGCCGAGCGACCAGAGCGCGTTCTCGTCGCGCCGCAGCTGGCCGAGATTCAACCGGTTCGAGTACACGTAGCGCACGTCGCCGAGCTCGCCCTCGTCCACCAGCACCTTCAGCTTCTCGACACCCGGGTGGTACACGAGCAGGTGCCCGACCATCAGCACGCGCCCGGACCGGCGGGCCGCCTCCACCACGATCTCCGCGTCCTCCACCGACTGCGCCATCGGCTTCTCGACGAAGCAGTGCTTGCCGGCGTCGAGAACGCGGCGGGCGAGCTCGGCGTGTGTCGTCACGGGCGTCGCCACCGCGACGGCGTCAAGCGAGTCGTCCGCCAGCAGCTCGTCAAGGTCGCCGCTCGTGCGGGCGGACGGGAAGCTCGGCGCCCACCTCGCCCGAGCCTCCTCGGACTCGTCGCACAGCCAGGCGAGCTCGCACTCCGGCAGGCGGTCGAAGTTGCGCGCCAGGTTCGGCCCCCAGTACCCCAGCCCGGCTACGCCGAGCCGCACGGCGGCCGTCACAGACGCTCGAGGTTCGGGGCCTCGATGTCGCGCGTGACCCCGCGGAAGTCGACCACGAGCGCCGCGTCGCGCACGATCCGCTCGAGGTCGAGCCCGGGATGGGCGGTGACGATGACGACGCAGTCGGCGCCGTCGAGGGCGCGCTCGAGCGGCTCGGAGACCAGCCCGTACTCGGGCAGCTCGGCGACGTAGTCGTCGTGATAGGCGATCTCCCCGCCCTGCTCGCGCAACAGCTCGATGATCTTCAGCGCCGGCGACTCGCGCAGGTCGCCCACGCCCCCCTTGTACGACACGCCGGCGATCGCGATCCGCGAGCCCTTGACCGGCTTCGCCTGGTCGTTCAGCGCGCGGGCGATCTTCTCGACGCAGAAGTACGGCATCCGCTGGTTGACCTCGCCGGCCAGCTCGATGAACTCGGTCTGCATGTCGAACTCGCGCGCCCGCCAGGCCAGATAGAAGGGGTCGACCGGCAGGCAGTGGCCACCCATCCCCGGCCCCGGCTTGAACGACATGAAGCCGTACGGCTTCGTCGCGGCCGCCTCGACGACCTCCCACACGTCTATCCCCATCCGGTCGCAGAGGATCGCCAGCTCGTTCACCAGCGCGATGTTCACCGAGCGGAAGACGTTCTCGAGCAGCTTCGTCATCTCCGCCGCCTCGGGCGTCGTGACCGGCAGCACCTGCTCGCAGACGAGCTCGTACAGCTCCACCGCCCGCCGCAGGCAGTCGTCGGTCAGCCCGCCGACGATCTTCGGCGTGTTGCGCAGCGCGTAGTCGGTGCGACCGGGGTCCGTACGCTCGGGCGAGAACGCGACGAAGAAGTCGCGCCCCGCCGCCAGGCCGGACTCCTCGAGCATCGGCACCAGCCGCTCACGCGTGGTGCCCGGATACGTGGTCGACTCGAGCACGACCAGCTGACCCTGCTGCAGCACGCCCGCGAGCGCCGTGCCGGCCGAGATGAGCGGGCCGAGGTCGGGCTCGCGGTTGCGCGTGAGCGGCGTGGGCACCGCCACCACGACGGCATCGACCTTGGCGAGGTCCGCGTAGCGCGTGGTCGGCTGGATGCGGTCGCCGACGGCGGCCAGGCGCTCCGGCGACACGTCCTCGATGTGGGACTGCGACCGCGCGAGGCCCTCCACCAGGCGCGTGTCGGTATCGACGCCGACAACCTCGTGGCCCGCCTCGGCGAACGCGACGGCCAGCGGCAGGCCCACGTAGCCGAGTCCGACGATCCCGATCCTCATCCGCGCGCAGTGTAGGCGGAGACCACGTCGCGTACGCGCTCAGCGGCGTGCCCGCCGCCGTACAGCTCTGGCCGCCCGTCGGGAGGCGTGCGCACCAGGGCGGCGAGCGCCGCGTCGCGGTCCAGGTCCACGAGCACGTTCCAGCCGGCCTCCACCGTCTCGACCCACTCGGTCGTGTCGCGCAGGGTTACGCACGGCACGCCGAGCAGATAGGCCTCCTTCTGGACGCCCCCGGAGTCGGTCAGCACCGCGCGCGCGTGCCGGGCGAGCTTCAGGAAGTCGAGGTACCCGAGCGGCGCGGCGAGCTCAACCCCCGGCGCCGCGGCGAGCCGCTCCGCCAGCCCCTGCTCCTCGAGCCGCCCGCGCGTCCGCGGATGCACCGGGAACACCACGGGCGTCGGCAGCGCCTCAACCAGCTCGACCAGCAGGCGCAGGCGCGCGGGATCGTCCACGTTCCCCGCCCGGTGCGCCGTCAGCACCAGGTAGCTCCCCGGCTCGAGCCCGCGCTCCTCCATCGCACGCGACTGCTCCTCGGCGATGTCGCGGAACGCGAGCGACACGTCGGCCATCACGTCTCCGACCAGGTGCGCCTCGCCGGCGGCGCCCTCCCGCTCCAGGTTCCGCACGGCCGTCTTCGTGGAGCACAGCAGCAGCCCGCTGGCGTGGTCCGTCAGCACGCGGTTCAGCTCCTCGGGCATCGAGCGGTCGAACGAGCGCATGCCGGCCTCCACATGACCCACCGGGATCCCCGCCTGGGCCGCCGCCAGCGCCCCCGCGAGCGTGGAGTTGGTGTCGCCGTACACGAGCGCGAGGTCGGGCCTCAGCTCTCCCAGCAGCGGCTCGAGCCCGGCCAGGATGCGCGCCGTCTGCGCCGTGTTCGTGCCGGAACCGGCGCCCAGCTCGCGGTCCGGGGCAGGTACGCCGAGCTCCTCGAAGAAGACCCTGGAGAGCTCGTCGTCGTAGTGCTGCCCGGTATGCACGATCAGCTCCTCGTGCCGCTCGCGCAGGCGGCGCGAGACCGCGGCGGCCTTAACGAACTGCGGGCGATTGCCGATGATCGTGACGATCCTCATGACCGGAGTTCAGGTCCTATCATGGTCTGTGGGATGACCAAGAAGCTCCTGGTGGGCGCCGCCGCCGCGGCCGGACTGGCGGCAGACGTGGCACGTCACGTGGCCTGGTACGTGGCGCACCAGATGCAGAGCAGCCCGCGCGACCGGGACTAGCCGACCAGCTCCTCCTCGATCCGCGCCCCGACCGCCGCGGCCGCCTCGCGCGTGACGGGACCCTCGGTGAGCTCCACGTCCTCGATCGCCGCCACCGACTGCACCTCGCGGGTGGTCGACGCGATGAAGGCCTCGCGCGCCCTCAGGATCTCCTCCTTCGGGCAGGGGCGCTCCGTCACGTCCGCCA
>DASXAA010000171.1:0-10588 GCA_036407035.1 Thermoleophilaceae bacterium | reverse complement strand
CCGAGGGCGCCGACGTGCGCATGGTCTACTCGCCGCTCGACGCGCTGCGGATCGCAGAGCGGAACCCGGACCGGGACGTGATTTTCTTCGCGATCGGGTTCGAGACGCCCGCGCCCTCCACGGCGCTGACGCTGAAGCGCGCCAAGGCCGAGGGCGTCCCGAACTTCTTCGTCATGTGCAACCACGTGACGATCGTGCCGCCGCTGCGCGCGCTGCTCGACTCGCCCGACCTCCGCCTCGACGGCTTCGTCGGTCCCGGCCACGTCTCGACGGTCGTCGGCGCGCGGCCGTTCGAGTTCATCCCGGCCGACTACGGCAGGCCGATCGTCGTCGCCGGCTTCGAGCCGCTCGACATCCTCCACGCGATCCAGATGATCCTGCGGCAGCTCGCCGAGGGGCGCTGCGAGGTCGAGAACCAGTACAAGCGGGTGGTTCCCTACGAGGGCAACCGCCGCGCGCTCGAGGTGATGGCCGAGACCTTCGAGCTGCGGCCGCACTTCGAGTGGCGCGGGCTCGGGTTCATCTCGCAGTCGGCGCTGAAGCTGAGCGACGCCTTCGCGGACTTCGACGCCGAGCTGCGCTGGGAGGTTCCGGGCGTGCGCGTGGCCGACCCCAAGGCCTGCCAGTGCGGCGAGGTGCTGAAGGGCGTGATCAAGCCGTGGGAGTGCAAGGTGTTCGGCACGGCCTGCACGCCGGAGCGGCCGATCGGCACCTGCATGGTCTCGCCGGAGGGCGCGTGCGCCGCCTACTACAACTTCGGCCGCTTCGCCCGCGAGCGGGAGGTCGTGTAGTGGGAACCGCCGCCACCGACCGCGAGGAGCGCATCCTCGGCATCATCGAGACGGCGCGGGCGAAGCGGCCGAAGTTCCGCGACGAGCGGATCACGATGTCCCACGGCGCGGGCGGGAAGGCGACCCAGAGCCTGATCGAGGGGTTGCTCGCACCGGCCTTCGACGTCGGCGAGCTGGCGGACGCCGCCACGGTCGAGCTGGGGGACGCCCAGGTCGCCCTCACCACCGACAGCTTCGTGGTCAAGCCGCTGCGCTTCCCGGGCGGCTCGATCGGCGAGCTCGCGGTGAACGGCACCGTCAACGACCTCGCGGTGGGCGGCGCGCGGCCGGTGGCGCTCAGCCTGTCGCTGATCCTCGAGGAGGGACTCGACTCGGAGGTGCTGCGCGCCGAGGTGGAGGCGATCGCGCGCGCGGCAGAGGCGGCGGGTGTGGCGGTCGTCACCGGCGACACCAAGGTCGTGGAGCGCGGGCACGCGGACGGGATGTACGTCTGCACGACCGGCATCGGGCTGCGCGACGAGCGGGCCGAGCTGTCGCCCGGGGGGCTGCGGCCGGGCGACCGGATGTTGGTCTCCGGCCCGATCGGCGAGCACGGCACAGCGATCATGCTCGCCCGCGACGAGTTCGACCTCGAGGCGGAGATCGAGTCCGACACCTGCTCGCTCTGGCCCGCCGTGGATGCCCTGCTCGACGCCGCCGGCCCGGCGCTGCGCTGCATGCGCGACGCGACGCGCGGAGGCGTGGCCTCGGTGCTGAACGAGCTCGCGCGGGCGTCCCAGGTCGCGATGATCGTGCGCGAGGCCGAGGTGCCGGTGGACCCGGCGGTCGCAGGCGCGGCCGAGCTGCTCGGCATCGACGTGATGTACGTGGCGAACGAGGGGAAGCTGGTCGCGTTCGTCGCGCCCGAGTCCGCCGGCGCGGCGCTCGAGGCGCTGCGGGCGGTCCCGGGGTGCGAGCGGGCGGCCGAGATCGGCGAGGTCAGGACCGAGCCGCCGGCGATGGTCCTGGTGGAGACGGCATTCGGAGGCAAGCGGGTGATGGATCAGCTGGTCGGGGATCCGTTGCCGCGGATCTGTTGAGGAAAGGGAGCTGAGATGGCGACACAGGTCGAGTTCGTGCCCAACCAGCACGCGACCGAGGCGGTGACCGCCCACGTCATCTGGATGACGACGGGGCTGTCGTGCGACGGCGACTCCGTGGCGATGACGTCTGCGACCAACCCGAGCCTCGAGGACATCATCCAGGGGGTCATCCCGGGGATGCCGAGGGTGGTGGTGCACAACCCCGTGCTCGCCTACGAGAACGGCGCCGAGTTCATGGAGGCCTGGTGGCAGGCCGAGAAGGGCGAGCTCGACCCGTTCGTGCTGGTGGTCGAGGGCTCCATCCCCAACGAGCAGATCAACGGCGACGGCTTCTGGGCGGCGATGGGCGTGGACCCGGAGACAGGACAGCCGATCACGACCAACGAGTGGGTCGACCGCCTGGCGCCAAAGGCGGCGGCGGTGGTGGCCGTCGGCACCTGCGCGACCTACGGCGGCATCCCGGCGATGAAGAACAACCCGACCGGCGCGATGGGGCTGCCCGACTACCTCGGCTGGAAGTGGAAGTCGAAGGCGGGCCTGCCGGTCGTGTGCATCCCCGGCTGCCCGGCCCAGCCGGACAACATGACCGAGGCGCTCCTCTATCTGGTGCTGCACCTCGGCGGGCTCGCGCCGGCGCCCGAGCTGGACGACCAGCTGCGGCCGACCTGGCTGTTCGGCCGCACGGCGCGCGAGGGCTGCAACCGCGCCGGCTACACCGAGCAGGGGAACTTCGCCACCGAGTACGGCGACGACCCGCGCTGCCTCGTGAAGCTCGGCTGCAAGGGCCCGGTCGTGAAGTGCAATGTGCCGATCCGCGGATGGGTGAACGGCATCGGCGGCTGCCCCAACGTCGGCGGCATCTGCATGGCGTGCACGATGCCCGGCTTCCCAGACAAGTACATGCCGTTCATGGACCCGGACCCGTACGGAAAGGTGGCGGCCAACACGACGCGCTTCACGTACGGGCCGATCCTCAAGTACTTCCGCAACCGCAACATCAAGAAGACCTACGACATCGAGCCCGAGTGGCGAAAGCCCGGGCCGCGGATCACGACCGGCTACCAGCCGCACTGGTAGGGCGAGGAGGGCTCAATGTCAACAGTCGAGACACCCCAGGAGCGCCAGGTCCTCGTCAAGGAGATGTCGTGGGACCCGATCACCCGCATCGTCGGGTCGCTCGGGATCCACACGGAGATCGACTTCACGAACCAGCAGGTGCTCAAGTGCTACAGCACGTCGATGATCTTCCGCGGGTTCGACATCTTCATGAAGGGGATCGACCCGCGTGACGCCCACTTCATCACGAGCCGCATCTGCGGCATCTGCGGCGACAACCACTGCACGTGCAGCTGCCTGAACCAGAACATGGCGTACGGCGTCAAGCCGCCGAAGCTGGGCGACTACGCCTACAACATCGCCGAGTCGGCGGACTTCATGTTCGACCACGCGATCTTCAACGACTGCATGGCGAACGTGGACTTCTGCGAGCAGATGGTGAAGGAGACGAACCCGTCGCTCCTGAAGACCGCCGAGGACACGGCCGCGCCCCACTCGGACATCCACGGCTACAGGACGATCGCGGACATCATGCGGGCGCTCAACCCGTTCACGGGCGAGTTCTACCTCGAGACCCTGAACGTGGCCCGCTACACGCGCGAGATGTACTGCCTCTTCGGCGGCAGGCACACGCACCCCTCGACGATCATGCCGGGCGGGGTCAGCGCGCACATCACGCACCAGACGTGCACGGACTACTACGTGCGGCTGATGCGCTACATCGACTACACGAAGCGCAGCGTGCCTATGCACGACGACCTGTACGACTTCTTCCTCGAGCAGCTGCCGGGGTACGACATGGTCGGCTACAGGGACACGAACCTCGTGTGCTGGGGCTGCTTCGACGACCCCGACTACGTCGACTACGACTACAAGACGATGACCGAGTGGGGCCGGAAGCGGATGGTCACGCCCGGAATAGCGATCAACGGCGAGCTGGTCACCACGGACCTGGTCGAGATCAACCTGATGATCCGGATCCTGCTCGGCTCGGCGTACTTCGACGGCTGGGAGAACGAGCGCACCTACGTGTCGCGCGACCCGCTCGGCAACGAGGTCTCGCAGGACCACCCGTGGAACAAGACGACCCTGCCGAAGCCGCAGGCGCGCGACTACACGGACAAGTACAGCTGGGTCGTGTCGCCGCGCATCTACGACAAGCGCACCGATACGCACGTGTGCTGCGACACGGGCGGCGGCCCGTTCGCACGCCAGTGGGTGACGGCGAAGGCCGGCCTCGTGCAGCTCGGCGACTACCTCAAGGCGACCGGCGACTCGATCCAGATGGTGCTGCCGAAGACGGCCAACATGCCCGAGATGGAGCTCGAGTGGAAGGTGCCGGAGAAGTCGAACGCGATCGAGCGCGACCGGGCGCGGACGTACCACCAGGCGTACTCGGCGCTGACCGGCCTCTACTGCCTCGAGAAGGCGCTCGGCGAGCTGCGCGCGGGACGGACGAAGTCGTGGAGCGACTTCACCGTGCCCGAGTCCGCGGTGAGCTGCGGCTTCCACGAGGCGGCGCGCGGGGTGCTCTCCCACCACATGGTCATCGAGGAGGGCAAGATCGCCAACTACCAGCCGTATCCGCCGACGCCGTGGAACGCGAGCTCGCGCGACAAGTTCGGCACGCCAGGCCCCTACGAGGACGCGGTCCAGAACACCCCGATCTTCGAGGAGAACGGGCCGGAGAACTTCAAGGGCGTGGACATCATGCGGGCGGTGCGCAGCTTCGACCCGTGCCTGCCGTGCGGCGTGCACATGTACACCGGGAACGGCAAGGTGAGGAAGGTGATGCACACCCCGACCGCGCTGAGCTGATGGACACGAAGCGCGTTACCGTGCTCGACCTGATGGCCGAGGCGAGCGAAAGCGTGCCGGACAGCGGCGCGGCCGCGCGCCGGCCCGCCGCGCCGTCGGACGAGTTGCTCGCACGCATCGAGCAGCTGTCGGACGAGCTCGAGAGCGTGCAGGACGCCCGGGCGCGGGCGGTCGCCGAGGAGCTCATGTCGGCCACGCTCGAGCTGCATGGCCGCGCGCTGGCGCGCGTGATGGAGCTGGTCGACGAGACCGGGGCCGACGGCCTGCTCGACGCGCTCGTGGCCGACGGCGAGGTGGCCAGCCTGCTGCTGGTCCACGGGCTCTATCCCGTGGCCCTCGACACGCGCGTGCGCGAGGCCCTCGACGAGGTGCGGCCGTACATGGAGTCGCACGGCGGCGACGTGGAGCTGCTCGGGCTCGAGGGCGGGGTCGCCCGGTTGCGGCTGCGGGGCAGCTGCGACGGCTGCCCGGCCTCGTCCGCCACGCTCGAGCTGGCGATCAAGAAGGCGCTGATGGAGGCGGCGCCCGACCTCGACGGGCTGGAGGTCGAGGGCGCCGAGGCGGAGGAGCCTGCCCTCGGCGGCACGCCGCTCCCGCTCGCGCCGCTCGGCGCGGCGGTGCCGGGCCTGTCCGACTGGCACGCGCTGGAGGGGGCGACCGACGTCGCGCCGGGGACGCTCGCCGTCCTCGACGGGCTCGCCGTCGCGAACGTGGAGGGCACGCTGCTCGCGTACCGCAACGCGTGCGCGGCGTGCGGCGGTCCGCTCGACGACGGGCGTCTCGTGGGCGGCGTGCTCGCATGCCCCGGCTGCGGCCGCGCCTTCGACCTCCCGCGCGCGGGCCGCCCGGTCGAGCCGGGCGTCCCGCAGCTCGGGCCGGTCCCGCTGCTGCGCGACCCGGACGGCAGGGTCAGGGTGGCGCTGCCCGCGTGAGCTCGCAGCGGACGGCCGACACGGTCCGCGCCCGGCGCGCCGCCGGCGGGGTGGCTGGCCTGCGGCGCCTTCGGGAGACGCCGGGTCGCGTCGAGGCCGTGCCGCGCACGGGGGAGCGCTGCGACCTCTGCGGCACCGACATCCCGGAGGACCACCGCCACCTGCTCCAACTCGAGGAGCGGCGGATCGACTGCGCCTGCGAGACCTGCTTCGCGATGCGGTCCGGCGACCCCGAGTACCGGCCGACCGGGACGCGGGTCGTGTGGCTCGACGGCCTCGTGCTGAGCGACGAGCTGTGGGCGAGCTTCCAGATCCCGATCGGCCTGGCGTTCCTCATGCGCAGCAGCTCGGCCGACCGCGTGGTGGCGCTCTACCCGAGCCCCGCGGGCGCCACCGAGTGCGAGCTCTACCTCGAGTCGTGGAACCGGCTGTGCGCGGACAACCCCGTGCTGGACGGTCTCGAGACGGACGGCGAGGGCCTGATCGTCAACCGGCTGGCCGACCCGCCCCAGTACGCGATCGCCCCGATCGACGAGTGCTACCGCCTTGTCGGCATCGTGAAGATGAGCTGGGAGGGGATCTCAGGCGGCGCGGGCCTGGAGCGCGCGATCGCGGGGTTCTTCGACGAGCTGCGGAAGCGGGCGACGGCGACGTGAGCGAGCGCGTGGGCGCCGGCAGCCGTGACGCGGGCCCGATCGCCGCCGGCAGCGGGCCGGCGCCCGAGTTCACCGTCCTGGGCGCGGAGAACGTGCGCCACGCGGCCGCGCCCTCGCTCGCGTTCGTGATCCACCTGACGGAGCCGACCGGGCGCGAGGTCTACACGATCGCGCTCAAGGCCCAGATCATGATCGAGCCGGCGCGGCGCTCGTACGACGACGAGACGCGCGCGATGCTGGTGGAGCTGTTCGGCCCGCCGGAGCGATGGGGGTCGACGACCACGAGCTTCATCTGGGTCGAGACCGATGTGCTGGTCCCGGCCTTCACCGGCTCGACGACGTTCCGCGTGCCGGTCGCGTGCACCTACGACCTCGAGCTGGCCGCCGTCAAGTACTTCTACTCGGTGCCGGACGGCGAGGTGCCGCTCCAGCTCAACTTCACCGGCACGATCTTCCACCGGGGCGAGAGAGGCGCGCTCCAGATCGCGAAGATCCCCTGGGACTGCGCGGCGGACTTTCGGATGCCGGTCGTGGTGTGGAAGGAGATGGTCGCCCACTACTACCCGCACAGCGGGTTCGCCCGGCTCCACTCCGACACGCTGGCTGCGCTGATGCGGCGCAGGGCGGAGCGCGGGTTGCCGTCGCTCGACGCGACCGTCGCCGAGCTGCTGGAGGGGGACCGGTGAACGCCGAGCTGGAGGAGCTGCTGGAGTCGCTGCTCTACGAGGGCTATGCGCTCTACCCCTACACGCCCGGCGCGGTGAAGAACGCGACACCCACCCCGTTCGGGATCGTCTACCCGCCCGCGTACGCCGCCGCCAACCCGCCCGCCCGCGACCACCTGCGGATGGAGTGCGTCCTCGAGGCGGACCCGGACGCCGTGGTCGAGGCGTCCGTGCGCTTCCTCCAGTCGAGCGGCGCCGGCCATGCGGCCGTGGAGCGCCGGATCGAGCTCCCGCGGGCGCGCCTGGGCGAGCTCGCGGACGGCGGCGTCGGCGCGGAGTTCGCGTTCGGCGGCGAGGTACGGCTCCGTGGGCGGGCGCGCGTGCGGGCCGATTCGCTGGGCGGCGGTCTCACGCGCCTCCGGGTGTGCGTGCACAACGCGACGCCCTCGGAGCCGGACTGGGACCGCGGCGCCGCGCTCGCCGCCGGCCTGCTCTCCACGCATCCGGTGGCGACCACGGACGGCGGGCGCTTCCGCCCGGCGGCCGACCACCCGGAGCTCGAGAGCGTGAACACCTGGCCGGTGCTGGCCACGGACGACGACCGCACGGTCCTGGGGGCGGCCGTCGTGCTGCCGGACCATCCGCGGCTCGCGCCCGAGAGCCGCGGCAGCATGTTCGACGGCACGGAGATCGAAGAGGCGCTGCTGCTTCACGTCCGCACGCTCAGCGACGGCGAGCGCGCGGCGATCTCGGAGGGTGATCCGGCGGTCCGGGCGATGGTGGAGCGCGCCGCGGCCGCCGCGCCGGAAGACCTCGTCCGCCTGCACGGCCGCGTAACGATCCGCGACCCCGAGGATGCCGCCTAGTGGCCGCCGGGCCGCGACCCGCTCCGGAGGGCATGCCCGACCTCACGGGCGAGGAGGAGGCGACGGCCGGCGGCGTGACCTTCCACCGCGGCGACAAGATCAGGCTCCGTCCCGGAACCGGCGGCGACCCCTTCGACAGCATGCTCCACGGCCGCGTGGCGACGATCGAGCGGATCCTCTGGGACGTGGAGGACAAGCTCTACCTGGGCGTCACCGTGGACGACGACCCCGGCCAGGAGCTGATGCGGGAGACCGGCCGGTTCATGTTCTTCTTCGCGAACGAGGTGGACGTGCTGTGAGCCCCGTGCTGATCGCCGGCATCGGCAACGCCTGGCTGCGCGACGACGGCTTCGGCGGCGAGGTCGTCAAGCGGCTCGGGGAGCGCGAGCTGCCCGAGGATGTGACCGCGGTGGACTTCGGCACCGGCGGGCTGGACCTGGCGTACGAGGTCATGCGCGGGTACGAGGGCCTCGTGCTCGTGGACGTGAGCCGCCAGGGGGAGGCGCCCGGAACGCTCTACCTGATGGAGCCGGACCCGGAGGAGATCGCCGGAGGCATCGAGGACGGCGAGATCATCGACCCGCACTCGATGGACCCGCAGACGGTGCTCCGTTTCGTCAAGAGCCTCGGCGGCTGGCCTGGCAGGGTCGTGGTGATCGCGTGCGAGCCCGAAACGGTGGAGGAGATGGGACTCGGCCTGTCCGACCCGGTCCGGAGCGCGGTGGACCGCGCCGCCGACCTGGCGCTCAAGGCGGCGGCCGACGTGCGCGTAGAGGCCTGAGCGTGCACGAGCTCTCGCTCAGCGGCGCGATCGTCGACACCGTCGTGAAGCACGCGGCGGGGCGGCGGGTCGAGGTCGTGAACCTGACCGTGGGGGCGCTGCGCCAGGTCGTGCCCGACTCGCTCGAGTTCTACTTCGAGATCGTGGCGCGCGGCACTGTGTGCGAGGGGGCCCGGCTGGAGCAGGCGCTGCTGGCGGCGCGGGCGTGGTGCGAGGGCTGCGAGCGGGAGTGGGAGGTTGAGACCCTGCTGTTCAGGTGCCCGCGCTGCGGTGAGCCCCCGGCCGAGATCGTGAGCGGGAACGAGTTCGAGGTCGAGTCGATCGAGGTGGAGGAGGCGGCATGCATCGCACCAAGGTGAGGATCGCGAAGGACGCGCTCGACGCGAACGCGACGATCGCCGAGGCGAACCGAGTCGACTTCGACCGCGAGGGCGTGCGGGTGGTGAACCTGATGAGCGCGCCGGGCGCGGGCAAGACCACCCTGCTCGAGGCGGTGCTGGCGGACGGCCTCGGCGACGTCCGCCCCGGCGTGCTCGAGGGCGACGTGCAGGGCTCCATGGACGCCGACCGGCTGTCCGCGCTCCACGTCCCGGTCACCCAGCTCAACACCGATCCCGGCTTCGGGGGCGAGTGCCACCTGGACGCGAACATGGTGCGCTCCGCGATCCCCGAGCTGGCGCTCGAGGAGATCGACCTGCTCGTGATCGAGAACGTCGGCAACCTCGTATGCCCGGCGGAGTTCCGGGTGGGCGAGAATGCGCGGGCGATGGTCGCCTCGGTCGCGGAGGGCGAGGACAAGCCGCTCAAGTACCCGCTCATGTTCCGCACCTGCGAGCTCGTCGTCGTCAACAAGATCGACCTGCTGCCGCACCTCGACTTCGACCTCGACCGCTTCCTCCACAACCTCGAGTCCGTGCATCCCGGCGTGCCGTACGCGCTCGTGAGCGCGCGCACCGGCGAGGGCGTCGACCAGTTCCGCGACTGGCTGCTGCGGGTCGCGGACCGCGAGGCGGCGCCGGCGTGAGCGGGGCGCTCGCCTCCGAGACGCGCATCGACGAGCTCCTGGCCCGGCGGACCGACGCGAACGAGCGCTTCTTCGCCGCGGAGGCGGAACGGCTCGCGCGGCTCTGCCACCGGATGGCGGAGCGCTTCGCCCGCGGCGGCCGCCTGATCGCGCTCGGCGAGACCCCGCAGGCCCGCTCGGACGTGCGGCACATCGCGGTGGAGTTCGTCCATCCGGTGATCGTCGGCAAGCGGGCGCTCCCCGCCATCGGGCTCTCGCGCGAGGGCGGCGACCTCGCCGCCCAGGTCAACCTCGTCGCGGAGCCGGACGACATCGCGATCGCGTTCGGGCGTACGGCGGGCGCGCTGGCGGTCGCCGCCGACCACGGGTGCCTGACCGTCGCGTTCGAGCGGGCCGGTGCGGAGTGGGAGCTCGTGCCGCCGGCGGAGGACCCGTTCGTCGCCCAGGAGGTGGCGGAGACGGCCTACCACCTGCTGTGGGAGCTCGTGCACGTGTTCTTCGAGCACCGCGGCCTGCTCGAGGGACGCGAGGCCAAGCAGGTGCACGACACCGGCGCGTCCAGCTTCCTCTACCCCTTCCTCGCCGAGGCGGAGACCGACCTCGAAGCCGTGCTCGGCGACGTGCGCCGCTCGGTGCTTGCCAAGGCCGAGGAGGTTGGCGAGCTGCGCGTGCAGACGCTCGGCGAGAACCGCGACGAGCTGATCGCCGCCGCGGCGGGGCTGCGGTTCGTCTTCGAGCGCGGCGGCAAGCTGCTGGCGCTCGGCAACGGCGGATCGGCCACCGACGCGATGGACACGGTGGCGGACTTCCGGTCGCCTCCGGACCCGAGCTGGGTGCCGCGCCCCGCGATCGACCTCACCGAGGATCCGGCGATCCTCACCGCGATCGCCAACGACATCGGCACGGACGCGATCTTC
>DASXAA010000170.1:0-2433 GCA_036407035.1 Thermoleophilaceae bacterium | reverse complement strand
CTGGTTGGGGTCGACCAGCGGCCGGTAGCCAAGACAGCCCGGTTCGGCAAGCGACGGCTCGATCATTGCATTGAGCTCGTCCTGGAGTCGCTGCTCCGCGCCCGGCTTGGACTGGAAGTTCACGACCATGGTGAATGCCATCAGGTGTCCTTTTCAATGAGCGGCGCCTGCGCCCGCTCAGGCCTCGATGGCCTGGGCAAGCTCGACCAGGTTGCCGCTGTTGTCCTTGATCAACGCCAGCCGCTGACCGATCGGCTCGACGACGAAGGGCTCGGCGAAGATCTCAACGCCGCGCGCCTCGAGCTCTCCGAGCGTGCCCTCCAGATCCTCCACCCGCAGGCAGAGGTGGATGTAGCCGCTGCGGCTGAGATGCGCGCCGATGTCGTCGGTCGCCGGAACCGGCTCCGGCTCGGCGTCGCCGATCACCTCGATCATGAATGCGCCCAGGCGGATGTAGGCGAGCCGCACACCCGGGGCCGCGTCGCCCAGGGTCCACTCGGCCTCCAGCTGGAAGCCGAGCTTGCTGGTGTAGAAGCGGAGCGTCTCGTCGTAGTCCGGCACGCGGAGCGCGACATGATCGGCCCGCGTGATGCTAAGCCGCCGCGCGCCGGGTGTTGTCTCGGAGAGAGTGCTCATGATCGTGCCTCCGCATCCTTGACGCGGTTGCCCTTGATCAGCCAGGTCGGACCTTCGGCGTACGCCTCGATCGCAGCGAAGAACTCCTTGAAGTACTCGCCGTCGGCATGCACGTTGAAGGCGTCGAGATCCTCGTAGGCCTCGTTCAAGTAGAACTTGTTCGGGTCGGCCTCGTCGACGATCAGCTCGAAGCGAAGGGTGCCCGGCTCGTTCGCTCCGGAGTCGCGACCGTCCTTCAGGGCGGTTGCGATGAAGTCCTCGCGGCGCTCGGGCGGGATATTGAATGAGACTGCGATGTTGTACATGGAAGGGCCTCCTCGGCCTTAGACTGGTTGGTGATGGCGTCGATGATGGATCGACCAGCCAACGGCGAAAAGACCCGAGAACATCCTGGGACTGGCGCTACCACCCTCGTCGACGCCGGGTTTGACCGCCAGCGCGAGCTGGCCGACTTCCTCCGCCAAACCCGAGCGCGGATCACACCCGAGCAGGTCGGTCTTCCGGCCTCCTCCGGGCACCGCCGCACGCCGGGCCTGCGCCGAGAGGAGCTGGCGGCGCTGGCCGGGATCAGCGTCGACTGGTACATCCGCCTCGAGCAGGGACGCGGCGAGCGCCCCTCGCCGTCAGTGCTCGACAGCTTGAGCAGCGCGCTGCGTCTCAGCGGCGATGAACGCGCACACCTCTATGCGCTGGCACGCGGGGAGCGCCCGCCACTCGAAACCGCGCCGGCGGAAACCGTCGACCCTGGGATGGAACGGCTCCTGCGCGCGCTGCCCGAGGACACGCCCGCCTACGTGCTCGGCTGGCGGTGGGACATCCTGGCCTGGAACCGAGGTGCATGTGACCTCCTCGTTGACCTCGACGCACTCACGCCAGCGCGCCGCAACCTGGTCGAGCTCACGTTCCTCGATGCAGGCATGCGGAGCCGCTATCTGGACTGGGAAGAAGTAGCCCGCCTGACGCTGGCGAACTTTCGGGCGGCGGTCGCGCGCAACATCGACCAACCCGAGGCCAAAGCTCTGGTCGATCACCTACGAGACAGCAATCCGGACTTCGCCAAATGGTGGGACCTCCACGAAGTCCAGGAGAAGACCTCGGGCGTCAAGCGCTTCCGCGGTCCGGACGGTGAACCCACCTACTGGCACTTCCAGTCAGTGCTCTCGCCGAGCTCGGGCGACCAACGGCTGATCGTGTACACGGCAGCCACAGGCCCCTGACGAGCCACTAGCCCACCCGAATCGCCTCCGAAGCCCCGCGTCCGCGGGACCTCGCCGTTCTTGGCCGCGCGTGGATCCGACCAATCGACATCAGCGGTCGAAGGTGAAGCGGGCCTCGTTGACCCGGTGGACGATGCCGGGCGTTCGGCTAAACGGCCGGTCGGACTCCCACCGTAACCCCGGCAGTCGCTTGAGCACCGCCGGGAGCGCCGTACGCAGCTCGAGCCTCGCCAACGGTGCGCCCAGGCAGTGGTAGGGGCCATGGCCGAAGCTGAGGTGTGTGTTCGGGCGACGTCGAATGTTGAAGCTGTTCGGGTCGGGGAACCGCTCCGGATCGCGGTTGGCCGCACTGATCCAAGCGGTGACCGACTGGCCGGCGGCTATCGACTGGCCGTCGAGCGCGACATCGTCCTTTGCCGTGGTCAGCGTCGCGGGAAACGCGGGATACCAGCGCATTGCCTCCTCGATCGCGGTGTTCACCAGCTCGTGATCTGCGCGGACTGCGTCTATCAGCCCGTAGGCCGATAGGAACACGAGGGTGTTGACAAGCGTCGTCGCCGTCGTGTCGGCTCCTGCGGCG
>DASXAA010000169.1:0-26321 GCA_036407035.1 Thermoleophilaceae bacterium | reverse complement strand
CGCAGTGAGCTGGGACCCGGCTCCACCTGTGTGGTGATCGGCGTCGGAGGTCTGGGGCACATGGCGATCCAGATCCTCGCCGCCCTGACAGCCGCGCGGATCATCGCCGTGGACGTGGACGAGCGCCAGCTGTCGATCGCGCGGGAGGTAGGCGCGCACGAGACAGTCCGCTCCGACGCCGAAGCCGCCGACGCGATTCGTGAGCTCGTAGGCCCGCCGCCCGGAGGCGCGAACGTCGTGTTCGACAACGTCTCGATCGATCCGACGCTGCAGCTCGGCGCCGCGGTCGTCGCGACCGGCGGGTGGCTGATGCTCGTCGGCCTCGGCGGCGGCACGCTGCCGCTCACGGTCGGGCTGGCGCCGACGATCCCGCTCGAGACACGCCTCGTGATCCCGTTCTGGGGCACTCGGGCCGAGCTCCTCGAAGTCGTCGGGCTCGCCCGGGCGGGAGTGATCTCGGCGCACGTGGAGCGCTTCGACCTCGCGGACGCCGCGACCGCCTATGAGCGGCTCGAGCGTGGCGAGCTGGCAGGACGCGCGGTCGTGATTCCGACCGGGTGAGTGCTGCCGCCCGGCCGACTTCGGCCGGGCATCGCGCTATCGTCCAGCGCATGGCGCCGCGGCCGGGTCGGACACCCTGCGAGTCCCGCGTGATCGCCCGCTTCGGCCTCGCTGCTCTCCTGGCCGTCTGCAGCATGCTGGCGTTCGTTCCGGACCGCGCCCACAGCCAGGATCAACCTCAGGTCAACCGCGACATCAGAAGCTACCTGCTGTTCGCCGCCGCGGACGTCCACGCCGAGGGCGGCCATCTCACCGGCGGCAACATCGGCGCGAACGGCGTCGGCATCAACCTCAACAACACGGCGGCGGTGCGGATCTGCGCGAGCAACGATCCCGATGCGTTCATGAGCGACGGTACCCAGATGGTCGGCGACTCCGTGCGCTTCGTGTCGCGGTGTCACGTGTACAACGCCTTCTACAACAGGACCGTCGGCGGCTCAGGAGGGGTCGCACGCAACTTCCAGGGGCCGTTCACCCCGCCGGTCATCTCTCCCATGCCGCCGTTCCCTGACTTCGCGTGCGATCCCACGGCCCCGGACCTCACGGTCAGCACTCATCAGACGGCCACCGTGCGACCCGGCTCTTACGACCAGGTCACGTTCCAGGACGGCACCCACGTCCGGATGGAGGCGGGTGTCTATGAAGCGTGCCGGTTCCATACGGGCCGCGACCTGGCGGTCACGACGGAGCCCGGCGTGATCATGCGGGTGCAGGAGCAGTGGCGTCTCGGCCCGGACTCCAGCTTCTCCGGCCCCGGGTGCGAGGGCATCCCACGCGTCGTCGTCAGGGGCACGGGGATCGGCCACAACGATGACTCGATCGACTTCTCCAACGAATCGACCGCCTGGGGCCACTTCTACGCCGCATCCCACGGGATCGCCCTCGGTCCGCGCAACGCCCTGCACGGCACCTTCTGGGCGGCGAACGAGGGCACGATTCCGGGATACATCACCTCCGGCGCCGGCACCGACGTCGATTACTGCCCGCCCGTGGGGACGTCGGATCTGTCGATCAGAAAGGTCAGGTCCAGGCGGAACGTGCCGGCAGGCGGCGGGCAGGTGATGTACGCCCTCGTCGTCCGCAACCACGGAGCGGACGACGACCCCGACGTGCGGGTGACCGATCCGATGGCGGAGGGGCTGACGCTGGACTCGGCCAGGGCGAGCCAGGGGTCGCCGTGCTCGACGGACAACAACACGGTCTCGTGCCACCTGGGTGAGTTGCGGGCCGGCGGTGCGGCGGTGGTGCTGGTGACCGCGACCACGACCGACACACCGGGCTGCATCACCAACACGGCGCGCGTCGAGGGCGACAACCCAGACCCCAGGCCCGCCAACAACGACGACTCGGCGCGGGTGTGCGTGCTGTCGCCCGAGGAGCCCGAGCCGCCCGGGCCCGAGCCGCCCGGGCCCGAGCCACCCCAGCCGCCCGAGCCGCCCGGCGAGCAGTTCAACCTGCGGGTCACCAAGACGGCGGACGATCACAGCGTCGTGGTCGGTGAGCCGGTCCGCTATCGGGTCGTGGTCACCAACGAGGGCCCGGCGCCGGCCCCGGACGTGATATTGCAGGATGCGCTCAACGCGCCGGTCAGCGTGGTCGACGTGCGCACCACCCAGGGCTCGTGCGGCCCTCAGGGTCCGATCGTTCAGTGTCGCCTGGGAAGGATCGGGGCCGGCGAGAGCGTGACGATCACGGCGGTGGTCAGGCACCGCGAAGCGGGCGCCGCCGGGCAGCGCAACGCCGCCGGGGCGATCGGCAACGGCCATGACAGCCGCCCGCGCAACAACCTCGCGAGGACCGCCGTCCGCGTGCGCCCGCACACGCGTCGGCGAGCCGCGCCCCCGGTCACCGGCTGACCCCTTGCGCCTGACTGCCCGGCGTCGGCCGAGTTGACGGGCGCCCGTCAACTCGGCCTCGGCCGACGCCGGGTCCGGTGACCTACCGGGCCCGCAACCGGACCCTGATGGTGCGGCTCGCCGATGCGCCGTTCGACGAGCGGACGACGAGCTTGACGGTCAGCGCCCCGGTGCCCCGGCGGCGGAGCGCCCGGCGGACGCGCTTGCCGACGGAGACGCGCTCGGCGGCCGACCTGCCGGCGGCGATCGTCCGGCTGCCCGTGACCTTGACCTTGTAGGCCCTGGTGCCGATCTTGAGGCGCGCGCTGCGGCTGCTGACCCTGCACGAGCCCCGCGGGCACCTGATCGTCGCCACCGTCGCCGTGCCCCTGGAGGAGAGCCGCAGACGAGACTTCCCGCGCCGGATGGACGGGCGCTCGCGCGCGGCGTCGCCGCCGTCCTGGGCGATTGGAGGCTGCGGGGCCGCGGGACCGGCGGGACCCTGCGGGCCGGTGTCGCCCTTGGGTCCGGCCGGACCCTGCGGCAGTTCACCGCCCACGCCACTCAGCGCCGCGATCTGGAGCGTGCGTATCTTGCTCGCGTCGTGCGGGTCCCTGACCTTGGCGAAGAGGCCCGTCGCCCGGTTGCCACTGTCGCTGGGGTTGAAGCGCACCTTCACGGTGCACGCGGCGGCCGTGGCGACCGTCCCCTGGCAGCCGTCGCTTGCGATCGAGAAGTCGGCGTCGTCGCCGCCGGACGTGAACAGCGACAACAGCTCGACGTCGGTATCGCCGAACGCGGAGAGATCCACACCGCGCGCGGCGCTCGAGGTGCCGAGCGGCTGGGAGCCGAAGTCGACGACCGACGGCGTGCCCCTGATGAGGGCGTCCTCCATGACGAACGCCATCGACATGTCGATCGCACCCGGCACCGTGTCCCTCGAGTTCTCCGGGGTGGCGGCACCGCCCCACACGGCGCCGATGGCGTTGTTGAGCTCGACCACGACGATGCCGCCCAGGGCGGCGTTGTTGCAGATCGCCGAGGTGGGGTCGACGCAGTCGGACGGGTCGAGGTGCTCGAGCTCGAGCGTATTGTCGACCAGCGTGAGCGCACCGGTTGCCGGATCAAGCGGCGAGCCGTCCTCGGCGTCCGACGGCACCCAGTCCGGGCCATACTCGGCGGGCGGACCGGGAGCCTCGGCATGACCGGTCGTCAGGACCGCCGCCTTCTTGCCCGTGACCGCCCAGGTGCCCAGGTTGCCGCCCGCCAGCGCGGCGCACGTGGCGTTCGCCACCGCGTCGCAGGTGAGCTTGAACCGCAGCGACAGTGGCGCGGTCAGCGACATCGCGCCCGTGGCCTCGTCGAACGTGCCGGTCCAGGCGCCGGCCTGGACGATCTGGGCGTTGACCGTCACGTCCCCGACGAGCGCGTTGGGCCGCACGGTGTCCACCGCGGGGAAGGTCACGTCCCCCTGGGCGACGCCGACGGTGCCGTCGTCGTGGATCACCGCATCGATCGTGACGTCCCCGGGCAGGTCGGCGAGGTTGATGAACGTCGGCTCGACCGCATCCGGCGCCGCGGGGTCGGGTGCCGGCTGAAGTCCGTTGCGCGCCATGAAATACGAGCAGTCGAGCGGCTCGAAGGCGGTGCACGCCGCCGCCGACGGGTCGGCGGTCAGCCTGACGGCGCGGTCGGCGGCGAAGGCCGCTCCAGGCATGGCAGCTAGGATGACGGCGATCGCCGCCGCCGGCGCGAGCGCAAGGCGCCCGCGCAGTGTCGTTCTCGTACGGTGACGAGCTTTCATTTAAGCCTCCCGTTGAGGTCCCCCTCGAACCCCTGCCTCCGTCTCTACAGAGGCCTCCGTTTCTCTGCTCCCGGCGAGGGGAACCGGATGAGCGGCGGCGGATAGTAACAAACACCGGTGTTTCTCGATCCGGCCTGGGGGCGTGCGTCCGCGATGCGGCGGGCCGGCGCCGAGCACTGAGGGCGCAGGATCCCTCTTGACAGCGGTCGTTCGGCTGGAATCATCGACCGTGGCTGTCCGGTGAGCGATTCGTCACCCGAAACCGGTCTGGGCGCTGCCGGCCACCCGGAAGCGCAGGGACGGGCCGACCTGGTTGAGCAGCGGGAGCGGGTCGCTGCGGTCCTACCCGTTCGCCTGACGAGTTTCCTCGGTCGCGAGGGTGAGGTCGCGGCGGTGGCCGGGTTGGTGCGGGAGGAAGGGGTCCGTCTGGTGACGCTCACCGGCGCCGGCGGCGCGGGTAAGACGCGGTTGGCGATACAGGTCGCCGAGGAGCTCGCGCCGGGCTTTTCCGGGGGCGTCGTGTTCGTCGCGCTGGGGCCGGTTGCCGACGCCTCTCAGGTTCTGCCGGCTGTCGCTCATGCGCTGCGTCTGCGGGAGCACCAGCTTCTCCCGGCGTTCGAGCGCGTGGCGGGCGCGCTGGACGATGCGCGGGTGCTGCTCGTGCTCGACAACTTCGAGCACGTGGTGGAGGCGGGCCCGTCGGTGACGGAGTTGCTTCACCGCTGCGGTGGTCTGTGCGTGATCGTTACGAGCCGGGCGCCCCTGCATGTCTCGGGCGAGCGGGATTTCCCGGTCGGTCCCTTGGGGGTGCCGGAGGTGGCGGACCCGGCCGAACGTGTGGCCGAGGCGGCGGCGGTTCGTCTGTTTGGCGATCGCGCTCGGGCGGTCGATCCGACGTTCGAGGTCGGCATCGACAATGCGTTGACCGTGGCTGCCATCTGCCGGCGGCTCGATGGGTTGCCGTTGGCGATCGAGCTGGCGGCGGCGAAGCTGCGGCTGTTGGCGCCGGAGGCGCTGCTCGCGCGATTGGAGCATCGCCTGTCGGTGCTGACCGGGGGTGCTCGCGACCAACCGGCGCGCTTGCGGACCATGCGCGATGCGATCGCTTGGAGTCACGATCTGCTGTCGGCGGACGAACGCGTGCTCTTCCGGCGGCTGGCGGCGTTTGTCGACGGCTTCGATCTCGAGGCGGCGGAGGCGGTCGCCGGCGGTGGTGGCGATCTGGAGGTCTACGCAGGATTGGAGGCGCTTGCGGACCAGAGCCTTGTGAGCCCCCGCCTGTCGGTGGCCGGGAAGTCGCGTTTCGGCATGTTGCAGACGGTCCGCGAGCTTGGGCTGGAGGAGCTGGCGGCGGCGGGCGAGGAGGGCGAGGTGCGCTCGGCCCACGCCGCCCATTACCTCGCTCTCGTGGAGCGAATCGAGCCCGAGCTTCTCGGGCCTCGTGCGGAGGCGTGGTTGGAGGCTCTGTCTGCCGAGTACGGTGATCTCACGGCGGCGCTGCGGTGGTATTCCCGCGTGGGCGACGCCAATGGCCTTGCGCGCTTGGCGGGAGCGCTGATGGAGTACTGGTACCCGAGCGGCCATTGGGCGGACGGGCGGGCGTGGCTGGAGGAGGCCATCGCCCGCGAGGAGGAGTTGGAGGAGGCCCCTCGCGCGAGGGTCCTGCTCGCCGCGGGCTACCTCGCCCACTTCCAGGGAGACGAGGCGATCGCCCATCCGCTCTTCGAGCGTGCGCTGGAGCTCTCGCGGCGTCTCGGTGACGAGCGCGAGGCGGCGAGCGCGGGCTACATGCTGGGCGTCGCCGCCGAGGATCGCGGGGACTTCGCGACCGCCGAGCGCTTCTTCGCCGAAGCGGTGCGCCAGTACCGGACGCTCGGCGACGTCGTCAACACGGCATACAGCGAGGCGCACCTGGGCATCGTGGCCCTCGGCGAGGGCGATCCGGAACGCGCAGCGCGGCATGGAGAGACGGCGCGCGAGCTGGCGGTCGAGAGCGCGGCATGGCATCCGCGGGCGACCTCGATGCTGGTGCTCGGCGACGCCGCGCGCGAGGCGGGCGACCAGGAGGCGGCGGCTCACCGCTACGCCGACTTTCTCGATCTGGTTCTCGGCGAGGGCACGCCGAGCGGGGTGCAGCCGTCCGTGGAGTGCCTCGCCGAGGTCGCATCATCGGTCGCCGTGCTCGCGGCGGCCGGCGGCCGGTGGGAACGAGCGGCCGTGCTGCTGGGCGCCGCCGATCACCTGCGCCAAGCGGCCGGGCGCACGCTCGCCGAGCCGGAGCGCTCGGCCTGCATGCGCGCCCAGCGGGCCGCTCTGGGCGAGCTCGGCGCCGACGCGTTCATGCACGCCCGTGCGGCCGGACGCGCGCTCACGGCCGATGAGGCCAAGGCCGAGGTCCAAGCGGCGCTTGCCCTATGGGTCGAGGCGTCACGCCCGCCCGCTCGGGCGGAGCGGCAGGTCGCGGGGTTGACGCAGCGCGAGGCCGAGATCCTGCGGCTGGTCGCCGCGGGCAGGACGAACCAGGAGATCGCCCAGGAGCTGCACCTGAGCGTGCGCACGGTCGAGCGCCACGTGACCAACCTGTATCGCAAGATCGGTGCCCGCGGGAGGGCGGACGCGACCGCCTTCGCCGTCCGGCAGGACCTCGCCTGACGCCGACCCGGCGGCCAACTACGTGGTTTCCGCCAACCTCGGCCCGCGACGGAAGTTGCGTGTTTGCACGGAAGCCCCCGGCGGCCCGGGGTCCTACGGTTGGTGCGACCGGGGGAGACGGCGGGACTGGGTCCAGCCGGACCCGGGGCCACCGGCCCCCCGGTCGTGCCGTCCGGGAGCAGCAACCAGAACTGAAGACGTCGAGATGCCCGCAGGCAGACGAAGCTTGGCCGCCGACGAAGTCGCTCCCGTTCCGCGCATCCGGGTGGCACGCGCCGGACGGGCATTGGCGCCGGTCGCCGACCCCGACCCGCCGCCGCTGGTCGGACGCGCGGCCGAGCTCGCCGCGCTCGAAGAGCTCGTGCGTCACGCGCGACGCGGTGGCATCGGGGTCGTGGAGGGCGAGGCCGGCATCGGCAAGACGCGCCTGTTGGACGCGGCGGTCGAATTTGCCCGCGGCCGCCAGGTGACCGTGCTCCGGTCGAAAGCGGAGGAGCTCGAGGCTCGCCGGCCATTCGGGCCGATCGTCGATCTCGCCGGGCGCGATCGGCTGGAGTCGGTGCTCGGACCTTGGCACGCGGCCCCGGGCGTGGCCGCAGAACGCGAGCACCTGGTCGCGGAGAAGGTGCTCGAGATGCTCGACGAGCTCTGCCGCTCCAAGCCGGTCGTGGTGGTCGTCGAGGACCTGCACTGGGCCGACCCGGCAACCCTCGGGGTGTTGGGACGGCTCGCGGCACGGTTCGACCTGTTGCCGGCGACCCTGCTCGTCAGCGCACGGCCGCAGCCGCGGCCCGCCGAGCTCGACCGTCTACTCGCGGGGCTGGCTGGGCGCCGGGCGGTGAGGGTCGAGCCAGGGCCGCTCGACGACGCCTCCGTACGAACCTTGCTGGAGGCTGTGCTCGGCGCGGCCCCCGGCGAGCAGCTCGTCCGGCAGGCGCGGCGCGCGGCGGGCAACCCGCTGCTCCTCGGCGAGCTCGTCGAGACGCTGCACGCCGGCGCCGCGCCCTCGCTCTCGCTGTCGATCCTGCGTCGGACGAGGTTCCTCCCGCCCGAGGCGGTGGAGCTCCTGGGGCTCGCCGCGGTCCTCGGTGCGAGCTTCGGCGCCGCCGACCTGGCGCGACTGGCGGGACGACCGGTGTCCGAGCTCGCGCCGGTGCTGCTCGCGGCGCTGCGGGCCGGGATCCTGGGCGAGCGGGGAGATCGGCTCGCTTTCCGGCACGAACTGGTCCGCGATGCTCTCTACGAGGACATGCCGCTGTCGGTGCGGCGGGGACTTCACGCGCAGGTCGCGGGAGCGTTGCGGGACGCGGGCGAGCCGGTGGAGCACCTCGCGGAGCACCTTCTGCGCGGTGCCGAGCCCGGGAACAGGCGCGCGATCGACTCGCTCACCGCGGCGGCGCGCGACCTGTCCGCCCGGTCCCCGAGTGTGGCGATAGACCTCTACCAGCGATCGATCGCGCTCGCCCCCGATTCCCAGGCACAGCGCACGCTGGTGCTGCCCGAGCTCGCGGTGGCGCTGGTGGCGGCGGGCCGGCTTCAGGACGGAGAGCGGGCCTGCCGCGAGGCGCTCGCGGATGACGCGGACGGAGACTGGGTGGGCCGGCTGCTGCAGCAGCTGGTGTTCGTCCTGCTCCGCCGGGGGAGAGTCGCCGCTACGGTAGGAGAGGGCGAGGCCGCGCTCGCGATCCCGGAGCTCGCCGGGTTTGAACGCATGCGCGTTCGCGCGTCGATCTCGATGGCGCGCGCGTTCCTGCGCGACGCCGAAAGGGCGGCGAGGGAAGCCCGCTCCGTGTTGGACGAGAGTGACGATGAGGTCGCCCGCGGCATCGCGACCAACGCGCTTGCGGTGATCGCGGGCGCCCGCGGCAGATTCACCGAGGCCGCCGAGCTGACGGCGCCCGGAGTGCAGTGGGCCGACCGCACGCGCTCCCGCGCGGCCTTCGACACCAGGCCGCACACGATCCACGGGCAGATGCTCCTGTGCATCGACCGGCTCGACGAGGCGCGGGCCACGATAGAGCGCGGGCGGCGCGGCGCCGAGGCGCTCGGCATCGCGGACGCGCTGCCGCTCTTCAGCCACCAGCTCGCGCTCGTGGACTTCAGCCGCGGCCGGCTCGACGACGCGCAAGCGGAGCTGAGCGCCGCCGTCGCGCTCGCCGAGCGGACGGACCTCGGCCGGAGCCTGCCCGCCGAAGCGCTGAGAGCGCTCATCGCGATCCACCGGGATGACCTGCTCGCCGCGGAGCGGCACCTCGCGGTCGCGGACGAGATCGCTGCCGCAGGCGGCCCGCCGCACGGTAAGGAGCTGATGGTGCTGGCCCGCACGGAGTTGCTCGACGCCACCGGGCGCCGCGCCGAGGCCCTCGACCACGTCGCGGCCGCCTACGAGGCCATCGCGGCCGAGCGCGAGCTGGACCTCCTGCCGGTGGTCGGCCTCGAGCTGGCCCGCCTGGCCGCCGCCGCGGGCGAGCCCGAGCGCGGCCGGCGCGCGATCGCCGACCTCGAGGAGATCGCCGAGCGGAACCCCGGCGCGCTCAGCCTGGTCGCCTGCCCACTGCAGGCGCGCGGGTTGCTCGACGGCGATCCGGAGGCACTGCTCGCTGCCCTCGAACTGCTGCGCGACACGGGCCGCGAGCTGGAACGAGCGCGGGCGGCCGAGGACGCGGCCGCCCTGGCCGGCGGAACGCGTGAGCTGCTCGAGGAGGCCCGCGAGATCTACGAGCGGGCCGGGGCGACGCGCGACGTCGCTCGCGTGGACGCCGCCCTTCGCGCGGTCGGCGCCCGCAGGGGCGTCAGCGGCCGGCGGAACCGGCCCGCCAGCGGCTGGGCGGCGCTGACCGATACCGAGCTGAAGGTCGTCCGCCTCGTCGCCGAGCGCCTCACGAACCCCGAGATCGCCGAGCGCATGTTCATCTCCCGGCGAACCGTGCAGACGCACGTGTCACATGCGCTGGCAAAGGTCGGTGTGTCGACGAGACGAGAGCTCGCCACCGAGGCGGATCGCCGCGGAGGCTGGCAGTTCCGAGCCGACGGCGTTTCGGCCGTGAGGCCCCGTCTGAGCTGAGCGGGACGGGCCTCACCGGACCCTCAGCCTCCGCGTGGCGGTGGCGACGCCGCCGGCGGCTCCGGTCGCCGTGATCCGCAGCTGCAGCCGGGCGCCGCGCCGCACCAGCTTCCGCAGTGGGCGGCTCGGAGTCAGCCGCGCGGTCCGCGTGCCGGATGCCGCCGTCAACCGCCGCTCGGCGAGCACCAGGTCGCCGGCACGCGCCAGCCGGATGCCGCGCAGGCGGCCCAGCAGCTCGACCGTGAACGCGGTCGGCGCTGGGGCCGTGAGTCGGACCGAGAGGCCGCGTGACAGCAGCGCGCCCCGGCGCACGCGCGCCGCAAGCGCGCCGAGGGTGAAGGTCGGCGGCAGTGGGGTGACCGTGGCCGCCTGCTTGCCGCCGGCCTGCGCGCCGCCGGGTGCGCCGCTGCCGCCGGTCCCGTTACCGGCGGGGGCGCCGCTGTCGCCGGCCCCGGTGCCGTTCGGCGGCGGAGGGCTCGGCAGCCCGTCGACGGTGACCGCGCCGGTGCCGGTCGTCTCGTTGCCCGCCGTGTCGGCCACCCGCAGTCCGACCTTGAACGAACCGGGCTGCGCGTAGGCGTGCGAGGTGAGCGGGTCGCTCCCGCCTCCTCCGTCGCCGAAGCTCCAGTCCAGGGTGGAGAGGCCGCTCAGGTCGTCGGCGACGAGCGCGCCGAACACGAGCGCTTCCCCGGTGAACGCGTGGCTCGGGATCCCGAGCGCGGAGATCACCGGCGGCTCGCCGTCGTAGTGGATGGCGCGGACGGCGCTGTCGCCCACCCCTGGGATGAGCGCGACGAGCGCGCTGCCGTCTCGGTCGGCGGCGACGCCCGGGGTTTCCGGCGCGATCGCATTGTCGGCGAGCGTTTCGGGGGCCTCGGGAATCCCGCCGGCCGGGATGCGGGCGGCCATGACCTTGTCGGGCGACTCCTGGCGCCAACCGACGAAGGCGGTGCCGTCGGGGGCGAGGTCGACTTGCGGGTTGAGCGCGTTCAGGTCGTTGTGGCTGAGGAACAGCAGCCCGCCGGCCGTGCCGTCCGGCGCGATGCGCTTGGCGATGATGTTCTTGGTCGGAGAGGTCGGCTGCAGCTGCATTTCGAAGACCGCCACCGCGTGCCCGTCGGGAGCGACGGCGACGTCGGGGTCCCCGGGCTCGTCGAAGGAGACCGGCAGGGGGAAGGGGTCGAGCTCGTCGCCCGCGGTGATGTGAGCCCCCTTCAGGCTCTCGCCGGTAAAGCCCCCGGCGAAGTGCGTCCACAGGATCGTGGCCGTGCCCGAGGCGGGGTGTACGTCGATCGCGAGCGGTTCCCTGGAGAACTGCTGCCAGCTGTCGAGCTCGTGGATCGTGCCCGGGACGTCCGTCGCGGAGAGCCTACGAGCCTCCACGGTGATGATCTCCGGCTGGGGGGCGAGGTCGATGTCCTCCCAGGCGGCGGTGGCGGCGCCGGTCGGATCGACGGTCACGACCGGATCGTCGGCGAAGTGGTTCGCCGGCGGGTTGCGCAGCGTGGCGCTGTCCGCGGAGGGGCCGGAGCTGTCGAAGCGCCGGGCCACGACGCCGCCGTCATTGGACCAGACCACGACTCCTCCCTCCCCGGCCTCGTTCGCCCCGAGCGTCATCTCCTCGATGTTCTGGCCGTCGGGCGACACCGGCTGCGGCACGCCGATCGGGGCGCCTCCCGGCCCGAGCATGACCACCTCCACCCGGTTCTCGAAGTCGTCGTCCGGGCGCAGCCAGCCCACGAGCGCGCGGCCCGTGCCGTCCACGGCGAGGCTGGGGCTCTCGGCGTCGTTCGGGGAGTCCGCCGTGGTGTTGTCCGCCGTGAGCCGCCGAACCGGCCCCAGCGAGCCGTCCCTGCGCACCTGTCGAGTCATCACCTGGACCTCGGTGCACGAGCCGTTCGCGCACTTCCCGTCCTGGAGCCAGACGACCGTCGCGTCCCCGTTTGGGGCCATGGCCGTTAGGGGCTGCTGCTGGTCGACGACGGCACCCGGAACCGCTACGTCGAAGGGTGGTTGCAGCCACTCGCCCGCGGCGGCAGGCGCCGCGCCGACCGCCAGGGCGCCGATCGCAAGGCAGGTCGCGAGGCCGGTGAGAATGCGTCGCTCGGGCATGCCGCGAGCGTCGCCCGTGCCGTCTCGAAAGACATCCGCCACAGTGGCGGATATGGCGAGCCCCAGCGAGCCGGCGTCCTCGGACTACTGTTTTCGCACATGGGTGAGATCGCGTCCTCGAGCGGGCGGATCCGGGACGGCGAAGCGGCGCTCGCGCGGGCCGACTGGGAGGAGGCGCGGGCGATCTTCGAGCGGGAGCTCGAGGTTCGCGAGACGGTCGAGGCGCTGGAGGGGTTGAGCTGGGCTGCGTGGTGGGTCGAGGACGTGCCCACCTGCCTGGAGGCGCGCGAGCGCGCCTACCGGCTTTGCCGCCGGCAGGGAGACGCCCGGCGGGCCGGGATGCAGGCGATCTGGCTCGCCAACGATCACCGGGTATTTCGGGGCGAGCGCGCGATCGCCAGCGGCTGGTTCCAGCGGGCAGCCCGCATCCTCGAGGGGGCCGAGCTCTGTGCGGCGCACGGCTGGCTCGACGCGGTGCTGGGCTACGTGGCGATAGGGGAGGGTGATCAGGCGAAGGCGAGAGAGCTCAGTGCGCGGGCGCGGGAGCTCGGCCGCCGGCTCGGCGTGGTATCGCTGGAGATGTTCGCGCTGTCCGTTGAGGGCGTCGCGCGAGTGACCGAAGGTGACATCCCGGGCGGGATGCGCTGCCTCGACGAGGCCGCGGCCGCGGCGCTGGCGGGTGAGTACGAGGAGATCGTGCCCGCGGGCTGGACGTGCTGCCTGTTGCTCGATGCGTGCGAGCGAGTGCGCGACTACGAGCGCGCGGGGGAGTGGTGCGGCAAGGTCAGGCAGTACAGCGACAGGATGAGGATCAACTTCGTCACCGGGGCCTTGCGGGCGCACTACGGAGCGGTGTTGACGTGGCAGGGGCGCTGGGCCGAGGCCGAGCGCGAGCTCACCGAGGCGACCGAGTTCCTCGCCGCGCAGCGGCCGACCTGGAGCGGCCTGGCCATCGTGCGGCTGGCGGATTTGCGCCGTCGGCAGGGGCGCTTTGCCGAGGCCCGGGAGCTTCTCCGTCGAGCCGAGGGCAGCGCGCTTACCCCGGTGGTGCTGGCCGACATGTCCCTGGACCTCGGCGATGCGCCGGCGGCCGGTGATCTGCTCGAGCCGGTCCTTCGGCGCGTCCCGGAGCAGAACAGGACGTTGCGACTGGCTCCACTGGAGGTGATGGTGAGGGCCAAGGCGGCCGCGGGCGAGACCGATGAGGCCGCTGCTCACCTCTCGGAGCTGCGGTCGATCGCGGAGGCGGTGGGAACCCGTCCGCTGCATGCGACGGCGCGTTTCTGCGAGGGACTCGTAGCGGCCGCCGGGGGCGACGATCAGACCGCGCGCGCTGAGCTCGAGGAAGCCGTCGACCTGTTCGCCACGAGCGGGGCCGCTTTCGAGCTCGCGCGAGCGCGGCTCGCGCTCGCGCGGGTGCTCGCCGCGTCGGGTCGCGAGGACGCGGCGGCGCAGCACGCGGCGCTGGCGCTCGAGCGTCTGGACGACATCGGGGCGGCTGCCGAAGCGGCTCGGGCACGGGAGCTGGTCGGGGACCGCGAGGCTCGGGCGGCGGCCACGCCCGCCGTACCCTGCCATGAGCTCCTCACTCGCCGCCAGCTCGAGGTCGTGCGGCTGGTCTCGCAGGGTCTCACGGACGCCCAGATCGCGAAGCGCCTGGTGCTCAGCAGGCACACCGTCCACCGCCACCTGCAGAACGCGTACGCCCGATTGGGTTGCTCCTCGCGGGCCGCGGCGGTGGCGGAGGCGCACCGGCTGAACCTGCTGTAAGGCGACGGGCTCTGCCCGCATGGCCTCGATAGGCCACGGCCGAAAGTTGGCTCGTTCAGGCGAAGACACCGATTCCTCGCGCGCCGATACTCGGAATCTCAGTCGAGCGCGGCAAGGAGCCCAGCGATGTCGAGTGCACGCCCAAGCGAAAATGACGAGTACCTGCTGGCGGGACAGGCCTCGGAGCTGGAGCGTCTCCGGCTTCAGTCGCGGGTTTGGGAGCCCAGCGGCCGGCGGTTGCTCGAGGAGATCGGCGACGCGGGCGGGGGGCGCGCACTTGACGTCGGCTGCGGCGTTCTCGGGTGGCTCCGGGTGTTGAGCGAGTGGGTCGGCCCCGACGGCGAGGTGACGGGCACCGACATCGACGACGCGATGCTCGCTGCGGCCGATCGGTTCGCGACCGAGGAGGCCCTCCGGAACGTCGGGCTCGTCAAGGACGATCTCTTCGCCAGCGAGCTCGAACCGGACTCGTTCGATCTCGTCCACGCTCGCGCCGTGATCACCCCCCTCGGGCGCGCCCACGAGCAGCTGCAGACCTACGTGCGGCTCGCTCGCCCCGGCGGCACCATCGTGGTGGAGGACCCCGACACGGGCTCCTGGCACTACAACCCTCCGGCGCCCGCCCTCGAGCGGCTGATCGAGCTGATCGAGGAGGCGTTCCTGGCGAGGGGCGGGAACTGGAAGGCCGCGCGTAACCACCTACACCTGCTGCGCGAGTTCGGCATCGAGGGAAACGCCAGGGCGGAGGTGGTGGCGCTTCCCCCGGGCCACCCCTACCTGCGCCTCCCGCTGCAGTTCGCCACGGCCCTGGAGGAGCGGCTGCTCCGCCTGGTGAGCGCCGACGAGCTGGAGCGGCTTCGCCACCAGGGCGAGGCCGAGCTGCAGGAGCCCGGCCGCTGGGGCACCACCTTCACGCTCCTGCAGTGCTGGGGCCGCGTGTGATGACGAAGGGCGATGTCAAGGAGGCAAGCGAGATGCATGACGTGACGATCGAGGGTGCCGTCGAGGTGCTCGGCGAGGCGCTGTCGGGACCGCTCCATACCCCGGGTGACCCGGATTACGATGCGCTCCGGCGCGTCCACAACGGGCTCATCGACAGGCATCCGGCCGTGATCGCGCGCTGCGTGCACACGGCGGACGTCGTGGGCGCGGTCGACTTCGGCCGCGGCGAGGGCCTCGAGATCTCGGTGCGCGGCGGGGGACACAACGTCGCCGGCAGGGCGGTCACCGACGGCGGGCTGATGATCGACCTCTCGCTGATGAAGGGGATCCACGTCGACCCGGTCCGATCGACGGTCCGGACGCAGCCCGGCGTCACCGTCGGCGAGCTCGACCGCGCCACCGGGGCGTTCGGGCTTGCGACTCCCAGCGGCGTCGTTTCCACCACGGGCATCGCGGGCCTCACGCTCGGGGGTGGGCTCGGCTGGTTGATGGGCAAGTATGGGATGGCCGTCGACAACCTGCTGTCGGCCGAGGTGGTGCTCGCCTCGGGCGAGGTCGTCACGGCCAGTGAGGACAGCGAGCCCGATCTGTTCTGGGCGCTCCGCGGCGGCGGCGGCAACTTCGGCGTGGCGACCTCGTTGGAGTTCCGCGCGCATCCTGTCTCCAGCGTCCTAGGCGGACCTGTGCTGCATCCCCTCGCGGCGGCCCCGCAGCTGTTCTCGTTCTATCGCGAGTTCGCCGCCGACCTCCCGGACGAGCTCACCACGCAGGCCGTCCTCGTGCACGCACCGGACGGCTCCGGGACGAAGCTCTGCGGGATCGCGGTCTGCCACGCGGGCGACGACGTCGATCGGGCCGAGGCCGACGTGCTCCCGCTGCGCAGGTTCGGCTCACCGGCGGCGGACATGATCGAGCGCATGCCGTATCCCGCCCTGAACACGGGCGTCGACTGGCTGTCGCCGCGGGGCCTGCTCGGCTACTGGAAGTCGGCGTTCTTCTCCGAGCTGTCGGACGCGGCGGTCGAGGCCATGACCACGGCGTTCGAGCGGTCGCCGAGCGGGCTCTGCGCGATGGCGGTCGAGGACTTTCACGGCGCGGCGACGCGCGTTCCCTCGACGGCGACGGCCTACCCCCACAGAGAACCCGGCTTCAACCTGCTCCTGATCTCGCAGTGGACGGAGCCCGCCCAGACGCACGCGGGCATCGCGTGGGCGCGCGAGACCTTCGCCGCGCTGGCGCCGTACATGGCCGACCGCTCCTACACGAACTACCTGTCGGCCGACGACTACGAGCGCGTCCGCTCCGCCTTCGGCTCCAACTATGAGCGGCTCGTCGAGCTCAAGCGGCGCTACGACCCGGACAACCTCTTCCGCCAGAACCACAACATCGACCCCACGGTCTAATGACGGTCGGCTAGTAGAGGCCGACGCCTTCCGTCTCCGCTCCCGCGCCGCTTCGCTGGACGGGTTGCCGTGGCGCGGGGCGCCTACGGCGGCAACCAGGGGTGCCCGCTCCGCGGCGCTGCCACCACGTTGCTCCGCGGCGCTGCCACCGCGCCCGCTCCGCGGCGCTGCCTCCGTGCCCACCGACGCGGCAACACCCGTGCCGCTCTGCGGCGCCTCCACTGCGCCCGCTGCGCGGCGGTTGTGTTACGGGCGGGGGCGCCGGTGTTACGGGTGGCCGACATGATCGGCACGGGAGTGTTACGGGCGCGCTTGTCGGGCGTGTGTGGCGCGTTTGGGTAAACCAGGGGTTTACTTTGGCGGGCCACACTCCGCCCGCGCGCGTTCCGCGCCGCCGCCGCGGCCGCCGCGACGTCAGACGCGCCGCGCCGGCCGGGGCCGCGCCGGCCGCGCCAGCCGGGCGCCGCGCCGGCCGGGGCCGCGCCAGCCGGGCGCCGCCGAAGGCGACGTCCCGGACCCTGGCCCAACGAAAAGGCGAGAGGGGCGAGCCCGATGACCCCGCTCCAGCGAACCTATCCGTGCGTCACCCGCGTGCGCGGGATCGTGGAATCAGTCATCTAGGCGCCGCGCGGGGCGGAATCCTCGAGCACCACGCGCATCAGGTCACGGATGGAGAGGATGCCGACGATCTCATTGCCCTCCATGATCGGCAGGTGCCGAAAGCCGCCGTGAATCATGAGGGTCGCGGCGTGTTGGGTCGACTCGTCCGCGTCCATCGTTTCGGGCCCGGGTGTCATCAAGTCGGCGACGAGGGTGTCCTCCGCGAGTCCGCGCGCCACCGCCCGCAGCACATCGCGCTCGGTCACGATGCCCATGAGTCGCTCGCCTTCAGTGACCAGCGCCGCCCCGACATCTCGCGACACCATCCGCTTGGCCACGTCCCCCAGGGAGATCCCGGGCGCAACGGTCAGAAGGTTCCTCGACATGACCTCGCGGGCGACTGGCATGCAGGGACTCTACGTCCCAGGGGCTCGGTTCGGCTATCCCGGGTCGGGCCACGGCGCGCCGGCGGCCCTGAGCACACGCTGGGGCTTCTGCTCGGCCTGGAGAAGCGGACCGAGATCGACAACATCTTCGGCTTCCTCAGCGTGTGGCCGCTCACGTTCGGATTCCTGGGCACCGGGAACAGCCAACCGTCGGCGACCACCTCGGACACCAACCGGATCATCGTCCTCGACACCCGCGACGCGGCGAGCGGGGAGACGATCGGCCTGTTCGACTTCTCCCTCGAGGACGCGCTCTACGACAGCATCAACGCGCAATCGAATAAGACCGTGACGGACTTCTTCGCCAAGAACGTCACCAAGAGCGTGACGCCGTAGGCGTACGATCGGCTTGCAATGACCGAACCGACGGTCGACGCGGACGCCTTCAACGCGTTCGAGGCAGCGGGCTGGGAGAAACAGGTCTCCGGCTACGAGGACTTCTTCGGGCCGATCACGACGCGGCTCGCCGATCCACTGCTCGATGCCGCTCGGGTCGGTCGCGGCAGCCACGTGCTGGACGTGGCGTCGGGCCCTGGCTACGTGGCCGCAGCGGCCGCCGAACGCGGCGCGTCGGTGATCGGGGTCGACATCGCAGAGGGCATGATCTCGCTCGCACGTCGGCTCCATCCGCAGCTCGACTTCCGCCTCGGCAACGCGGAGGCGCTCCCGTTTCCCGACGGGTCATTCGATGCGGTCGTTGCGAGCTTCGTCCTGCTGCACATCGGCCGCCCCGAGCGAGCGGCCGCCGAGTTCGCGCGCGTCTTGGAAGCCGGCGGCCGCCTCGCGCTCACGGTCTGGGACCTTCCAGACCGGGCGCGCTTTCTCGGCGTGCTCGTAGACGCGGTGGCGGAGGCGGGAGCCGGCTCGCCGCAGGACATCCCCCTCGGACCACCGATCTTCCGGTTCTCCGACGAGCGTGAGTTCGCGGGCCTGCTGCGCGACCAGGGACTCGAGGACATCGATGTGAGGACGATCTCGTTTTCGCACGCGGAGCCCTCTGCGGACGCGCTCTGGCGTGGATTGCTTGGTGGGACCGTCCGGACCTCTGCACTGATCGTCCGGCAGACGGAAGACACGCAGCGTCAGATACGCGCGGCCTTCGATCGCATCGTCCAGCGGTACGAGGTCGGCTCCGGGCTGGAGCTTCCAGTGTCCGTGAAGCTCGCCTCCGCCCGCAAGCCGAGCTAGTCCTTCCCGGCCGGGGCGTGGCCCACGAGGGCTTTGGCGAGGCGTTGGCGCGCCCGGAACAGGCGTGTGGTGAGGGTGGCTTCGCGCAGGCCCAGGAGGCGCGAGGCCTCGCGATAGGACAGACCGACGACGTCGACGGCCACGAGCGGCTCGCGGAAGTCTCGCGGCAGCGCGCCGATGGCCTCGATCAGCTCCCTGTGCTCGAGCGCCTGCTCGGGCTCCGCGCGCGTGGATCGCATCGTGCCGGTTTCATCAGCGCGCAGCTCGACATTGCGCGGCCGCCGGCCGGCGCTGCGCAGGCTGGTCAGGTAGACGTTTCGCAGGGCGCCCATCAGATAGGGCAGTTCGTCTCGCCGCCGCAGCACCCGCGGGCGCGCGAGCACCCGCACCATCGTCTCCTGCACCAGATCCTCGGCGTCGTGAGGCGAACCACAGAGCGCGCGGGCCGCCCTGTGCAGTCGATCCAGCTGCGAAGCGAGCTGGTCCGAGGCCAGCGCCCGACCCGTCAGCACGAACGGCTTCACCGCGGCGGACGGCTCCATCGATGTGGCGATGAGCGGCACACGGGCCACGGTCCCAGCCAACTGACCAAAGATCAATTTACGGTTTCTGTCCGACCCCGTAACATGAGCTTTCGGATGCTCGAAGTGCGCCGACTACGGATCCTGCGAGAGCTGGCTGCGCGCGGCACGATCGCCGCGACCGCCGAGGCGCTCGGCTACACGGCTCCGGCGATCTCGCAACAGCTGGCGGCACTCGAACGGGAAAGCGGCGCGGAGCTGCTCGAGCGCGACGGTCGCAGCGTGCGCCTGACCGACGCCGCCGAGCGGCTGGTGATCCGCACCGAAGCCGTGCTGGCCGAGCTCGAGGCCGCCGCGGCCGAGCTCGAAGCCGGCGCGGGCGCCCTGCACGGGACCGTCAGACTGGCCGCCTTCCCCACGGCTGCGGCCACACTCGCGCCTGCGGCCATGGCTGCCTTCAGCCGCGCCCATCCACATGCGTCGGTCGTGCTCGACGAGCTCGAGCCCGAGCAGGCTCGCCCAGCCCTCAAGCTCGGCGAGGTGGACGTGGCGATCCTGCACGAATACGACTTCAGCCCCATCCCCCGCGATCCCGGGATCGAGCAGCGCCACCTGCTCGAGGACGAGATGCTGGTCGCGCTCCCAGACGACCACCCCGCCGCCCGTGGCCGCACCGTCGACCTGCGGGCGCTCGAGCAGGAACGCTGGGTCGCCGGCTATCTCGACACCGCCTGTCACCGCGTCGTCATGACCGCCTGCCGCGCCGCCGGGTACGAGCCGCTGGTGGGCGCACGCACGAACGACTTCCGTGTCGTGCTCGCCCTGGTGGCGGCCGGTCAGGGCGTGGCCCTGGTACCGCGACTCGCACTCGACGACGGCACGAAGGGCGTGGCCCTGAGACCGTCCAAGAGCGGACCGCTGCTCAGGCGCATCACCGCCGCGGTGCGGGCCGGCGGAGCAGGTCACCCCGGCGCCGCGGCACTCGTCGACGCGCTCGCCCAGGTCGCGGCCAAGACGCAACGCGGCTGACCGATCCGAGCCTCGAAGACGGTCGGGAAGGATCGGACCGCGGCGGAGTCCTGGAGGTCAAACCGATCTCCCGGACCCACGAGGACTCCGCATGACCACGACAACTGGAACCCCCACGGCGCTGATCGACGGCGCGCTCGACGAGCTGACGGCAGGGATTCGGGGGAGCGTCCTCACTCCGACCGACCCCGGCTATGACGACGTGCGGTCCGCGTTCAACGCGATGCATCAGGGCCGCCCCGCGGTCGTGGTCGGCTGCAGCGGCGCGGCGGACGTGGTCGCCGCCGTGAACTTCGCGCGCGACGGAGGCGTGGCCGTGGCCGTGCGCGGCGGTGGGCACTCGATCGCCGGCCTGTCGTCGATCGAGGGCGGCATGCTGATCGACCTCGGCGAGATGAACGGCGTCCAGGTCGACGCTGAGCGCCGGCTGGTCCACGTCCAGGGCGGCGCCGTCCTCGGCGATGTCGACCGCGAAACGCAGGCATTCGGCCTCGTCGCGCCGAGCGGCGTCGTGTCCGACACCGGGGTCGCCGGCCTGACCCTCGGCGGCGGCTACGGCTGGCTGCGGCGCAAGCACGGGCTCGCATGCGACGGCCTCGTCGAGGCCCAGGTCGTCTGCGCGGACGGCGAGGTGCGCACGGCATCCGCGGACTCGAACCCGGACCTCTTCTGGGCGATCCGCGGCGGCGGCGGCAACTTCGGGATCGTCACCTCCTTCACCTTCCGGGTGCAGGAGCTCGGTCCGGAGGTCGCGTTCGCGGCGGTGATGTATCCGATCGAGGAGGTGGCCGACGTGCTGCGCCGGTGGCGCGACTACGTCGAGCAGGCGCCCAACGAGGTGACCTCCGTCTGCGTCACGACCACCTTCCCCGCCAACCCCGAGATGCCCGAGGCGGTCCATGACCGGCCGGTCGCGATCGTCGGCGGCGTCTACGCCGGCGACGTGGAGGAGGGCATGCGTGAGATGCAGCCCTTGCGGGAGCTCGGTACCGCCCTGTTCGACATGTCCGGCCCCACGCCGTTCGTGCGCGTTCAGTCGGGCTTCGATCCGCTCTTCCCGCGCAACCAGCTGCGCGCCTACTGGAAGGCGCTCCACCTGAAGGGACTCGACGATGAGGCGATCGACGCGTTTGCCGGCTGGGCGCTGGACCGGCCGGCGCCGCAGACGCTCGTGAACATGTTCCACATGGGCGGCGCGATCGCGGACGTGGGCCCCGAGGAGACCGCCTTCCCCGAGCGCTCGGCGCCCTACCTCGTCTCGATCGACGGCCAGTGGACCGACGCCGGGGACGACGCCGACAACGTCGCCTGGGTGCGCTCGGTCTTCCAGAGCTTCGAGCCGTTCGGGACCGGCAGCGTCTACCTCAACTTCACCGGCCGGGCCGACGAGACCCCGAGCGCGGGTGTCGACAGCGCGTTCGGCCGCAACCTCCAGCGGCTGGCCGACGTCAAGAAGGCCTACGACCCGGACAACTTCTTCAACCTGAACGACAACATCAGGCCGGCCCGCTAGGTGGAGGCCCGCTCACGCGGCGGGCGCCTCGTCGGGGGGCTCGCGGTTCGAGTAGTAGGGCCGCCAGAGCGGGAAGTGCTCGGCCAGCCAATGCTGCAGCGCCGTGTGGAGCGTGGTGTAGTCACCGCGCTCATACGCGGGCGGCGTGACCCACCAGCTGACGTCCACGTCGCAGTCCCGAGCGAGCTCGGCCGTGAGCGGCGTGCGGCCGCCGAGTGGGTAGAGGTAGCAGCAGCCGATGTAGCCGTGCTGGGCGTGGTAGACGGCGTACGTGTAGGAGCCTCCGTCGCGGAACTCGCACTTGTGCCAGACGAGGTCGACGAAGTTGCCCTCGGCGGTGACCGGCTCGGTCGGCCAGCGGCCGCCACGGGTCCGCCGAATCAGGTCCAGGCTCGCGTTGATGCCGGCGACGTCGTCGTCGACGTGGTCGCGGGTGATCGCCTGCGCCTCGAGCTCGTCGTAGACGAGCCGTGTCGGCGCGCCGGCGCCGGCCGGCAGCGGCAGCTTCTTCTTGAGCTGGTCGTACCGCACGGCGGTCAGGCGACTCGGTAGCTCAGGATGGCCATGCCGCTGGCAAGGATCTTCGAGTCGACGAGCTCGAACTGCGTCGGCGGCCCCTTCGGGAACAGGACGTCGTCGTTTGTGCCCCTGCCGACGAAGAGCGGGTGGATCCACAGGCGCAACTCGTCGAGAAGCCCGTTCTCCATCAACAGACGAGAGACGGCGCCGAAGCCGTATTGGACGACGTCCTGGCCCGGCCGCTCCCTCAGCTTGCGAAGCTCGTCGACGACGTCGCTCGAGATCACGCTGGTGTTCGCCCAGTCGGGGTCCTTGAGCGTCGTCGAGACCACGTACTTGGGCATCGTGTTGATGCGGTCCGACGCGGGGTCGCCCGAACGCGACGGCCAGACAGCCGCGAAGCTGTCGTAGGTGCGCCGCCCCATCAGGACGGCGTCGCATGCCAAGAGCAGGTCGGTCTGAATCCGCTCGGCGCGCTCATCGCTCGGCCGGCCCTCGAGCGTCGGCCAGGTGTGCGGCTGCTCGACGACGCCGTCGAGCGAGATGTACGTCGAGTTGATGATCTTCCCCATGAGGATCCTCCTAGATCGGGGGGGGCGAGGTCGTCCGGGTGCCGCGCTAGTCTTATCAAACCGGTTGGTTTGGTAGTAAGGTGCCCGTCGATCAGCTCAGCGCGACCTTCGCCGCACTCGCCGACCCGACGCGGCGGGCGATCCTCGCGCGGCTGGCGGAGGGCGAGGCGAGCGTGAACGAGCTGGCGGCGCCGTTTCCCATGAGTGCCCAGGCGGTCGGCAAGCACCTGCGCGTGCTCGAGCGCGCGGGCCTGATCGAACGCGGGCGCACGGCGCAACAGCGTCCCTCGCGGCTGCGCGCGGTGACGTTGAAGGACGCCGCGGAGTGGCTCGATAGCTACCGCGCATTCTGGGAGGCTGGCTTCGATCGCATGGACCAGCGGCTGCGAGACGATGGCTGAGCCGGCACCCTTCGGCACCGGCGGCTTCACCACGACGCGCGTCTTCGACGCCCCGCGCGAGCGCGTGTGGCGGGAGTGGACCGAGCCGGAGCGCTTCGCCGACTGGTTCGGCGGCGCCGAATGCGAGGTGCCGCTGGCGACGGTCGCGATGGACGTCCGCCCGGGCGGCCGGTGGCGGGCGACGATGTTCTGCGGCCCCGAGCGGCGCGCGATCGAGTGGACGGGCGAGTACCACGAGGTGGCCGCGCCCGAGCGGCTGGTGCTCACGTTCTCCGACAAGCGCGACGACGATCGCTACGAACTCGTCACCGTGCTGCTCACGGACCTCGGCGACGGCCGCACCGAGATGCACTTCGAGCAGCGCGGGCACATGCCCCCCGACGCGTACGACCACACGGAACAAGGCTGGGGCGCCTTCTTCGCACGGCTCGACGAACGCCTGGCGGACGTGCCCTGACCCGCGGGGGCCGGGCCACGTGCCGACAGACGCGAACAATGGCTGCGCCCTCAAAGGCCGCGCCCTTGCAGCGCTAAGTGTTCTCGAGTTCGCCGGCCAGTTCGTTCCGCGAGCGGATGCCGAGCTTGCGATACGCGTTGCTGAGGTGGACTTCGACCGTCTTGGGGGTCACGAAGAGGCTCTGCGCGATCTCGCGGTTCGTCTCGCCCCGCGCGGCGAGGTCCGCCACGCGCCGCTCGCTGGCCGTCAGCGCTTCGACGCCCTTCAGCGCCGTCGCGCGCGGGCGCCCACCGGCAGCGTAGAGCTCGGCCCGCACCTGGTCATTGAGCCCCTCCGCTCCGCACACATCGGCGAGCTCGAGTGCGCGCCGCAGCGGCTCGCGGGCCTCCCGCAGCCGGCGAGCGTGGCGCAGGCCGGTGCCGAGCGCGGCCAGCGCCTTGGCGTGCTCCAGGCGCGCGGGTGAACCGGCGACCGCGTCGACCGCCTCGCGCAGGTGCTCGAGGCCGTCCGGACCCTCGAGCGTCCCAAGGACCCGCAGTGATCGTGCTACCGCGGCGGGTGCACCCCACCGGCGTGCGAGCTCGAGATCCGCGCGGGCCAAGGGGAGCGCCTCCTCCCGGCGGCCGAGCGCGTCGAGCGCGAGCGCCTTGTGCTGGCGCCAGGGAGTGTCGATCGGATTGCGCAGGTATGTGAAGCGCCGGGCGAAGTCGGCGGCAGCGGCGAGCGCCTCCTCGAATCGCCCCTCGGCGAGCAGCAGCTCGAGCAGGCTGTTGAGCCATACGCGTGCGCGGTCGGAGCAGTCGCCGGGATCGCCCGCCCGCTCCAGTGTCCGGCGCGAGTCGGCGAGCTGGCCGCGCTCGCGCTGCACAGAGGCGAGGAGAGCGAGGTCGTCGGTCAGTTCGAGAGTCGGCCCGCCCGCCCACAGGGTGAGCTCCTCGATCGCGGCCCGACTGGCCTCGTCAGCCTCGGTGAGCTCGCCACGGCGGTACATCGTGAATGCGCGCGCCCAGCTCACGCTGCTCGCCGCCAGCAGCGAACCCCGGCGATGGGCCTCCGCGCGGGAGAGCTCGCACGCGTCGAGCGCCTCGGCGCGATCCGCTCGCGCCAGCGTCGCGATCGCCATGATCGCGGAGAAGCCGTTGTCGCCCTCGATCAGCTCCGTTCCCGACAGCGCCTCGAGCGCGAGTTCGGCGCACTCGTGGCACGTACCGCCGGAATACGCCCAATCGCGCGCCGCGACCGCGGCCAGCATCTTGGCACCGATCCCATCGCCGACGGGCCGCCTCCGGTGGGGCTCGAGCCGGCGCAGCGTCTCGGGGTCGCCGGCGCCATACGCGACCGCCATCAGCTCGAAGGCCTCCAGCGCGCTGCGCAGGTTGTCGAGCCCGGCTGGAAGCTCGGCCGCCGCCCGGCTCGCCACCGCTGCGGCGTCCGCCGTCCGTTCGATTATCAGCAGGGCGCTCGCGAGTGTCTGCGCCGCCAGCCCGCGCGTCAGGGGATCGTCGTGGAGCTCGTAGGCCTCCGATAGGTGCTCCACCGCCGCCGACCCGTTGGTAAGGGCCTCCGCCCGGCCCAGCTCTAGGAGCACGTCCGCCCTCTGCTCCGGAGGCGGGGGCTCCTCCAGGGCCCGCGTCAGGTAGGCGACCGCGCTCTCAGCCGCTCCCTTCGTCAGCGACACCGAGGCCGCTCTCCTCAACGTGTCGACCACCTGCGGTTCGCCGTGAGAGGCGACCTCGAGCAGGTGAGCCGCCACGCGCTCGTCCGGGGCACCCGCAGCCGCCAGCACCGTGGCCGCGCGCCGGTGTTGGAGCTCGAGCTCGGGGGGCGACATCTCGCGGTAGACGGTTGCCCCCACGAGCGGATGAACGTAGCTCAGAGACTGCTCGGCGTCGAGGATCTCCGCCCGCACCAGCGCGGCCGCACCCGAGCGTGCCTCCCCTTCGCCGAGACCCGCGAGCGCGGCCGCAACGGAGAGGTCCGCGCCATCGCCGAGGACGGCCGCCGAGCGCGCCACCTTCCGGGCTTCCTCGGGGAGCCGCGCCAAGCGGGTGAGCACCGCGCGGGATGCGGCCCGAGGGCCGAGGTCGGACACGAGCTCCATGTGAGCGGCATCCGGACGCGCGCCCTCGGCGTCCAGTGCCCGCAAGAGCTCGTTGAGCAGCAACGGATTGCCGCCGGTCGCGTGGTGGCAGGCGGCCGTGAAGCGTTCGTCGGGATCCTGACGAAGCCGTTTGCGAACGAGATCGGCCGCCGCCGCGGGAGTGAGCGGATGCGGGTGGATCGAGACCGTCAGCGGGTAGCTTGCGATCTCGCCCACCGCCGCGGACTCCATTCCCGGCTCCGCGCTCCGCATGCTCAGGGCACCCAGCACGGGCAGTCCTTCAAGTCGGCGCACGAGGTATGCAAGGAAGCGCAGGGAGGCTCTGTCGCACCATTGGAGATCGTCGACCATGAGCAGGAGCGGACCCTCCGCGCTCAGATTGACCGTGAGCCAGTAGAGGCCGTGCAGCAGGGCGAACGACGGGTCGCCGGCCCCCTCATCGCCTTCATCCGTCAGCTCGAAGACGGCCCGAGCAGGTGCGGCCGCCCCGGCCAGCAACGGCCCGCGGCGCTCGATGTCGACGAGCGCCGGCTCGTACAGCTGGCGTACGACCCCGAACGCAAACTCACGCTCCAGCTCGCCGCCGCGTGCCACGAGCAGCTGGAAGCCCGCTTCGGCGGCCCGCTCTCGTACCTCGATCAACAGCCGCGTCTTGCCTATGCCGGCGGGGCCCTCGACGAGCGCAAGGCCGGCTTCGCCCGCGAGTACCTTGCGAACGAGCTCGTCGACGGTAGTGATCTCCCGTTCGCGCTCTAGAAGGGGCCCTTGGGACAGCGGACCCAGGGACGCTGCGGCCTCGGCCACGACCCGTCAATACTATGCCCACAGGAT
>DASXAA010000168.1:0-92633 GCA_036407035.1 Thermoleophilaceae bacterium | reverse complement strand
CGGCGCCGACCACGACATCTGGGCCGTGAACGCGGAGTCGGTGTACCACGAGGAGGAGCAGCAGGACGAGCAGCAGCCCTACGTGGACGCCCCGGAGACCGAGGCGATGAAGGAGCCGCTGCACTCCTAGCGGGTCAGTCCCCGTAGGGCACCGCGTCCGAGTCGTGGATGCGCCAACCGTGCTCGGTCTTGCGCAGGCGAAACGTGACGGTCGGGCCGTAGGGCTCGAGCACCTTCAGCTTCACCGTGGCCCTGCGGCCCTTCACCCGCGCGACGCGGAAGCGGGAGTTGCGCAGGTCGCCGCTCCAGGTCAGGCCGCCGTTCGGGCCGTGCTCCTCCTCCCACTCGCGGCGCACCACGCCGCGGCAGGTGCGCGGCGGGTCGTCGAAATCGGCGTCGCCGAAGCGGAGCGCCTGGAGGCGTCCGTGGTGGGTCAGCAGCGAGCACGCCCTGCGGGCCTTGCCCGCGAGCAGGGCGTCGCGGCCGCGCGACATCACCGAGAGGATGGCGTCGCGCTGTTTCGGCGGGGGCGCGGCGCGGTCGCCGGCGACCGCCGCCGCGACCGCGACCAGCGCGGTCAACCCACCGATCAGTAAAGCTTTGCGAAGCATGCCCGGCCGCCTGCGCCTCGCCGTGATTCTATGTCTCGCCGCCGGTGCGCTCTGCGCAGCGCCCTCGTCGGCCTCCGCCGTTCCCGCCGTGGCCTCCGCCTGCGTGCCGCGCGTGCTCCCGCCGCTCGACCCGCGCGGCGTCGACCCGGCGGCGCCGAACCCGCTCGCCGGCGTGGGGTTCTTCGTGGACCACGACGCCAAGGCTTACCGGGCCTGGCGCCACCTGCGCCGCAAGGGCCGGCGCCGGGCGGCCGACGTGCTGTGGCGGCTCGCGGGCCAGCCGAAGTTCGCGTGGTTCGGCCGCTTCACCCGGCCGCACATGAGGAAGAAGATCCGCACCTACATTGCCCGCGCCCGCTGCGCGGGCACGGTGCCGCTCATGACCGTCATGCGCCATCAGGGCAAGCGCTGCGGCAACGGCTACACGGGCGGCGGGCGGCGCGAGGACGCGCGCACGCGGCGCTGGTACCGGCGCTTCGCCAGGGCGGTCGGCTCGCGGCGGGTGGTGATCGCCTTCGAGCCCGACTCGATCGGCACGCTCGAGTGCCTCGTGCCGTCCCGGCGCGACGACCGGCTGCGCCTGCTGAGGTACGGCGTCAACCGGCTGTCGCAGCTGCCGAACGCGACGGTCTACCTGGAGGCGGGCGCGTCGGACTGGGAGCCGGCCAGGGCCACGGCACGCAAGCTGCGGCGCATCGGCATCGGAAAGGTGCGCGGGTTCATGGTCAACGTCACGCACTTCGACTGGACCGTGAACAACATCCGGTACGGGTACGAGGTGTCGCGCCGGGTCGGCGGCAAGCCGTTCATCGTCTCGACGGCCTACAACGGTCGCGGGCCGGTGCACCTGAAAGCCGTGATCGGCGGCCGCCACCGCAGGCTCAACGTGTGGTGCAACCCCCGCATGCGCGGGCTCGGCCCGCCGCCGACCGCGAGCACGGGCTATCCGGGCGTCGACGCGTTCATGTGGATCGGCAGGCCCGGCTACTCCGCGGGCGCCTGCAACGGCGGGCCGCTGCCCGTCGGCGCGTGGTGGTTGCGGCGCGCGCTGATGTTCTCGCGCTACGCCACCGACTGGCTGCGGCCGGCCCCCGGCACGCGCCACGGGCTCTACGGCCGCCACACGCCGAGGCAGCTCGGCTACTGCGGGCCGCGTTGCACCTGAGCCGAACGTCCGGCGCCGCCCACTAACGTGCCAGCGTGGCCGCCGAAGAGAAGAGCGGGCGCCGGCAGTCCCTCGAGCGGGCCGCGCACATCCTGGTCCTGTGGGCGTTCGCGGTCGCCCAGCCGCTGTTCGACCTGCTCGGGCGCAATCCCGAGTTCTTCGCGACGCGCGGGTCGTCGAGGGGCGACATAGTCGCGTTCGCGCTCGCCGTCACGCTGGTCCCGCCGGCGATCCTGGTGGCGCTCGAATGGCTGGCCGGGCTCGCCGGCCCGCGGCCCCAGCGAGTGCTGCACCTGGTGTTCGTGGCCGGGCTGGTGGCGGTGATCGCCCTGCAGGTGATCAAGCTGGCGGCGACCGTGCCGGCGTTCGCGATCGCCGTCGCCGTGGGCGTGGCCGCCGCGGCCCTGTATGCGCGGGTGCGCCCGGTGCGCTCGTTCCTCAGCGTGCTGATCCCGGCGCCGTTCGTGTTCCTCGTGCTGTTCCTGGTCGTGTCCGACGTATCGCGGCTCGTGTTCCCGAGGGATGTGGACGTGCAGGCCGCGGGGGTCACGTCGCACCTGCCGGTGGTCGTGGCGATCTTCGACGAGTTCCCGGTCACCTCGCTGATGGACTCGAGCGGGCATATCGACGCGAGGCTGTACCCCAACTTCGCCCGCCTCGCCCGCCATTCCACCTGGTACCGGAACACGGCGTCCGTCGAGCAGGACACGCCGTACGCCGTCCCGGCGATCCTCGACGGGCGCACGCCGCGCAAGGACCACCTGCCGGTCGCGGCCGACCACCCGCAGAACATCTTCACGCTGCTCGGCGGCACCTATCAGCTGCACGTCCGTGAGGAGGCCACGGCGATCTGCCCGCACAGCCTCTGCAAGGACGAGGACGTCGGCAGCTTCGGCGAGCGGATGGAGTCGCTCTGGGACGACCTCAGCCTCGTCTACGCGCACCTCGTGCTCCCCGACGACCTCGAGCGCGACCTGCCGTCGGTGACCCAGACCTGGGGCGACTTCAACGAGGGCGCCGACACGAACGAGGCGGTGGCCGTCACCCAGCGCACGCACCGCGAGTCGAAGGAGCATCGCTACCGGCGCCTGCACGCGAACCTCAACCGCGGGCGGCCGGGCCGCTGGGAGAAGTTCGTCAGCGAGATCAGGGGCGGCATGCGCCCGCGGCTCCACCTGATCCACATCCTGATGCCGCACGTGCCGTTCCAGTACCTGCCCTCGGGACGCGCGTACCGGATCCAGCCGAACGAGGAGATCCCCGGGCTGAACGACCGGCCCGGGTTCCGCGTGCCGTTCCTCGTCGAGCAGTCGTACCAGCGCCACCTGCTCCAGCTGCAGGCCGCCGACACGCTGCTCGGGGACCTGCTCGACCGCCTGAAGGAGGTGGGGATCTACGACCGCGCGGTGATCGCGGTGGTTGCGGACCACGGCGTGAGCTTCCGCGTCGGGCACGACCGGCGGCTGGTGCGGCCGGGCAACGTGCGGGACATCGCGCCGGTGCCGTTCTTCCTCAAGCGGCCGGGCCAGAAGCGGGGGCGGATCTCGGACAAGCCGCTGCAGACGATCGACGTGCTGCCCACGATCGCCGACGTGCTGAACATCGGCATCCCTTGGCACGTGGACGGCCGCTCGGCGCTGGCGCCGACGTCGAGCGCCCAGCGGCGGCGCAAGATCATCTCGAAGAAGTTCGCCCACACCTACCTGGTGGACACGCCGTCGTACGAGCGCGACAAGCGCGCGGCGATCGAGCGCAAGGAGCGGCTGTTCGGCCGCGGCCTGTACAGGTTCGGCCCGCGGCCCGACCTGGTCGGCAAGCGGGTGGCGGACCTGCCGGTGTCCCGCTCGACCGCCGAGCGGGCGGAGCTCATCGGCGCGGACCGCTACTCGGACGTCGACCCCGCGTCCGGCTTCATGCCCGCCCACGTGCTCGGGACGATCAAGGGCGGCACGCGTGGCGGCGGGCGCCAGGTGGCCATCGCCGTGAACGGCCGCATCGAGGCCACGGGGCTGACGTTCACGCTCGAGGGCAGCGACGACGAGCAGTTCTCCGCGATGGTCCCGGAGCGCGCCCTCCGCCGCGGGCGCAACCGGGTCGAGGTGCTGCTGGTGGACGGCGACCGCCTGGAGTCTCTCAGCGGCGGTGCGAGCTGAGCGGGACCGCGTTCGCCTTCGCGCTCGGCGCGGCCGTGCTGCACGCGACGTGGAACGTCCTGCTCGCCGGCGCGCGTGACAGCGCGGCGGCGAGCGGCGCGGCGCTGCTGCTCGCCACGCTGCTGATGGCGCCGGCCGCGCTAGCGACGGGCGGGGTCGAGGGGGGCGCGCTGCCGTACATCGCGGCGTCGTCGGCGCTCGAGCTCGTGTACTTCGGGCTGCTGGCGCGGGCGTACGCCGGCGGTGAGCTGAGCGTCGTCTATCCGGTGGCGAGGGGGTCGGCGCCGGTGCTCGTGCTCGCCATCGGGGCGGTCGCCCTGGGCGTGGGCCCGTCGGCGCTTGAGGCCGCAGGGGTGGCGCTGGTGGCGGCGGGGGTGCTGATCGTGCGCCGGCCTGCCGACGGCGCCGCCGCGCCGGGGCGCGACGTGGCGTTCGGGCTCGCGATCGGGCTGTGCATCGCCGGCTACACGTTGGTGGATTCGGAGGGCCTCGAGCACGCGCGGCCGCTCGCGTACCTCGAGCTGACGCTGATCCCGACGGCCGCGGTGTACTGCGGCGTGCTGATCGCGCGCGGGGGCGGCGCCGACCTGCGGGCGGCGATCGGCCCGCACGCGGCCCTGACGGGCGCGCTCGTCTTCGGCGCCTACGCGCTGGTGCTGGCGGCGCTCGAGCTGGCCCCAGCCGCGCCGGTGGCCGCGGTGAGGGAGTCGAGCGTGGTGATCGCGGCGTTCATGGCGGCGGCGTTCCTGCACGAGCGGGTTGGACCGGCGCGGCTGGCCGGATCGATGCTGGTGGCGGCGGGCGTCGCGGCGGTGGCGCTGGGCTGACATGAGCGGCGCGTCCGCTTCCGCGCCGCCGCCTTCAAGGCGTCGGCCCGCCGGCCGATCCATAGGTCTGGATGACCCGGCCCGGCCCGCATCGGCGCCTGCTCGCGTTCGCCCTCGTGGCGATCTGCCTCGCGCTGCCCGCGCGCGCCGCCGCGCAGGTCCCCCAGCTGCCTGATGTGTATCCGCAGGCGGCCGACATCCCTCCGCCGCCGCCGGCGCTCGGCCCCGCGCCCGGTGTCCCGCCCGTCCCCGGCCAGGACCCCACGCCGCGGCGGCCGCGCGGGTGCGTGCCGAGCCCGCTGCCGCAGGGCGTGCCCGGGGTGGACGCCCGCGGGGCAGACCCCGCCTCGCCCAACCCGTTGCGCGGGCTGCGCTGGTACGTGGACCCGCTGGAGCACGCGTTCGAGTCGTACCGCCTGTACGTGCGCCGCGGCCGTACTCACGACGCCGAGCTGATGTGGCAGATCGCGCGCCAGCCGCGCTTCAAGTGGTTCGGCCGCTGGACTCGTCCGAACGTGAGGAAGAAGGTGCGCGAGTACCTCACCTGCGTGGCCGCCGTGCAGCCGGGTGCGGTGCCGCTGATGCTGGTCATGCGCCACCAGGGCAAGCGCTGCGGCGCCGACTACAAGGCCGGCGGGCGGGCCGAGGACCGGCGCACCCGCAGGTGGTACGACAACTTCGCCGCCGGGCTCGGCGACGCCCGCGTGATCCTGGCGTTCGAGCCCGACTCGCTCGGCACGGTCGACTGCCTCGCCCGGAGCCGCCGGAAGTCGCGGCTGGACAACATGCGCTACGGCATCGACGTGCTGTCACGCAAGCCGAACGTGACGATCTACATCGAGGCGGGGGCGTCCGACTGGGAGTCGGCCGCGCGCACCGCCAAGCAGCTCCGCTACGTGGGCATCCGCAAGGTGCGCGGGTTCATGCTGAACGTCACGCACTACGACTGGACGGCCGACAACATCCGCCACGGGCTCGACATCTCGCGCCGGGTGGGCGGCAAGCACTTCATCATCTCCACGGCCTTCAACGGCCGCGGCCCCGTGCATGTGCGGAAGTGGATCGACCGCGGGCGGCACATGTGGCGCACGCTGAACGTCTGGTGCCACCCGCTGCTGCGCGGTCACGGGCCGGTGCCATCGACCGCAACCGCCAATCCGCTCGTGGACGCCTACATGTGGATCGGCCGCCCGGGCTACTCGGGCGGCGCGTGCAACGGCGGCCCGCTGCCGATCGGCACGTGGTGGCCGGACCGCGCGCTGATGTTCGCGAAGTACGGGACCGAATGGCTCGGCCCGCCGCGCGGAACGACGAACGGGCACTTCCGCCGCTACCCGCTGCACTCGCTGGGGTTCTGCGGCGAGCGGTGCACCTGAGGCCGGCGCCGCTCGACGACCCGCGCCATCGAGGAGCCGATCGCCGCCTCGATCGCGACCGCAGGCGGGTCGACCGCAAGCCACTCGCCGACCCGGACGTGCCCGGCGCTCGCCACCTCCGCGTACGCGCCGACGCATCCCTGGCGCCCGGCAGGCCCCAGGTCCATCCGGTGCCGCTCGACCGCCGCGCGAAGGATGCCCGGGTCGGCGGCCAGTCCCGGCTGGGCCCGCGTCGGCACGACGCAGCGGGGCGTCGGCAGCCCGACGGTCAGCGTCAGCCCTGACGAGCCACGCAGCCGTCCGCCGAGGAGCGCGTCCTCGGCGAAGCCGCCGCCGGCGTCCCCGCCGTCGAGGAGGAGGTTGGGGCGGAAGCGGCGCGCGTCCCAGTCGGACTCGGGCGCCATGCGGCGCAGGTAGGCGAGGGTGCTCGTGGCGATCAGGTGCACGGGGGCGAGGTCGTGGTGGGCGCCGGTGGCGCCGAAGCGGCCGAGGGCCGGACCGTCCGCCGCCTCGAGCCGGACGCGCCGCCCGAGCAGCTCGGACAGCGCCGGCTCGATCTCGCGGCCGGCCACGGCCTCGCCGTCCGGAAGCGTCACGCGCAGCGGCGGTTCCCGGTCCGGCAGCGTCACGCGGAGCGGCGGTTCCCCGGCCGCGCCGTCGTCGAGCAGCTCGGCGCGACAGGCGCGCAGCCGCGGGTCGGTGGGGCCGCGCTTGTTCGCGATCCGCTCGCCGGTGTCGCGGTCGGCGACGACCCAGCGCCGGTCGGCGTCGCAGCCGCCGAGGCCGACCCTGACCGAGTCGAGCAGCTCCCCGAGCATCGCCTTGACCGGGTAGCGCCAGATCGCGAGGACGCCCATCGCGCTACTCGTCGCCGGTCGGGACCACGCCCGCTGACTCGACCATCAGGATCGCCGTGCGCACCGGCGCGTGCGTGCAGTGCATGTGGCCGCGCGGGACCGTGAAGGCCTGGTGCGGCTCGAGCGTGACGGACTCGCCGCCCTCGAGGTCGATGACGAGCCGGCCGTCGAGAACGAGGAAGAACTCGTCCTGGTCGTCGTGCTTGTGCCAGTGGAAGTCGCCCTCGATCACGCCGAGCCGCACGACGGCCTCGTTGACGGTCGTGAGCGTCTGGTTGAACCACTCGGACGGAGCCGCGGCGACCTCGCCGGGGATGTCAATCAGCGCGAGGGGGCGGAACTTGGCGTCGAGGTTGATGTCGTAGTCGGGCATGGGGAGACGATAGGGCGTCCCGCCCCGCTAGAACTCCTCCGCCGGCGCCGCCTCTCCGCGCGGCGCGAACGGCGGCAGCTCGCGCGCCTCCGGCACCTGGATGATCGGCGCTCCGTACGCCTGGCGGCAGTTCTTCAGCCGGTAGATCGTCACCACCGGGCCGGGGCGCTCGTAGGCGGTCGGGTAGTAGTTGAACGAGAGGTCGAAGTTGAACGCGACCGGCCGCGCGCCCGGGTCGTACGGGCTGAACCGGCGCAGCACGTCCGACTCGCGCGCGAGCCGGCGGTAATACGCGCGGACGGCCGGGCTGCCCGTCTCGATCGCGCGCTCGCGCACGGTTCCGAACGTGACGATCAGGCAGTACCCGTAGAAGCGGTACTCGTCGATCACCGACGGTCGCAGCACGAGGTGGTACGCCGAGGCCCGCACGCCGCCGTCCGGCCGTGAGAACTGGCCCGGGCGGTAGCGCGTGCACAGACGCGCGCCGCCGGGCCCGGGGTAGGACCAGCCCGCGTCCGCCCAGCCGTCGCGCCGCCCGCAGCGTCCGAGCCACGACGGCAGCCGCCCGGCCGGGTTCGTGCGCGACCAGCGGCCCGGCACGGCCGGCTCGATCGACACGCGCAGCCCGGGCGGGAACTGCGAGACGAGGAAGTCGCGCGCCTGCTCGCGCGTGTCGTCGCGGCCGAGGACCATGCCGGTCCGCACGTCGGCGGCGAGCGGCTGGACGAGCACCAGCGCCGTCAGCACGGCGGTGGCCACCCCCGCCGCCACCACGCCGCGGCGGCGATCGAACAGCGCCCCGAGCGCCTCGCCGCCGCGCGCCAGCGCCACCCCTGCCAGCATTGCCAGCGCCGGGTACGCCGGCAGCAGCCAGCGGCCGAAGTAGCGCGACTGAAAGCTCAGGTAGGCGAACAGCGCCACCGGCACGGCGAGCAGCATCAGCCCGCGCACGACGTCGCGGCGCAGCTCCAGCACCGCGCCCGCGAGCGCCGCGAAGCTCGCCGCCCAGCCGAGCCCCCAGGTGAGGCTGTCGAGGTAGTACGACAGCCCGCCCGACTCCTGGCCGGGCTTCGGCTGGGAGGCCGCGACGTCCGCCTGGTCGCGCAGGTCGTGCCACCAGCTGTCCCACGAGCCGAGCAGGAACGGGTTCAGCAGCAGGAAGACGAGCCCGGCGAGCCCCACGCCGGCCCCGAGTCCCGCAGCGGCCGCGGGCCCGTCGCGCCGCAGCCGGGCGATCGCGGCGATCGCCAGCGGCAGCAGCGCGAGCCCCGCCGTGTACTTGAACCCGACCGCAAGCCCCGCCGCGGCGCCTGCGATCGCGTAGTACCGCAGCCGCCCGTCCTCGTACGCGCGCACCGACCCGTACATCGCGAGCGCGACCCCCAGCAGCGAGCCGACGTCCGTGACCGCCACGCGCGAATAGGCCACGGGCAGGAAGGCGAAGGCGAGCACCGCCGCGGCCGCGAGCCCCACGGGCGTGTCCCAGATCCGCCGCGCCGCCCAGTACACGGCCGCAACGCCGGCCACGCACAGGGCCGCCGCCAGCGTCCGCGCCGCGATCCAGATCTCCGTCGGGTCCTTGTTGAACTGGTCGGTGACGTTGCCCCACGGCAGGTCGAAGACGAAGCCGAGCGGCCCGTACATCACCCGCAGCAGCGCGTACAGCAGGTACGTGTAGCCGGCGGGGTTCTGGTAGTAGCCGGGGTCGAGGTCCGCCCGGAACATCTCGACCGCGCGGCTCGCGAAGTGCGATCCCTCGTCGATGCTCCACACGTACGGGAGCGAGTAGTCGTTGTGCCAGATCCGGATCGCGAATGCGGCGACGAGGATCAGCGCCAGCAGCAGCCGTCGCATCGCGCCGCACACTAGTGACCCCCATGGCCGGCGAAGCCCCCGCTGGTATTGTTGACTCGCGAGTCAACTTACTCCCCGCCACCGCTTGCAAATGCCCGAGACGACGGCCACCGAGCGCGACGCGCGCCACCTCCTGAGGGCCATCGAGCTTGCCGGGCGGGCGCGCGGCCACACCAGCCCGAACCCCCTCGTCGGGGCGATCGTCGTGAAGCAGGGGCGCGTCATCGGCGAGGGTTGGCACACTGCCGCCGGCGAGCCGCACGCCGAGCGGATGGCGCTCGAGTCGTGCAATGAGGACCCCGCCGGGGCGACCCTCTACGTCTCCCTCGAGCCCTGCGCCCACCACGGCCGCACGCCGCCGTGCACCGAGGCGATCGTCGAGGCCGGCATCGTTCGCGTGGTGGTCGCCTCGGACGACCCGACGCCCAAGGCCTCCGGCCGCGGTCTCGGGGTGCTCCGCGACGAGGGCATCGAGGTGGACCTGTTCAACGGGGTCGTGAGCGAGCAGGCCCGCCTCCTCAACCAGCCGTTCCGCAAGCACGCCCGAACCGGCAGGCCGCTCGTGATCTTCAAGTCGGCGATGACGCTCGACGGGAAGGTCGCCACCCGCACGGGCAACTCCCAGTGGATCTCGAACGAGCTGAGCCGCGCCAGGGCCCACCGGTGGCGGGCCGAGTCGGACGCGGTGGCGGTCGGGATCGGCACCGCGCTGGCCGACGATCCGCAGCTGACCGCGCGGATCGAGGGCGTGGCGCGCCAGCCGCGCCGCGTCGTGTTCGACTCCGAGGCGCGCCTGCCGATCGAGAGCCAGCTGGTCCGCGGCGTGAGCGAGGTCCCCGTGACCGTCGTCTGCTCGCGCGCCGCGGCGCGCACCTCCACGCAGGCCCTCGAGTCCGCCGGCGTCGACGTGATCGTCTCCCACGGCGCCAACGAGGCCGCCCGCGTGGCGTCGGCGCTCGACGAGCTCGGCGCGCGCGACGTCCAGACGCTTCTGCTCGAGGGCGGCCCCCACCTCGCCGGCGCCTTTCTCGAGGCCGGCGAGATCGACGAGGCGCGCATCTTCGTCGCGCCGATGGTCGCCGGGGGCCGCGACGCGCGCACGGCCGTGGACGGCATCGGCGTGGGCGAGATCGCCGGCGCCGTGCACGCGGTGGGCGTCGAGGTCGAGCGGCTCGGCGACGACGTGCTGATCTCCGCTCGGCTCAGGGAGTGGTGATGTTCACCGGGCTAGTGGCCGACACCGGCACGGTCGCCGCCCTCGAGCGGACCGCCGACGGCGCGCGCCTGCGCGTACGCACGAACCTCGCCGCGGAGCTCTCGCCCGGCGACTCGGTCGCCGTCAACGGCGTGTGCCTCACGGCGGTTGAGACGGACGACGACGGATTCTCCGCCGACGCCATGGAGGAGACGCTGCGCCGCAGCTCGCTCGGGCCGCTGACGAACGGCGACCGCGTGAACCTCGAGCTGCCGCTGCGAGCGACCGACCGCCTCGGCGGCCACGTCGTCCAGGGGCACGTGGACGGCACCGGCACGATCGAGTCGCTCCGCGAGGACGGCTTCGCGCGCGTGGTCCGCGTGGAGGCCGCGCCCGACCTCCTGCGCTACGTGGTCGAGAAGGGCTCGATCGCAGTCGACGGCGTGTCTCTGACCGTGGCCGAGGTGAACGACGACGGCTTCTCGGTCTCGCTGATCCCGGAGACGCTCGAGCGCACCACGTTCGGCGCCGCCGCGCCGGGCCGGATCGTGAATTTGGAGGTGGACGTGCTCGCCAAGTACGTTGAAAAGCTGTCGACCCGAGGAGCGCCCGCATGAGCGACCGGCCCTTCGCGACCATCGAGGAGGCGATCGAGGACGTCCGCGCCGGGAAGATGGTCGTGGTCTGCGACGCGGAGGACCGCGAGAACGAGGGCGACCTGACGCTGGCGGCGCAGTTCGCCACGCCCGAGGCGATCAACTTCATGGCCAAGGAGGGGCGCGGCCTGATCTGCCTCGCCCTGACTCCCGACCGCTGCGACGAGCTCGGCCTGGACCTGATGGCGGCCAAGAACGAGTCGCCGTTCCAGACCGCCTTCACGGTCTCGATCGAGGCCCGTGAGGGGATCACCACCGGCATCTCCGCGCACGACCGCGCGCACACGATCCAGGTGGCGATCGACCCGAACGCGCGCCCGCACGACCTCGTCCAGCCGGGGCACATCTTCCCGCTCAAGGCGAGGGGCGGCGGCGTGCTCGAACGCACCGGCCAGACCGAGGCATCCGTGGACCTCGCGCGGCTGGCGGGCCTCAACCCGTCCGGCGTGATCTGCGAGGTGATGAACGACGACGGCACGATGGCGCGGGTGCCCGACCTGATCGGCTACTGCGAGCGCCACGGGCTGAAGATGGTCACGGTCGCGGACCTGATCGCCTACCGGCGCCAGCACGACCAGCTGGTCGAGCGCGTCGTCGAGACGATGCTGCCGACCCGGTTCGGCGACTTCAACGTCATCGGCTACCGCTCGCTGATCGACGACAAGCACCACGTCGCGATGGTCAAGGGCGACATCGACGGCGAGCAGGAAGTGCTCGTGCGCGTGCACTCCGAGTGTCTCACCGGCGACGTGTTCCACTCGCTCCGCTGCGACTGCGGCCAGCAGCTCGAGGACGCGATGCTCCGCATCCAGCAGGAGGGCCAGGGCGTGCTCCTGTATCTCGCCCAGGAGGGCCGCGGCATCGGGCTGCTCAACAAGCTGCGCGCGTACCGCCTGCAGGAGCAGGGCCTGGACACCGTCGACGCCAACATCGAGCTCGGCCTGCCCGCCGACCTGCGCGACTACGGCATCGGCGCCCAGATCCTCGTCGACCTCGGCCTCAGCTCGATCCGGCTGCTCACGAACAACCCGAAGAAGATCGTCGGCCTGGAGGGCTACGGGCTGCGGGTGACCGACCAGATCCCGATCCAGCACGCCGCGAACGAGCACAACGTGGCCTACCTGCGCGCGAAGAAGGAGCGCCTCGGGCACCTGCTGCACCACCAGGGACTCGCCCTCGACGAGGAGATGATCCACGAGCACCGCCGCCAGGACCGCGCTCGCGCCGCCGCGGCGGAAGCCGAGGCGGCCGACCTCTACGGCCAGGGCCCGGCGCCCGGCCGCGGGCCGGAGCGCCCGGGTGGCTGACCTCTACGCGGCCTGCGTCGGCCGCTTCTACCAGGACCTCGCGGCCGGTCTGGTGGACGGCGCGCGGCGCGTGTTCGAGGACGCCGGCGCGTCGATGGACGTGCACGACGTGCCGGGCGCGTTCGAGCTGCCGCTGGCGGCCAAGTACTGCGCCGACTCGGGCCGCTACGCAGGCGTCGCGTGCCTCGGGGCCGTGATCCGCGGCGAGACCGACCACTACGACTACGTCTGCGGCGAGGCGGCCCGCGGCATCGCGCGCGTGCAGCTCGACAGCGGCGTGCCGTGCGCGTTCGGGATCCTGACCGTGGACACGATGGAGCAGGCGCTCGCCCGCGTCGGCGGCGGCAAGCGCCACCAGGGCGAGGACGCCGCGCGCGCCGTGCTGCGGATGGCGGAGCTGCGCCGCGAGCTGGCCGGATAGCCTGCGGCCCCGAGTGGCCGGCTTCGTCAACCTCTACAGCGACACGCAGACGCGCCCGACCGAGGAGATGCGGCGGGCGATCGCCACCGCCGACGTCGGCGACGAGCAGCGCGGCCAGGACCCGACCACGCTGCGACTGCAGGAGCGCGTGGCCGAGCTGCTCGGCCAGGAGGCGGGCCTGTTCCTGCCGAGCGGCACGATGTGCAACCAGATCGCGCTGCGACTGCACTCGCGCCCGGGCGGCGACGAGCTGATCCTCGACCAGAGCGCGCACCCGATCATCGCCGAGGCGGGTGGCCCGGCATGGAACGCGGGGCTGATGATCCGCGCCCTCGACGGCGACGGCGGCATCTTCACCGCCGACCAGGTGCGGGCCGGGATCCGCGCGCCGAGCCGCTACTCGCCGCGCTCGCGCGTCGTGTCCGTCGAGCAGACCACGAACATGGGCGGCGGCCGCGTGTGGCAGCTCGAGGCGGTGCACGCAGTGCTCGAGGTCGCGCGCGAGCACGGCCTGCGGGCGCACATGGACGGGGCGCGGCTGATGAACGCGGTGGTGGCCTCGCGCGTGTCGGCGGCCGAGTACGCGGGCGGGTTCGACACGGCCTGGATCGACTTCACGAAGGGCCTCGGAGCGCCGGTGGGCGCCGTGCTGTGCGGGTCGCGCGAGCTGATCGACGAGGCCTGGCGCTGGAAGCAGCAGATGGGCGGCGCGTTCAGGCAGGCGGGGATCGTCGCCGCGGGCTGCCTCTACGCGCTCGACCACCACGTCGAGCGGCTGGCGGAGGACCACGAGAACGCGCGCGTGCTCGCCGGCGGGCTCGCCGACATCGACCTCGAGGTCGTGCCGCCGGAGACCAACATCGTCATCTTCGCCGCGCCGGAGGGCTTCGTCGCCGAGATGGACCGCCACGGGGTCGAGCTGAGCAACACGTTCGACGGCCGCGTGCGCGCAGTGACCCACCTCGACGTGGACCGCGCCGGCATCGAGCACGCCCTCGAGCTGGCGCGCTCGGTGGTGGAAAAAGGCCGCTGATACCCTTCTCCGCCGTGCCAAAGGTCTGTTACGTGTGTGGAAAGGGGCCGGCGTTCGGCCACAGCCGCAGCCACTCCATGGTTGCGACGAAGCGGCGCTTCAACCCGAACCTGCAGAAGGTGCGGATCTCCGTCGACGGCGCGCCCCGCCGGGAGTACGTCTGCACGCGCTGCCTGAAGGCCGGCAAGGTCCTCAAGGCCGTCTAGGCCGCAACCCCGCCGCCGAGAGGTGTAAAAAGCCCACGTGCCTGACGAGAGCCTGGTCCGGTTCCGACGTGTCGTGGGCGCCGCCTTGCAGGAGCTCGAGCGCCGCCGGCAGGAGGTGAACGACCTCAACGTGTTCCCCGTCGCCGACGGGGACACCGGCGACAACATGGCGCTCACGATGCGCGCCGTGATGGACGAGCTCGACCGCCTGAACGGCCAGCCCGTCGACGCGATCGGCCGCGACACGATCGTCTCCGGCGTGGCCCGGGCCGCCCTGCTCGGCGCGCGCGGCAACAGCGGCGTGATCCTGTCGCAGTTCGTCCGCGGCGCCGCCGAGGAGCTGGCCAGCCGCCAGGGCGAGCTGGTCGACCCGGTGCTGATCTCGGCCGCCTTCGCCCGCGCCGCCGACGCCGCGTACGCCTCCGTGCGCGACCCGGCCGAGGGGACGATGCTCTCCGCCGTGCGCGCGATGGCGCGCCGCGTGGCGCACGACCTCGCCCACATGGACACGCAGCGCCTCGGTCCGGACGCCACCCCGGAGGAGCAGGACGAGCTGCTCGCCGAGGTGCTCGAGAACGCGCTCGAGGCGGGCAAGGAGGCGGTTGAGCGCGGCCCCGAGCAGCTGGCCGTGCTCCGCGAGGCCGGCGTCGTGGACGCCGGCGCGTACGGCCTGACCGTGATCCTCGCCGGCTGCCTCGCCGCGCTTCGCGGCGACGGCGCCCCGTTGCTGGAGCACCAGGCCACTCCCGCGCCCTCGCTCCACAGGCCCGAGCACGCCTCGTCGAGCTTCCGCTACTGCACGAACTTCGCCGTCACGGGCGAGAACCTCGACGCCGGCTCGTTCGTCCCGCGGCTCGAGGACATCGGCGACTCGGTGCTGGTCGTGGGCGACCACCGCACGCTGCGCGTGCACGTGCACACCGACGAGCCCGGCCGCGCCGCCGACCTGTTCGAGGCCGTCGGCGAGGTGTCCCGGTTCGACGTGGCCGACATGCACGAGCAGGTCTCGGAGCGCAGCGCTCGCCTGGCGGGCGCGCTCGCGCCCGCGCGCGAGACGGAGTGCTCGGTCGTCGCGGTCGCGAGCGGCGAGGGGCTCAAGCGCATGTTCGAGGACCTCGGCGTGCTCGTCGTGGACGGCGGCGCGACCATGAACCCATCGACGTACGAGCTGCTGGCCGGCATCCATGCGGCCGGCGGCCGCGAGGTCGTGGTGCTGCCGAACAGCCCCAACGTGATCCTCGCCGCCGAGCGCGCCGCGGAGCTGTCCGAGAAGCCCGCGCGCGTGGTGCCGACGACGGCGCCGCAGGAGGGGCTCACGGCGCTGCTCGCGTTCGACCCGCACGGCGACGGCGCGGCCAACCACGCCGCCGTGTCCGAGGCGGCGGCCGCGCTGCGCCTCGGCGGCGTGGCGCCGGCGGCCCGCGACGACGCGAAGGGCCGGTTCAAGGCCGGCGAGGCGGTCGGCTACGCGGACGGCGAGCTGGTCGCCTGGGGCGAGCCCGACGAGACGCTCGCGGCCACGCTCACGCGCCTGGCGGGCGACGCCGAGCTGCTCACCTGCATCGCGGGCGACGAGCCGCCGCTGGCGCGGGAGGCCGTGGCGGCGCTCGTTCCGGACGGCGTGGAGCTCGAGCAGCACGAGGGCGGCCAGCCCGCCTGGTGGTGGCTGCTCTGCGCGGAGTGAGCGCACCGACCGCCTTCGCGTCCAAAGACGAGCTCACGCGTGACGCCGCCGGGCGGGCGCCGGTCCGCTCGTGGCCGCGACCGTCGCTGCTGGCCGAGCCGTTGTCGCTCCGCGGCGCGCCCGGCAAGGCGCTGGCCGCCCTCGGCATCGCCACCTGGGGCGACCTGATCGAGCATCTGCCGCACTCGCACCGCGACCGCCGCGACGTGCGCCGCGTGGCGGAGCTGGCACTGGGCGAGGACGCGACGGTGGCGGTCGTCGTGGGCGGCGTCCAGGTCAAGCCGATGCGCGACCGCCGTCGCAAGCGGGTGGAGGCGCGCGTGCGCGACGACAGCGGCCCGCTCGTGGCCGTGTGGTTCAACCAGCCGTGGATAGCGCGGCAGCTGGGGGAGGGGTCGCAGGTGCTGCTGCACGGCAAGCTGCGCCGCCGCGGCGAGTTCTGGGTGACCGAGCACGAGCTGATCGGGGGCGACGGTGGGGCGCCCGTACACACGGTCGGCCTGGTGCCGGTGCACCCCGCGACCGAGGGGATCACCGCGGCGCGGCTGCGACAGCTGGCGTGGGACGGGTACTCGCGCATGCTCGCGTCGGTCGAGCCGCTGCCATCGCGGCTCCGGGTCGCGGAGCGGCTTCCCGACCGCCCCGCCGCCCTCGCGGCCACGCACTTCCCGGACACCGAGGACGAGGAGGCCGGCGCCCGCCGCCGGCTCGCATTCGAGGAGCTGTTCCTGCTCCAGCTCGCGGTGGCGGGGCGGCGGCGGAACCGGCGCGAGGGCCGCCGCGCGCGGCCGCTCGCGGCGCGCGGGCGGGCCGTGGATCCCTGGCGGGCGTCGCTGCCGTTCGAGCCGACCGGCGACCAGGCGCGGGCGATGGCGGCGATCGACGCCGACCTCGACTCCGAGCGGCCGATGCAGCGGCTCCTGATGGGGGAGGTCGGGAGCGGCAAGACCGTGGTGGCGCTGCACGCGATGCTGCGGGCGGTCGAGAACGACGCCCAGGCGGCGCTGATGGCGCCGACCGAGACGCTCGCGGAGCAGCACCACCGCACGCTCGACCGGCTGCTCGGCGGGGCGATCCCCCTGGAGCTGCTGACCGGCTCCACGCCGGGCGCGCGGCGGCGCGACCTGCTGGCGCGGCTGGCGAGTGGCGAGCTCCAGCTGGTGGTCGGCACCCACGCCCTCATCGAGGAGGCGGTGACGTTCCGCGACCTGGCCGTCTGCGTCGTCGACGAGCAGCACCGGTTCGGGGTGCGCCAGCGCGCCGCGCTCGACCGCAAGGCGCCGGAGGGGCTCGCCCCGCACACTCTCCACATGACGGCCACTCCGATCCCGCGCACGCTGTCGCTGACCGCGTACGGCGACCTCGACGCCACCGTGCTGCGCGAGCTGCCGAGGGGGCGCCGGCCGGTCGAGACGCACGTGGTCGACGGCGAGCGCGCGCGCCGGCGCGCGTACGAGCGCATCCGCGAGGAGATCGCCCGCGGGCGGCAGTGCTTCGTCGTGTGCCCGCTGGTGGAGGAGTCGGAGGCGCTGCAGGCGAAGGCGGCAACGGTCGAGTTCGGGCGCCTGCGCAAGACCGAGTTCCGCGAGCAGCGGGTGGAGCTGATCCACGGCCAGCTGCGGCCGGCCGCGAAGCAGAAGGCGATGGAGGCGTTCGCGTCGGGCGCCGCGGACGTGCTCGTGGCAACGAGCGTGATCGAGGTCGGGATCGACGTGCCGAACGCGACCGTGATGCTGATCGAGGCGGCCGAGCGCTACGGGCTCTCGCAGCTGCACCAGCTGCGCGGCCGGGTGGGCCGCGGCGAGCACCAGTCGCTGTGCATCGCGTTCGGGGACCCGAAGCTGCCGCGCCTGGAGGCGCTCGCCGGCGAGAGCGACGGCTTCAGGCTCGCCGAGATCGACCTGCAGCTGCGCGGCGCCGGCGATGTGCTCGGCACGCGCCAGCACGGGCTGCCCGAGTTCCGCGTCGCCCGGCTGCCCGAGGACACCGAGCTGCTGGTGCGCGCCCGCGAGCGGGCCGACGAGCTGCTGGCGCGCGACCCCTCGCTCGGCGAGCCGGAGCACGTGCTGCTGCGCGAGGCGATGGAGGCGAGGTTCGGGTCGGAGCTCGACCCGATCCCGGCGTGACGCGCGACCCCGTCGACATCCTGCAGCGCGGCTACGAGCTGATGTGGCTGGAGGGCGACTTCGACCGCGCGGTCGGCGGCCTCGGCGAGGACTTCGAGTGGTTCGTGCCGGGAGTCCCGGGCGGTGAGATGCGGCGGGGGCCGGAGGGGACCAAGGACTTCTTCCGCGAGTGGCTCGAGCCGTGGGAGGACCACCGCATCGAGTGGGAGATCCGCCGCGCGGGCGACGATCGCGTGGTGGTGCTGTCCGTCATGCACGCGCGCGGCCGGGCGAGCGGGGCGGAGGTGGAGATGCACCTCGGCCAGGTGTGGACATTCAGCGGGGGCCGGGCCGTGCGGATGGTCGCCTACAACAGCCACGAGGAGGCGCTCGCGGCGGCCGGACTGGCGCCGTGAGGGTCGTCGCTTCGCCGCCCCCTGAGCCGTGAGGGTCGTCGCCGGCGAGTTCAAGGGGCGGCGCCTGCACGCCCCGCGCGGCTTCCGAACGCGCCCGACCGCGGACCGCGTCCGCGAGGCGCTGTTCTCCATCCTCGGCGACGTGGGCGGCGCGCGCGTGCTCGACCTCTACGCGGGCTCCGGCGCGCTCGGGATCGAGGCGCTGTCACGCGGGGCGGCCGAGGCGGTGTTCGTCGACAACGACCAGCGCGCGTGCGCGGCGATCAGGCGCAACCTCGACCTGGTCGGCGTGCGCGCGGCGGTCGTCAGGGGCGACGCCCTGGTGTTTCTACGGAACCGCCAGTCGCCGTACGACCTCGTATTCATCGACCCGCCATATGATTCGGCGCCGCGATTGGGGGAAAGGCTCTCGGAGGCGCTGCCCCCGGTCCTCGCAGAAGGCGCCCGAACCGTGACCGAATCCGACAAGCGCAGGCCGCTCGAGTTGACGCTGCCGCTCCTCGTGGAGCGGACGTACGGCGACACGCGCATCGCGATCCATGCCTGAGCCGGACGGCGGGACGGCCGTCTGCCCGGGCTCCTACGACCCGGTCACGTTCGGCCACCTCGACATCATCGGGCGCGCCGCCGGCGTGTTCGAGAGCCTGATCGTCGGGGTGGTCAACCAGCCCGTCCGCAAGCAGAAGACGCTCTTCAGCGCCGAGGAACGGGTCGCGTTCATCGAGCGGGAGACGAAGGATTTCCCCAATGTGCAGGTAAAACCCTTTGATACCCTGCTCGTCGATTTTGCCCGTGAACATGGTGCGAAATCGATCGTGAAGGGGCTGAGGGCGATCTCGGACTTCGAGTACGAGTTCGAGATGAACCAGTTGAACCGCAAGATGGCCCCTGAGATCGAGAGCGTGTACCTGATGGCAACCCCCCAATTCAGCTTTCTCAGCTCGAGCGGCGTGAAGGAGCTGGCCATGTTCGGCGGCGACATAAGCGGGCTCGTGCCCGACCGCGTCGCCGCGCGGTTGCAGGAAGAGCTGAAGCGCTAGCGAATTGAGGAACCGCCCATGGACGTCCTGGTCCTGATCGACAAACTCGACGACACGATTCACAACGCGAAGCCCGTCCCGCTGACGGATCAGGTGCGCGTCGACAAGGAGGAGATCTACGACATCCTCGACCAGATGCGCGCGACGATCCCCGAGGAGATCAAGCAGGCGCGGTGGATCGTGAAGGAGCGCCAGGAGATGCTGGCCGAGGCGAAGCGCGAGGCGGAGCGGATCATCAAGGAGGCGCGCGACGAGCCGGGCCGGCTGATCGGCGAGGAAGAGGTCGTGAAGCAGGCCGAGCGGCAGGCGGAGGAGATCATCGAGGACGCGCGCGCCCGAGAGCGGGAGATCCGCCTGGGCGCGGAGGACTACGCCGACGACATCCTGAACACGCTCGAGGTCAACCTGACGAAGTTCATCGCGGCCGTGCAGCGGGGGCGGGACCGGCTGCAGGGGCGCGAAGAGGCTGAGGTGGGCTGAGGCCCGGGTCTCCGCCGGCGCCGGTTGTCGGCCTGGGCGTCTACTGCAGCAACCAGGGTTTGGCGCGGACCGCTTGGGCGGGCGCGCTTTCGCGAACTTTGGTGCTTTTGGGCCCCTATAGGGGCCACAACTCATCAAAGTAGTCGCGCGGCCACCGCCGAAACAGGCGCGGCCATCTCGCCCCCGGCGCCCCCGGTGCCGCGTAGCGTATGCGGCGTGACGACCACCCCTGACGCCGGCGCGCGCATCGAGGCCCTCGCGGCTCGCCTGATCGAGCTTCGCGCGGCCTATTACGACGGCGAGCCGCTCGTCGCCGATGCCGACTACGACGCCCTCGAGGACGAGCTGCGGGGCCTCCTCGACGAGCATCCCGAGCTCGCGCCCGACCCGAATCCGCTCGATCAGGTCGGCGCGCCCGCGGCGCTCCATGCGCCGGTGCGTCACAGCCGCCCGATGCTGTCGCTCGAGAAGGCCACCACGCCCGAGCAGGTCGCGGCGTTCTTCGACCGCTTTCCGGGCCAGCCGGTGGTCGTCATGCCGAAGCTCGACGGGCTCTCGCTCGCGCTCGTGTACGAGGGCGGCCGGCTCGCCCGCGCCGTGACCCGCGGCGACGGCACCACCGGCGACGACGTGACCGTGCTCGTGCGGGCGCTGACCGACGGGGTGCCTGCCGCGATCGCGCCGAAAGGGCGCGTCGAGGTCCGCGGCGAGGCCGTCATGCTGCGCTCCACGTTCGCGGCCTACAACGCCGCCCATCCCGACAAGCCGCTGATCAATCCGCGCACCGGGGCCGCCGGGACCGTCCGCGCCAAGGACCCGGCGGCGGTCGCCGAGCGGCGGCTGCGCTTCTTCGCGTTCGACCTCGACACCTCCGATGGCGCCAAGGCCGACCTGGAGGAGGCGCTCAAGACGCTCGGGTTCGATGCCGCCGACATGCGCCACTGCGACGACGCCGCCGCGGCGCAGGAGGTGATCGCCGCGATCGAGGCGGGCCGCGACGAGCTCGACTACGACCTTGACGGCGCCGTCCTGCGGCTGGCGGACCGCAACGCCTACGCCGCCGCCGGCACGCGCGCCAACAGCCCGCGGGGCGCGCTCGCCTACAAGTTCGCCGCCGAGGAGAAGACAACGGTGCTCGCGGACGTCGTCTGGGATGTCGGCAAGATCGGCAAGGTCGCGCCGGTCGCGATCCTCGAGCCGGTGTTCGTCGGCGGCACGACCGTCATGCGCGCCACGCTCGCGAACCAAGAGGTGATCCGCGCCCGCGACGTCCGCATTGGGGACACCGTGCTCGTGCGCCGCGCCGGCGACGTGATCCCGTTCGTCGCCGGCGTGCTCGACGCCTCGAAGCGCACCGGCGCCGAGCGGGAGATCGTGCCGCCGGCCGAGTGCCCCTCCTGCGGCCAGCCGCTCACCGAACAGGGCAACAGCCGCGAGCTCTACTGCACCAACGTCGCCTGCCCGGCACAGACCGTGCGCCGCCTGATCCACTGGGCCTCGCGCGCCGCAGCGGACATCGACGCGATCGGCCCGGTGTGGATCGAGCGCCTGAACGAGGCCGGCCTGCTCGAGCGGCCGTCCGACTTCTACGCGCTCGAGCGCGACACGCTGCTCGGGTTCGAGCGCATCGCCGAGATCTCGGCCGACCGCATGCTCGAGTCGATCGACAGCAGCCGCGCGGTCGGGATGCGGCGCGCGCTGATCGGGCTCGCGATCCCGATGGCCTCCGAGGCCACCGCGGCCCGCCTCTGTCGCGCGGGGTACCGGAGCCTGGAGGAGGTCGCGGCGGCCGGCGAGGACGAGCTGCAGCGGGTCGAGGACATCGGGCCGAAGGTCGCCGCCAGCCTCCGGTCGCACCTCGGCCGCGAGAGCACGCGCGCCGAACTGGCGCGGCTGCGGGAGCTCGGCGTCGACCTCGACGTCCGCGAGGAGGACCTGCCGCCGAAAATCGCCTCGGACGCGCCGCTCGTCGGCAAGACCGTCGTCGTGACCGGCACGATCGCGGACCCGCGCAGCGGCGAGAAGGTCGCCCGGCCCGCCTTCCAGCGGCTGTGCGAGCGCGCCGGCGCGGAGACGGCCTCCTCGGTGTCCGCCAACACGGACCTACTGATCTGCGGAGAAGCGGTCGGCGCGGCCAAGACCGCGAAGGCAGAGAAGCTCGGCGTCGAGGTGGTCGACCAGGACGAGATCTGGCGCCTCCTGATCGACGCCGGGGTCGCCTGAGCGCGCGCCTCTATCCTCGGACGCCGATGTCGAGCCAATACGTCTTCACGATGTACAAGCTGTCCCGCGTCCATCCGCCGGACAAGATCGTCCTGAAGGACATCTCGCTCAGCTTTCTGCCCGGCGCGAAGATCGGCGTGCTCGGCCTGAACGGCAGCGGCAAGTCCACGCTCCTGCGGATCATGGCCGGCCGGGACACCGAGTACCGCGGCGACGCCCAGCTCGCGCCGGGCGCCACGGTCGGCCTGCTCGAGCAGGAGCCCCACCTCGACCCGGCGAAGGACGTGCGCGGCAACGTCGAGGACGGCGTGCGCGAGGTGCGCGACATGCTCGATCGCTTCAACCAGCTCGCCGCCGAGTACTCGGAGGAGAACGCGGACGAGTTCGCCCGCCTCCAGGAGCGCATCGACGCCGCCGACGCCTGGAACCTCGACGTCACGCTCGACCAGGCGATGGACGCGCTCCGCTGCCCGCCCGGCGACGCCGACCCGCAGGTGCTGTCCGGCGGCGAGCGCCGCCGCGTCGCGCTCGCGCGCCTGCTGCTGTCGAAGCCCGACCTGCTCCTGCTCGACGAGCCCACGAACCACCTCGACGCCGAGTCGGTGGCGTGGCTCGAGCGCCACCTCGCCGAGTACCAGGGCACGGTCGTCGCCGTCACCCATGACCGCTACTTCCTCGACAACGTCGCCGGCTGGATCCTCGAGCTCGACCGCGGCGAGGGCATCCCCTTCAAGGGCAACTACAGCTCGTGGCTCGAGCAGAAGGAGGCCCGCCTCGCGCAGGCGGAGCGCAAGGAGACCGCCCGGCAGCGCACGATCGCCCGCGAGCTCGAGTGGGTGCGCGAGAACCCGAAGGGGCGCCGCAAGAAGGCCAAGGCGCGCCTGACGAACTACGAGCGCCTGCTCGCCGAGGAGCGCAGCGTGAAGCTCGACCAGGTGCAGATCCACATCCCCGCCGGCCCGCGGCTCGGCAACCTCGTGCTCGAGGCCGACGGCCTGCGCAAGGGCTACGGCGACCGGCTGCTGTTCGAGGACCTCTCGTTCTCGCTCCCGCCGGCGGGCATCGTCGGCGTGATCGGCCCCAACGGCGCCGGCAAGACCACCCTCTTCCGCCTCATCACGGGCGAGGAGACCCCAGACGGCGGCAGCCTGCGCCTCGGCGACTCGGTGGAGCTCGCCTACGTCGACCAGTCGCGCGACGCGCTCGCCCCGGACAGGAACGTCTGGGAGGAGATCTCGGGCGGCGACGACCAGGTCGCGGTCGGCGAGCGCAAGATGAGCTCGCGCGCCTACGTGGCCGGCTTCAACTTCCGCGGCACCGACCAGCAGCGCAAGGTCGGCGTGCTCTCCGGCGGCGAGCGCAACCGCGTGCACCTCGCCAAGCTGCTGCGCTCCGGCGGCAACCTGCTGCTGCTCGACGAGCCCACGAACGACCTCGACGTCGACACCCTGCGCGCGCTCGAGGAGGCGCTGCTCGGCTTCGCGGGCTGCGCCGTCGTGATCTCGCACGACCGCTGGTTCCTCGACCGCGTGGCAACCCACATCCTCGCGTTCGAGGGCGACTCCCAGGTGACCTGGTTCGAGGGCAACTTCGAGGCCTACGAGGAGCACCGGCGCGAGCAGATGGGCCCGGACGCCGACCGCCCGCACCGCATCACGTACAAGCGCCTCACGCGCGCCTGATGTTCGACCACGTGACGATCGGCGCGTCGGACCGGGCGGCGTCCGAGCGCTTCTACGACACCGTGCTCGCCAGGCTGGGCATCGAGCGGACCTCGACCGGCGCCGAGCTCACCGAGTGGGACGACTTCGGCGTCGGCCAGGCGGGCCCCGAGCGCCCGGTCACGCGCCGGCTGCACATCGGGTTCGTCGCGCCGTCGCGCGAGCACGTGGACGCCTTTTGGCGCGTCGGCAGGCAGGCGGGGTACGAGAGCGACGGCGCGCCCGGCCCGCGGCCCCAGTACACCGAGGACTACTACGGCTCCTTCCTGCTCGACCCCGACGGGAACAGCGCCGAGGCGCTGCATCACGACGACATGCGCCGGGGCGGCTTCGTGGACCACATCTGGATCCGGGTGGCCGACCCGGACGCGTCCGAGCGCTTCTACGAGACGATCGCGCCATACGCCGGCTTCCGCGTGCGGAGGGCGACCGATCCTCCCCGCGTCCAGGTGCTCGGCGCATCGGGCTCGTTCTCACTGCTCGAGGGCGAGCCCAGCGAGCCCATCCACGTGGCGTTCCCGGCGGAGGACGAGGCCGCGATGGTCGACCCGGACGGCCACAACGTCGAGCTGGTCCACCGCGGGCGCTGAGGGCGGCGGCGGTACGCTGCCGCCCATGCCCTTCTATCTCCACACCTGCTACCGCATCGGCGACATCGACCGCTCCGTCTCCTTCTACGAGAAGCTCGGCTTCGAGGAGGCGCGCCGCATGCCGATCGGGGACGACGCGACCAACGTCTTCATGAACCTGCCGGGCGAGGACCCGGTGCTCGAGCTGACCTACAACCACGGCGTCGACTCCTACGACCTGGGCACGGGCTACAACCACATCGCGCTCGGCGTGGAGGATCTCGACGGCACGCTCGAGGGGCTGGCGACCGAGGGGATCGAGCCGGAGAAGCCTCCGTACCGGCCGGGCGGGCGCACCGAGGGACCGCGGATCGCGTTCGTCCGGGATCCCGACGGCTACCGCGTGGAGCTGATCGAACGGGCCGCCTGAGGGCGACGAAACCGCCGCTAACCTCGCTGGTATGGGCCAGCGAACCGCGATATTCGACCTCGGCCGGCTGTCGCTCTCGTCGGGGGAGGGCAGGCGGCTCGAGCTGCGGGTGCCCGTCGGGCGGTTCGAGTTCGGCGGGCAGTCCTACGAGGTGTCCGGGCACGCCGTTAACGCCGCGCTCGACGTCTCGCACACCACCAGCGGCTACGCGCTGCGGCTGCGGTTCAGCGCGCCGCTCGAGGGCCCCTGCATGCGCTGCCTCGAGCCGGCCGGGCACACGGTCGACGTCGATGCCTACGAGGTCGACCAGCCGGGCGGCGGCGACGACCTGCGCTCCCCCTACCTCGACGGCGACGAGCTCGACGTGGGCGGCTGGGCGCGGGACGCGCTGGCACTCGCCCTGCCCTCGCAGATCGTGTGCGACGACGAGTGCCGCGGGCTGTGTCCCGAGTGCGGCGCGAACCTGAACGAGGCGGGCCCCGACCACGCCCACGAGGCCGCCCCGGACCCGCGCTGGGCGGCCCTGCGCGAGCTCAAGCTGGAGTAGCCGGCTCGGCGGCCGCCTCCTCGGCGGCCGTCGGCGAGACCCCGCGGATCAGGTCCGCTGCGCGCTCGGCCAGGGCGATCGTCGGCGCGTTGGTGTTGCCGCGCGGCACGCTCGGCATCACGGACGCGTCGACCACGCGCAGGCCCTCCACGCCGCGCACGCGCAGCTCGGTGTCGACTACGGCGCCGTCGTCGGCGCCCATCCGGCACGTCCCGACCGGGTGGTAGAGCGTCATCATCGTGTGGCGCGCGTGCGCCTCCAGGTCCTCGCGCGAGAGCGACGCCGGCTCGTTCAGCGCGTCGGTCGCGTACTCGCCGAGCGGCTCGGTGTGCGCGATCTCGTACGACATCCGGATGCCCTCCACCAGCGACGCCACGTCGTCGGGGTGCTCGAGGTAGTTGTGGAGGATCAGCGGCTTCGCGGTCGGGTCCGGCGACGCCAGCGCCACGAACCCGCGGCTCTTCGGCTTCAGCACGCAGGCGCCGAGCGCGAAGCCGTGGCCGTCGCCCGGCATGAGCCCCTCGGCGTTGTACTGCGCCGGGGCGAAGTGGAACTGGACGTCCGGCGCTTCCAGGCCGTCGCGCGTGCGCGCGAAGCCGCCGACCTCCGCGATGTTCGACGTCAGCGGCCCGCTGCCCTCGACCTCGAACAGGCCCAGGTTCTCGTCGTTGAGCGCGCCGAACAGGCTCAGCTCGTCGTCCATCCGGTATCCGACGCCCGCGTTCGGATGGTCGTGCAGGTTGAGCCCGACCTCCGGCACCGCCGCCACGGTCTCGATCTGCAGCATCTCGAGCTCCTCGGGGCGCCCGAGGCCGGACAGCATCAGGAGCTGCGGCGAGTTGTAGGAGCCGCAGGAGACGATCACCTCGCGCTCGGCGGTGAAGTCGAGCGGCTGACCGAGCCGCAGGCAGCGCACGCCGGTGGCGCGCTCGCCCTCGAACAGCAGCGAGATCGCCTGGGCGTGGGTCTCCACGGTCAGGTTCTCGCGCTCGGCCGCGGGGTGCAGGTAGGCGACCGCGGCGCTCGCGCGCGCCCCACGCCGCTGCGTGACCTGGTACCAGCCGAAGCCGTCCTGGGAGGCGCCGTTGAAGTCCTCGTTCGAGGGCAGGCCGCGGGCGGCGACGGCGTCGAGGAACGCCTGGCAGAGGGGGTTGCGGGAGCGGCCCTCGGAGACCGGCAGCGGGCCGCCGGCGCCGTGGTACTCGCCGGCGCCGCGCTCGTTGTCCTCGGCGCGCTTGAAGTAGGGGAGCAGGTCGTCGTAGGACCAGCCGGGCAGGCCCCAGTCGTCGTAGTCGGCGCGGTTGCCGCGGATGTAGACCATCGCGTTGATCGACGAGCTGCCGCCCAGCACCTTGCCGCGCGGGAGATAGATGCGGCGGTCGTCGGCGAAGGGCTCGTACGCGGTCGAGTGGTCCCAGTCCTGGTCGCTGCGGAAGAGCGCCGAGAAGGCGGCCGGCAGGTGCACGAGGTCGTTCGTGTCGGGGCCGCCCGCCTCCAGCAGCAGCACGCTGACGCCGGGGTCCTCGCTGAGGCGGTTCGCCAGCACGCATCCCGCCGAGCCCGCTCCGACGATGACGTAGTCGTACATGTCTCTCCTCGCTCCCGTGGGACCCGCTCCGGCCGAGCTTAACCCCGGCCCGGCCCCCGGCCAAGCGGAACTGGTGCTCTACACTCACACCGCTCATGGCGGTCCCCAAGCAGAGACAGTCCCACGCGCGGACCAACAAGCGCCGCTCGCAGCACAAGATCGAGGCGCCCGGCCTCGTGCACTGCCCGCGCTGCCACGCGCCGCGACTGCCGCACCGCGTCTGCTCGAACTGCGGCACCTACGCGGGCCGCGAGGTGATCGTGCAGACGGGCGAGGCCGACGAGTAGCAGACAGGCCATGATCGCCGTCGACGCGAACGGCGCCGATCTGGGGCCGGCCGCGGTGGCGGAAGGCGTCGCCCGTGCCGGTGTGCCCGCGATCGTCTACGGCCCCGCGGGCGAGCTGGCAGGCGTCGAGGCCGTGGACGCCCCGGTCGCGATCCGCGGCGGCGAGGAGCCGGTGAAGGCGGTGCGCGCGACGCCGGATGCGTCGATCGTCCAGGCCGCGGCCGCGGTCGCCGAGGGCCGTGCCGACGCCCTCGTCTCGGCCGGCAGCACCGGCCCGACGCTCGCCGCCGCGACGCTCAAGATCAAGCGCGTGCGCGGGGTGCACCGGCCCGCGCTCGCCACGCTGCTCCCGATCCCGGCGGGGCCCGTGCTGCTGCTCGACTGCGGCGCGAGCGTGGAGGTGAGGCCCGAGCACCTCGTCCAATTCGCGTACATGGGCGCTTGCTTCATGGAGGCGGTCTACGGCGTCGAGCGCCCGCGCGTCGGCCTCCTGTCCGTGGGGGAGGAGCAGGGGAAGGGCACTCCGAACGTGCTCGCGGCCCACGATCGCCTCGTCGAGGGCGGCCTGAACTTCGTCGGGAACGTGGAGGGCTTCGACCTCCCCGGCGCCGGCGCCGACGTGATCGTCACCGACGGCTTCACCGGCAACGTCGCGCTCAAGGTGATGGAGGCGACCGCCCGGGCGCTCCGCGAAGCGATCAGGGACGCCGTCCGCTCCGGCGCCGTCTCGACGGTCGGCGGGCTGCTGATCCGCAGCAAGGTCCAGCGGCTGCGCGACGAACTCGATCCCGAGGGCGTCGGCGGCGCGATCCTGCTCGGGCTGCGGAAACCGGTCGTGGTCGCGCACGGCAGCTTCGGGCCCAAGGGGATCGCGAGCGCGGTCCGGCTCGCCCAGCGGGCGGTGGACGAGGACATGGTCGGCCGCACGGCTGCCGCGCTCGACAGCGCCGGGGCTTTGAGGTCCGTCCCCGCTGGTAGCGTCGCCGGATCATGACCCGGGAGGAGGTTCTCGACCGCATCCGCGATCACCTGGCGACCGAGCTCGAGATCGACCCGTCGCGCATCTCCGAGGGCACGCGGTTCAAGGAGGACCTCGAGGCCGACTCGCTCGACCTCGTGGAGCTCGTGGTCGAGCTGGAGGACAACTACGGCATCCGCATCCCCGACGAGGAGGCGGCCAAGATCCTGACGGTCGGCCAGGCCGCGGACTTCGTAGCCGCCCATGCCGCGGAGGCGTGAGACCCTGGCCGAGCTGCTGCGGGAGCTGCCGGAGGACCTGCGCCGGCAGGCCTTCACGCACGCGTCGTGGGTCGAGCACCGCGACGAGTCGTACGAGCGGCTCGCGTTCCTCGGGGACGTGGTGCTGAGCCTCGCGGTGTCCACCCACCTCTACCCGCGCTTCGAGCACCACGGCGCGGGGCGGTTGACGAAGGTGCGCGCCCAGGCGGTGAGCGGCGCCTCCTGCGCCCGCGTCGCGCAGGGGCTCGAGGTACCGGACCGACTGCGGGCCACGGCTCCGGACGGCACCGGCCGCAGCGCGGAGATGCTGATCGAGTCGGAGCGCGTGCTGGCGTCAGTCTGCGAGGCCGTGATCGGCGCCTCCTACCTGGCCTTCGGGTTCGAGCGCACCGCCCCCGCCGTGGTGGCCTCGTTCGAGGGCGAGATCGACGACGCGCTGCAGCACCCGGTGGACTACAAGTCGGTGCTGCAGGAGCGCCTGGCGCGGCGCGCGGAGGTCGTCACCTACCGCACGGTCGACGAGCTGGGTCCCGCGCACGACCGCTCGTTCGTCGCCGTCGCCGAGGTCGCCGGGGAGGAGCTCGGCCGCGGTGAGGGAAAGACCAAGAAGAGCGCGGAGCAGGAGGCCGCGCTGCAAGCGCTCGACACCCTGGACGCGGCCGCCGGCTGATGCATCTCAAGTCGATCTCGATGAAGGGCTTCAAGTCCTTCCCGAACCGGACCAAGCTGGAGTTCGGGCCGGGCGTGTCCGTGATCGTGGGCCCGAACGGCTCCGGCAAGTCGAACATCACGGACGCGGTGCTGTGGGCGCTCGGCGAGCAGAGCCCGCTGGCCGTGCGCGGCCAGGTGATGAAGGACGTGATCTTCGCGGGCGGACACGGGGTCGGCGGCTCCGGCGCGGCAGAGGTCGAGGTCGTGATCGACAACCACGACAACCGTCTTGCCGTCGAGTTCGCCGAGATCTCGATCGTCCGCAGGCTCGACCGCGACGGCGAGGGCGAGTACCGGCTGAACGGCGCCCGCTGCCGGCTGGTCGACGTGATCGAGGTGCTGTCCGACTCGGGGCTCGGCAAGGAGATGCACTCGGTCGTCTCGCAGGGCAAGGTCGAGCAGATCGTGCTGTCGCGGCCGCGCGAGCGGCGCCTCCTGATCGAGGAGGCCGCGGGGCTCGGCAAGCACCGCAAGCGCCGTCGGCGGGCGCAGCTGAAGCTCGAGCGCACCGAGGAGAACCTGTCGCGGGCGCTCGACGTGGAGCGCGAGGCGCGTTCGCGGCTGCGGCCGCTGAAGCGGCAGGCGGAGGCCGCCGAGCTGCACGAGCGGCTCGAGCGGCAGACGCTCGAGGCGCGCTTCGAGCTCGTCCGCGACCACAGCCGTGCCGTGCGGGCCGAGCTGGCCGGCGCCGAGGAGCGCGCGCAGGGCGCCCGCGCGGAGCGCGACGAGACGGAGCGGCTGCTGACCGACGTGGCGCGCCGGCGCGAGGAGGCCGAGGAGGCGTTCGCGCGCCAGAGCCGCGAGCGGGAGCGGCTCCAGGGCCGCGCGTACGCGGCGCGATCGGCTGCCGAGCGGATCGCGATGCGGCTGGAGCGCGCCCGCGAGCAGGCGAGCGCGGCGGCAGAGCGGCGGGAGCGGCGGCTGCGCCAGCTCGAGCTGCTCGAGGCGCAGGCCGCGGCGGACCTCGCCGCCGAGGGCGACCGCGTCGCGGACGCGGAGCTGCCGCGGCCGCCGGAGGCCGACCAGGACCGCGAGGCGTGGGACGCGCTCGCGCCCTCCGACCGGCTCAGGGCGCTCGGGCGCGAGCTCGAGCGGCTCGACGCGGAGCGCGAGGAGCGGCTGCGCGAGGAGCTCGCCGGGCTCGAGACCGAGCACGACCGAGCGGTGCGCCGGCGGGGCGAGCTGGATCAGGCGGTGGCCACACGGCGCGCCGCGCTGGAAGAGGCCGAGCGCGCCGCCGAAGCGGCGCGGCAGGGCCGCCGGGAGGCCGAGCGGGCGGTCGAGGCGAGCCGCAGGCGGGCGGCCCAGGTGGGCGCCGAGCTGGCGGCTGTCAACCAGTTCCTGCGCGGCGCCGGCGGGGCGCCGGAGGACGCGCCGGCGCTGGCGCACGAGCTTCGGGTCGACCCCGGCTACGAGCACGCGCTCTCCGCGGCGCTCGGGCCGCGGCTGTCGGCCGCGCTGGTGGGCGACCTGCAGGAGGGCGAGCGGCTGCTCGACCGCGCGGGCGACTCCGGCGCGACCGCGCTCGTGGCCGCGCGCGCCCGCGGGCGTGCGGCGGGCAGCGCGCCGGCGCCGGGCGCCGAGCCCCTGCTCGGGCACGTGCGCGCGTCCGAGGGGCGCCGCGACCTGGTCGAGCGCCTGCTCGGAGGCGTATGGGTCGTGGAGTCGCTCGACGCGATCGCGGCGGACTTCGACGGCGTCGCCGTCACCCACGGCGGCCGGCTGCTCGACGCCGCCCGCGGCGAGCTCGTGCAGGCGCCGGCCGGCGGCGGCGAGCGGGTACTAGAGGAGCGGGCGCGGCGCGAGGAGCTGGTCGCCGCCACGGAGGCCGCGGTCCGCGACGAGGCCGGCGCGCGGGCTGAGTCGGAGCGCGCTGCCGAGGCGGTCGCCGCGGCGGACCTCGGGCGCGACGAGGCCGAGTCCGCGCTGCGCGGCGCGATGCGAGAGGCGGCCGAGGCCGCCGACGCCGAGGCCCGCGCCGAGTGGCTGATCGCGCGCCGCCGCGAGGCGCCCGACCAGGGCCCCGGGGCGGTGCGGCGCGCCGAGCTGGAGGCCGATCTGCGGGCGGAGCGGCGGCTCGAGGAGCGCATCGAGCGCGAGCGGGACGAGCGCGCGCGCACGATCGAGTCCCTGCGGGCGGGGATGCTGCACGACGACGCGCTCGGGCGCGACGCCGAGCGCGCCTCGGTGGCGCTGGAGTCCGCCGCGGCCGCGGTGGCCGCGCGCCGCGACGCGCTCGTCGCCGAGCTCGAGGCGGGCGCCGAGGCGGGAGAGGAGGCGGCGGTCGCGCTGCGCGCGTTCGCGCACGAGGAGGCGGAGCTCCAGGGGCGGCTGCGGCGCGCCAGCGAGGCGGTCACGGGCGCCGAGGTGGGCGCTCAGCAGGTGCGGGACACGGCCGCCGAGGTCGAGCGGGAGCTCGGCGAGATCGCCGGGCGGCTCGGGCTCGCGCCGGACCCGGCTGCGGAGGAGCTCGACCAGGAGCAGCGCGAGGCGCTCGAGGCGCGCGTGGAGCGCTTGCAGCGGCGCCGGGAGCAGCTCGGCCCGGTGAACCCGCTCGCCAAGCGGGAGTACGAGGAGGCCGTCCAGCACGTCGAGGAGCTCGAGGCCCAGCGCACCGACCTGGAGGCGGCGCTCGCCGAGCTCGAGCGGCTGATCAAGGAGACCGACCGGCGCATCAGGGAGAGCTTCGAGGAGACCTTCGAGGCGGCCGCACGCAACTTCTCAGAGGTCGTGGAGCACCTCTTCCCCGGCGGCCGCGGCCAACTCAGGCTCGTCCACCCCGAGCAGGGCCCGCGGCCGGTCGTCGGCGGAGAGGAGCTGCCGGATGGCGCCGCCGTGCCGGAGGAGGACGAGGACGAGCAGCCGGAGGCGGGCGTGGAGATCGAGGTGACCCCGCCCGGCAAGTCCACCAAGCGGCTGTCGCTCCTGTCGGGCGGCGAGAAGTCGCTCGTCGCGCTCGCGTTCATGTTCGCCGTGTTCCTGGCGCGGCCGTGCCCGTTCTACATCCTCGACGAGGTCGAGGCCGCGCTCGACGACATCAACATCGACCGCTTCCTCCAGCTCGTGCGCGGCTACGCCGACCGTGCGCAGTTCATCGTCGTCACGCACCAGAAGCGGACGATGGACGCCGCCGACACCCTCTACGGCGTCAGCATGGGCGGCGACGGCGTGTCGCGCGTGATCTCGCGCAGGCTCTCGGGCAAGCAGGATCCCGAGCACGAGATCGGCGCCCGGCCGGCAGCGTAGGGCGCCTATCCTCCGGCGCCGTGGCACGCACATGGCACGAGCTGTTCGTCACCGGCGACGACGCCCCGGCGCCGGCCGAGGAGGCGCCCGAGGAGCGGCGCGGCTTCTTCCGGCGCCTGCGCGAGAACATGTCGAAGACGCGCCAGGCACTCGGGGCGGAGATCCAGGCCACGGTCTTCCAGTCGCTCGACGACGAGACCTTCGAGCGGCTCGAGGAGGCCCTGATCTACGCGGACGTGGGCGCGCCGACCACCGCGATGATCGTCGAGAGGCTCGAGGCGGAGGCGACCGCCGGCGACCTGACGGGCGGCGAGGACCTGTCGAACCGGCTGCGCGAGCTGCTCGCCGAGACGGCGCGGGTGGACGGCGACACGATCGACCTCACAGAGCACCCCACCGTGATCCTGGTGGTCGGGGTGAACGGGACCGGCAAGACGACGACGATCGGGAAGGTCGCCTGGCACCTCCAGAAGGAGCTCGGGCGCTCGGTGCTGATCGCGGCTGCCGACACGTTCCGCGCCGCCGCCGGGGAGCAGCTCACCGTGTGGGCCGAGCGCGCCGGCTGCGAGATCGTGCGCGGCGAGCCCGGCTCCGACCCCGGCGCGGTGGTGTTCGACGCGATCGAGGCGGCCCGCTCGCGCGGACACGACGTGGTCATCTGCGACACCGCCGGCCGGCTCCACACGCAGCAGCACCTGATGGACGAGCTGCGCAAGGTGCGGAAGGTGATCGCCTCGAAGGCGCCGGGCGCCCCGCACGAGACGCTCCTGACGATCGACGCGACGACCGGCCAGAACGGCCTGCGCCAGGCGCTGCTGTTCCGCGAGGCCGTGGACGTGACCGGGATCGTGCTCACCAAGCTGGACGGGACGGCGAAGGGCGGGATCGCGCTGGCGATCGCGCAGGAGCTCGGGGTGCCGGTCAAGCTGATCGGCATCGGCGAGGGGCTCGAGGACCTGCGCCCGTTCGACCCGCAAGATTTCGCCCGCGCCATCCTGGAGCCTTAGCGCGCAAACCTCTGCAATTGCTGATCGCGCCGATACGCGCGGGCGGCTGTCGGGGAAGGTCCGCGGTGGGGGATGTCCCGACCGGCGAAGACTCTCTTCGCAGTGCTCGTGGCGATGGTTGCGGTGTCCGCGCAGGCGGCCTCCGCCGACGCCAAGAGGCACCCCTGCGCGAGCCGGCCCTCCGCGCTCGTCGACCGGCTCGAGGCGCGGACGGCGTGCTGGATCAACCGCGTGCGGGCCAGGCGTCACCTGCGCCCGTTCCGGGTCAACCACCGGCTGGGCCGCGCGGCGGCCGGTCACGCCTCGGACATGGTGCGCCACTGCTACTTCGCCCACACCTCGCTCGCGGGCGCGACGATCGCCGACCGGGTGCGGCGCGCCGGCTACCTGTCCGGCAGCAGGAGCTGGATGGCGGGCGAGGCGATCGCGTGGATGTCGCGCCGCCGCCATCCGGCGCGGACGGTCGTCCGGATGTGGATGCACAGCCCGCCCCACCGCGAGCTGCTCGTGAGCCCGCGGCTGCGCGAGCTGGGCGTCGGGATCGTGCGCGGCGTGCCGGCGTGCCACGGCGGGGGGTTCACGTTCGTGGCCGACATGGGCCGGCGCTGGGGCCGGTAGGGCCCGCCTGCGCCGTAGGGCAGAATTCACCCGAGATGGGCGATGGGACCGAGATCGTGCGGGCCGGGCTGCCCGAGCCGGACCAGGGGACGCCGTTCCTGCCCGGCCCCGTGTTCGCCGGGCCGTTCCACGCGAGCGGCGACCCGGCCGAGTCCGAGTACGTGTATGGCCGATACGGCAACCCGACCTGGAGCGGCTACGAGACGGCGCTCGGGGGCCTCGAGGGCGGCCGGGCGGTGCTGTTCGCCTCCGGGATGGCGGCGGCCGCCTCGATCATGTTCACGCAGGTGCGGCCGGGCGACGCGGTCGTGATACCCGCCGACTGCTACATGCACGTCCGCGGGCTGGCGCGCGGGCACCTCGAGCCGCGCGGGGTGGATGTCACCTACGTGCCCACGGCGCAGATTGAGCCCGGGGCGCTGCCGGACCGCCTGGCGCTCCTCTGGATGGAGACGCCGTCGAACCCCGGGCTCGAGATCTGCGACGTCGCGGCGCTCGCTTCGGCCGCGCATGAGCGCGGCGCGATGGTGGTCGTCGACAACACGTTCGCCACGCCGCTCGGGCAGCGCCCGCTGGAGCTCGGCGCGGACTTCTCGATGACGAGCGCGACCAAACACCTCTCGGGCCACGGCGACCTGCTGCTCGGCTACGTCTGCGTTGCCGACGAGGAGCGCGAGACAGCGCTGCGCACGTGGCGCAAGGAGGCGGGTGCGATCCCTGGCCCGTTCGAGACGTGGCTGGCGCATCGATCGCTGGCCACGCTCGGCCTGCGGCTCGAGCGCGGCTGCGCGAACGCGCTGGCGCTGGCCGAGCTGCTCGCGGGGCGGGACGACGTGACCGGGGTGCGCTACCCGGGGCTGCCGAGCGACCGCGCGCACGAGCTGGCCGCGCGCCAGATGCGGAGCTTCGGCACGGTCGTCAGCTTCGACCTCGGGAGCCGCGAGCGCGCCGAGCGCTTCCTGACGACCGCTCGGCTCGTCACCGAGGCGACCAGCTTCGGCGGCGTGCTGACCACGGCGGAGCGCCGGGCCCGTTGGGGCGGCGACGACGTGCCCGAGGGATTCATCCGGCTGTCGGCCGGCTGCGAGGACACGGAGGACCTCGTGGCCGATGTGGAGGCGGCGCTCGGCCCCCCGCCATAGGATCGATCGCGAATGGACGAGTGGGTCATCTGGATGATCGCGGCGGGCGTGCTTGCGGTCGGCGAGATCGCGACCGTCGGCTTCTTCCTGGGCCCGATCGCCGTCGCCGCGGTGCTGGCGGCGGTGGTCGCGCTCGTCGGGGGCGGGGCGGTCGCCCAGTGGATCGTCTTCATCGTCGCCTCGATCGCGTCGCTCGCGGTGCTGCGCCCGATCGCCCGGCGTCATCTCCAGACCCCGGCGCGCCTGCGCACCGGGGCCGCCGCGCTGGTGGGCGCCAGGGCCGTGGTGCTGCAGCGCGTGGACGCGGACGGCGGCCAGGTCAAGATCGGCGGCGAGATATGGACCGCCCGCACCTACGACGACGATGAGGTGCTCGAGCCGGGGACTCGCTGCGAAGTGCTGAAGATCGAGGGCGCCACGGCGCTTGTCTCGGAGTAGGAGGTTTGCCTGAATGGCCACCCTGATCGTGCTCGTGGTCGTGGCGTTCGTGGTCCTGTTCACGGTCGCGCGCGGAATCCGGATCGTGCCCCAGGCGCGGGCGGGGGTCGTGGAGCGGCTCGGCCGGTACCACCGCACCCTCGACGCCGGCCTCGCACTCGTGGTGCCCTACGTGGACCGCGTCCGGCCGCTGATCGACCTGCGCGAGCAGGTGGTCTCGTTCCCGCCGCAGCCGGTGATCACGGAGGACAACCTCACGGTCTCCATCGACAGCGTCATCTACTTTCAGGTGACGGACCCGAAGGCGGCGAGTTACGAGATCGCCGATTACATCCTCGCCATCGAGCAGCTCACCGTGACGACGCTCCGGAACGTGGCCGGCGGGATGACGCTCGAGGACACGCTCACCTCGCGCGACAACATCAACGCCGAGCTGCGCACCGTCCTCGACGAGGCGACCGGCAAGTGGGGCATCCGCGTGAACCGCGTGGAGCTGAAGGCGATCGACCCGCCCGCGACCATCCAGGAGGCGATGGAGAAGCAGATGCGCGCCGAGCGCGACCGGCGTGCGGCGATCCTCACCGCCGAGGGCGTCAAGCAGTCGCAGATCCTGACGGCGGAGGGCGAGAAGCAGAGCTCCATCCTCCGTGCCGAGGGCCAGAAGACGTCCGAGATCCTGCGCGCCGAGGGCCAGTCGAAGGCGATCGAGACGGTCTTCGACGCGATCCACCGCGGCGACGCCGACCCCAAGCTGCTCGCCTACCAGTACCTGCAAGTGCTGCCGCAGATCGCCCAGGGCGAGTCCAACAAGGTCTGGATCATCCCGAGCGAGTTCACGCAGGCGCTGGGACAGCTGGGAGCGGCGCTGCCGGGGGCGAAGCCGGACGGACCACCGGCGCCGCGGCCGCCGGCGGGCGGCCCGCCGGCCCCGCCCAAGAGCGCTCCGCCGCCCCCGGACGAACCCGCGCCGCCGGCGCCGCCCGCGGCCGGCCCGCCCGCCCCGGACGAGGCAGCGCCGCCCGCGCCGCCGCAGCCCTAGCTGGGACGCACCGCAGCCTCCGGCCGGGGTTTCCGCCCGCGGCTCAGGCTCCCGGATCCAAATCGATCCGGACGGTGACCGGCTCGCTTCCCATCAGGCGCACCACCGCGGCGTTCGCCTTCGGCATCCCCCGCTGACGCGCCCGCCAGTCGTCCTCCGGCAACACGCGCGCCGTCGCCGTTCGCCAGCGTGACCCGATGCGCACGCGAACGCGCGGATTTGCCTCGATGTTGCGCACATAAGAGCCATGCCGGTGCTCGGCGACCACCCACAACGTGTCGCCGTCGAGCGACTTGCCGACCGGCGTCCGCCTCGGCTCGCCGCTCCTTCGCCCGACCGTCTCGAGGATCGCCACACCCGGCAGCGGGACACCCGTGCGGGCAGCGGCCTTCACGAACGGGTTGAACAGCCTGTGGGAGACGAACGTGGAGAGCCGTCGCTTGTCCACCGCGACAGCCTATGCTCTTCCCAGGCATGTTCGACGCCCTCTCAGACAGGCTCCAGGCCGCCCTCGGCGACGTCCGCTCGCGCGGGAAGCTGACCGAGGACGACGTCAACAAGGCGATGCGCCAGGTGCGGCTGGCGCTGCTCGAGGCCGACGTGAACTTCAAGGTCGTCAAGGAGTTCACGGGCGCTGTGAAGGATCGAGCGCTCGGCCATGACGTGCTCGAGTCGCTCAACCCTGGACAGCAGGTCGTGAAGATCGTCTCCGACGAGCTCACCAAGCTGATGGGCGGCGCCGGCCGCGACCTGGCGTTCGCCCGGCCCGGGCCGACGGTGATCCTGATGGCCGGCCTGCAGGGCTCGGGCAAGACGACCGCCTGCGGCAAGCTCGCGCGCCACCTGCGCGAGGAGCACAAGATGGACGTGGCCCTCGCGGCGTGCGACGTGTACCGCCCGGCCGCCGTGGACCAGCTCGTCAAGGTGGGCGAGCAGGCCGGCGCGACCGTCTACGAGCAGGGCACGAAGCGCGATCCGGTCGACATCGCCGAATGGGCGCTCGACCAGGCAAAGCAGGACCGCCGCGACGCGCTCATCATCGACACCAGCGGCCGCCTCCACGTCGACGAGGAGCTCATGAAGGAGCTCGCCCAGGTCAAGAGGCGGACGAAGCCGCACGACGTGCTGCTCGTCGTCGACGCGATGACGGGACAGGACGCGGTCAACGTCGCCGAGCAGTTCGCGGAGACGGCGGACTTCGACGGCGTCGTCCTGACAAAGCTCGACGGCGACGCCCGCGGCGGCGCTGCGCTCTCGGTAAAGGCGGTCACGGGCAAGCCGATCCTCTACGCGTCGACCGGCGAGAAGCTGCGCGACTTCGAGCGCTTCCACCCGGACCGGATGGCGCAGCGCATCCTCGGGATGGGCGACGTGATGACGCTCGTCGAGAAGGCCGAGCGCCAGATCGACGAGCGGCAGGCGCAGGAGCTGGAGCGCAAGATCCGCAAGCAGCAGTTCACGCTCGACGACTTCCTCGAGCAGATGAAGCAGGTCCGCAACATGGGGCCGCTCGGGAACCTGCTGAAGATGATGCCCGGGGTCGGCCAGCAGCTGGGCAACCTCCAGATCAACGAGAAGGAGCTCGACCGCCTGGAGGCGATCATCCTGTCGATGACGCCAGAGGAGCGGGCGAACCCGAAGATCATCGACGGGTCGCGGCGGAGGCGGATCGCGAGGGGCTCCGGGACCAACGTGCAGGCGGTCTCGCACCTCGTCAAGCAGTTCGCCCAGATGAAGAAGGTCATGAAGCAGCTGTCGACCGGGAAGATGCCCTCGCTGCAACAGCTCGCGGGCGGTCGCTAACCTCCTCCGCTCATATGGCAGTCCGAGTCCGGCTCACAAGGGTGGGCAGCAAGAAGAATCCGATCTGGCGAGTGGTCGTGGCCGACCAGCGCTCACCGCGCGACGGCCGCTTCATCGAATCGATCGGCCACTACAACCCGCAGACGAATCCGTCGACGATCGCGATCGACGAGGAGCGCCTGCAGCACTGGATCGCGCGCGGCGCACAGCCGTCCGCGAGCGTGAAGAAGCTGGTGAAGGCGCAGACGAAGAGCGGCGGCCCGGCGGTCGTCGGCGGCACGCCGCGCGGCGGCGAGCCGGAGGCGGCGGCGCCGGCCGAGGCAGAGGCGGCTGCGGGGGCCGAGGCGGCTGCGGGGGCCGAGGGGGCTGCGCCGGCCGAGGCGGCAACGCCGGCCGACTCAGGGGCGGCTGCGCCGGCCGAGTCAGAGGCGGCGCTGGCCGAGGCCGAGGCGACGGCCGCGCCGGATGCACCGGCGGAGACCGTCCCAGCGGACGCCGCGGCAGAGCCGGGTGCACCGGCCGAGCCGGACGCGCCGGCGGACGCTGCGGCTCCAGCGAAAGCGCCGGCCGATGCCTCCGCGCCAGACGCTCCTGACGCTTCGGAGGAGCCGCCGGACGCATCCGCGGCGACCGAGCCGGACGCCCCGCAGAGCGCCGACGCGCCCGATGCGGACCCCTCGCTCGAGACGTAAGTGGAAGACCTGCTCGCGTACCTCGCCCGCTCGCTCGTCGACGAGCCGGAAGAGGTCTCGGTCGAGTCGTTCGAGGAGGACGATGGCACGCTCGTGCTGGAGCTCCACGTGGCCGACGACGACGCCGGCAAGGTGATCGGGCGCGGCGGCCGCACCGTGGCAGCGCTGCGGACGGTGGTGAAGGCGGCGTCCGTGCGGCACGGGCGGCGCGTGCTCATCGACGTGGTGGATTGACCCAGGTGACCGCCGGCCGCGTGGGGAGGCCCCACGGCCGGGACGGCAGCTTCTACGTCGACGGGCCCGCGCATCCGCTGCCCGAGGGAACCGCCGTCACCGTGGCGGGTCGGGAGCACCGGGTCGAGCGGCGCGCCGGGACCGACCAGCGCCCGCTGGTGCGGCTGACGTCGGTCGACGACCCGCGGCCGCTGCGCGGGGAGCCGCTGTTGGTCGAGGGCGAGCTGGGCGACGGCGAGTGGCTCGCGGCGGACCTCGTCGGGTGCCGCGTGGCGGGAATGGGCAGCGTGGCTCGGGTCCTGGCCGGGTCGTCATGCGACCTGCTCGAGCTGGAGGACGGCACCCTCGTCCCGTTCGTGTCCGACGCGATCGTCTCGATCGACACGCAGGCGGGTGTGATCGAGGTCGACGCGGAATTCCTCGCCGGGACATGAGGATCGACGTCTTCACCCTCTTCCCCCGCTGGTTCGACTGGTTCGCGGAGCAGCGCCACGTTCGCAACGCGCTCGAGCTCGGCCATGAGCTCGAGGCGATCGACCTGAGAGCTACCACGCCGCTCAAGGCCGGCCAGGTCGACGACACGCCGTACGGCGGGGGCGCCGGCATGGTCATCCGGGTGGACGTGGTGGAGGCGGCGCTGCGGGCGCGGTACGAGGTCGACCCGGCGGAGCTCCGAACGCGGCGGCGGGTCGTGGCGCTCGCCGCGGGCGGCCGGCAGCTCGACGACGCCCTTGCGTCGGAGCTCGCCGCCGAACCGGAGCTGACCCTGCTGTGCGGGCGCTACGAGGGATTCGACGAGCGGGTTCACGAGCACCTCGCCCGCGACGTGATCTCGATCGGGCCCTACGTGCTGTCGGGGGGCGAGCTGGCGGCGATGGTCCTCTGCGACGTGGTCATCCGCAAGCTGCCCGGCGCCCTCGGCCACGAGGAGAGCGCGGTGGAGGAGTCGTTCAGCGTCGCGCTGGAGGGAGCGCCCGAGTACCCGCACTACACGAGGCCGTTCGACTGGCGCGGGCACACCGTGCCGGAGATCCTCGTCTCGGGCGACCACGCCCGGATCCGCGAGTGGCGCCTGGAGCAGAGCCGGGCGCGGCGACGGGGCGAGGCGTAGGCGCGGCTATGGGTCGCACCCGACGTAACGCGGCGCCGGCGGCGCGTCCGTGCGCCCGCGCCACGACGAGCGCGGTGCCGCCCGCGTCGCGGCGTCCGTGCGCCGGCGCCACGACGAGCGCGGTGCCGGCCGCGTCGCGGCATGCGCCGTCGATGCCGCTCCGACAGCGCTGGCCCTTCGCTACCATTCCTGCCCGCGCGACGTGCCCCCGGGGGTCGCGCCTTATTTGTGCCTCCGGGACCGCTTGCGCCCTCGTCATGTCCGGCGTAATCGACAGCCTCGAGCGCGCACAGATGCGCAGGGTCCCGGTCTTCCAGGCCGGCGATCGCGTGCGCGTGCATTTTCAGGTGGTCGAGGGGACCAGGCGCCGCACGCAGGTGTTCGAGGGCATCGTGATCAAGCGGCAGGGCAGCGGCGCGCGCGAGACGTTCACCGTGCGCAAGCAGTCCTTCGGTGTCGGCGTGGAGAGAACTTTCCCCCTGCATTCGCCAAAGATCGAGAAGATCGAGGTCGCCGCGCGCGGCGACGTCCGCCGGGCGAAGCTCTACTACCTGCGCGAGCGGGTGGGTCGCGGCGCACGGGTGCGTGAGCGCCGCTGGACCGGGGCCGAGGAGGAGGCGTACGTCGAGGGCGCGATGCCGCCCGACGACGCCCCGCGCCCGGGCGAGGAGGAGCTCGCCGCGGAGACCGAGGCCGAAGAGGCGGCTGCCGCGAGCGGCGAGGACGGCGGTGCGCCCGAGGCCGCGGAGACCGCCGAGGGGGGCGCGCCCGAGGCCGCGGAAACCGCCGATGGGGCCGCGGCCGAGGAGGCCGCGACGTCCGAGGGCGGCGGGCCCGAGGTCGCGGAAACCGCCGATGGGGCCGTGGCCGAGGAGGCCGCGACGTCCGAGGGCGAGGACGCCGGGGAGCCGGTGACCGCCGAGGGCGCGTCCGGCGCCGAGTCGCCCGACGGCGACGCGGACGAGCCGAGTGCAGACGCCGCCGCCGATGCCGGTGACGCGGACGAGCCCGCCGCTGAGGCCGCCGCCGAATCCGGCGACGAGACCAAGTCCTAGGGACGGGGCCGGGGGCCTCGGACAGCGAGCGTGGCGAGACTGAAGCCGCAGACCGCCCGTGGCTCGCTCCTCGAGCTGGTCATGATCGTGGCGGTGGCTCTCGGGCTGGCGCTCGGCATCCAGGCGTTCCTCGTCAAGCCGTTCCGGATCCCGAGCGAGTCGATGGAGCCGACGCTCGACGTAGGCCAGCGTGTCCTGGTGGACCGGGTGAGCCTCCGCTTCGGGTCCCCGGGCCGCGGCGACATCGTCGTCTTCAAGCCGCCCGCGGGCGCCGACTCCAACGTCTGCGGAGTGCGGCACTCGAGCCAGACTTCGTGCCCACGCCCGACCGACGAGCGCTCCGACACGAACTTCATCAAGCGAGTGGTCGCGGTCGGCGGTGACCGCATCAAGGTCCTTGGGGGTGCCGTATACCTGAACGGCAAGCGCCAGAAGGAGCCTTTCGCCCGCCTGTCGAGCGATTGTCAGATCTGCAATCTCCCCCAGGAGATCACCATCCCGAAGGGCTACTTCTTCATGATGGGTGACAACCGCGGCGAGAGCGCGGACAGCCGGGAGTGGGGGCCGATCCCGAAGAAATGGATGATCGGGAAGGCCTTCATGACCTACTGGCCACCCGGGCGCATCGGGACCCTGTAGGGGCGGGCAACGGCCCAGGCCGGGCCGGCCCTGCCGTCGGCGCGACGGCCCAGGCCGAGCCGGCTCCCGCGCTCTTAACCCGCACTGAACGCCCTTCCGCCGCTGGCGGTCCTAGTATCGGGCCCCAGCGTGGGGAGACCACGGACCGCCGACACCCAGCAGTCGAAGCCGTCCCGGGATCCTGGCGTCCCCGGTGCTCGCCGCCAGGCCCGGAGGCGCCCGGGGACCGGCAGGCGACTCTTCGCGTTCGACCGCGCGCTCGAGTGCCGGTACGTCGCCGGTGCGGACGAGGCCGGCCGGGGCTCGCTTGCCGGCCCGCTCGTCGCTGCCGCGGTCCTGTTCGACCTTGAGCGGCTGACGCTCTCGGACCGTCGGGCGCTGAGCCGCCTCAACGACTCCAAGCAGCACACCGCCGAGACCCGCGAGGAGCTCTATCCCCTTGTGCTGCGGGCCGCCGCCCGGGCGGTGATCGTGTCCCGTTGCGTCCGCGGGATAGACGCCCGCGGGCTGCACGTGACGAACCTGGAGGCCCTCCGCTCCGCCCTGTTGGGCGTGGCGCGTGAGGGGAGCGTGTGTCTCATAGACGGGTTCAACGTGCCGGACTTCGGCCACGAGCAGCGCGCCGTGATCGATGGCGACTGCCGCAGCGCAGCGATCGCCGCCGCGTCCGTGCTCGCCAAGGTCTCGCGCGACCGTTACATGCGGAAGGCGGCCGAGCGCCACCCGGGCTGGGACTTCGAGACCAACGTCGGCTACTCGACCCCCGAGCATCGCGCCGCTATCGCCGAGATCGGCGTCTCGCCGCTGCACCGCCTCTCCTTCCAGTCGATCGCATACACGCAGCTCGCCCTCGAGGGCTGAGCCGCTTCCGATCGGACCCGGCCAACCGGGCGCGCGAGGAAGGTGTGCCCGTCGCACCGAGCGCCCGTCGCATCGTGATCCCGCTCAGAACGCATTCTCCAGGTGCTCCAGCGTCAAGAGCCGGCCGGCGCGGTCCACGGTGATCCCGATCGCGTCGAAGCGCAGTTCGGCGCGGCGCGGACCGGCGCCTCGGTTGGCGGCGAGCCACTCGCGCGCCATCAACCGCAGCCGGCGCCGCTTGCGTGTCCCGATCGAGGCCAGCGGGCCGAACGGGCCGGACGGTCGCGCCGGCCCCGGCGGAGCCTCCGGGTAGGACGCCGGGCTCGGGTCGGAGACCCCTTTCGCCACACGCGTCTTGACCTCGCAGAAGACGAGGCAGCGCTGGTCGGCCACGACGAGATCGAGCTCACCGTGGCGGGTACGGAAGTTGCGGTCCACGATCGAATAGCCCCGTGCCTCCAGGTGCACGCGCGCCATTCGTTCTCCGAGCGCTCCGAGTCTGCGTCGCGGGTCCGATGCCATCGCCGCCGGACGCTACGCCGCGCCGTGTGACACGTGGGTGACGTGCGTGACGATTCAGCAACAACTTCCCGGAAGCGTTTTACGAAGTTGTCACACACGGGTGCCCACGCGTCTGTCGCGCCCGCCTAGCTTGTCCGGCGTGCTTGCCAGCGTTGCCACCTTCGCCCTCGAGGGGGTCACGAGCCACGAGGTGAACGTCGAGGTCGACGTCCGCGGCGGACTGCCGACCTTCACGCTCGTGGGGCTGCCGGACCGCGCCATCAGGGAGTCGCGCGAGCGCGTGCGCGCGGCACTCCTCAACTCGGGCCTCGAGTTCCCGATGAAGCGCTTGACCGTCAATCTCGCGCCCGCCCACCTGCGCAAGGCTGGTCCCGGGTTCGACCTGGCGATCGCCGTGGGGCTGTTGGCCGCCAGCAACCAGGTCCCGCACGAGCCGCTCGCGGGTTGCGCGGTCTGGGGCGAGCTGTCGCTCGGCGGGGAGCTGCGGCCGGGAAGGGGGACGCTCGCCGCTGCGCTCGGCGCGCACCGTGCGGGTTACCGGCGTCTGCTCGTCCCGCTCGAGAACGCACGTGAGGCCGCGCTCGTGGAGGGGATCGAGGCAGTCGGCGTGCCGACGCTGTCGCGCATGGCGGACCTCCTCCACGACCGCTGGACGCCAGAGCCCGCCATCCCGGAACCCGCGGACACGCGGCCGCGGGCGGGCGCCCCCGACCTGGAGGACGTGCGCGGGCAGGAGGACGCCAAGCGTGCGCTGGAGATCGCCGCCGCGGGCGGTCACAACCTGCTGATGGTGGGGCCGCCAGGCGCCGGCAAGACCATGCTGGCGAGACGGCTGCCGGGCATCCTGCCACCGCCTGAGTTCGAGGAGGCGCTCGAGATCACGCAAATGCACAGCGCCGCCGGCATCGGGAGCGGCAGGCTCGCGACAGAACGGCCTTTTCGCGCGCCCCACCACACGATCTCCGCCCAAGGGCTCGTCGGGGGCGGCAATCGACCTCGACCCGGCGAGATCACGCTGGCGCATCGCGGCGTGCTGTTCCTGGACGAGCTGCCCGAGTTCTCCCGGACCGCGATCGACTCGCTTCGACAGCCGCTGGAGGAAGGGGTGGTCGAGATCATGCGCGGGCAGCGCACGATCCAGTTCCCCGCCAACGCGGTCGTCGTCGCCGCCTGCAACCGCTGCCCCTGCGCCCGACCGCCCGACGAATGCACCTGCGATGCGCCGGCGCTCCTGCGCTACACGCGCCGGCTGAGCGGCCCGCTGCTCGATCGAATCGACCTCGTCTGCGAGGTCCACGCCGTGCCGACCCTCGAGCTGGTCCGCTCCGACGGTCCGCGCCGCACGCCGACGGCGGTGGTGCGCGAGCGGGTGATCGCGGCTCGCGCCCGTCAGCACGAGCGCCTTGCCGGGACCGGGGCGCTCTGCAACGGCGATATGGACGGGCGGCTGACCCGTCGGCAGGTGCCCGTCGACCCCCTCGTGGCGGCCCGCCTCCTGGCGGTTCGCGAACGGGTCAGCCTGAGCGGGCGTGGGCACGACCGAGTCCTCCGGGTCGCCAGGACGATCGCGGACCTCGACGCTCGCGAGACGGTCTCCGAGCGCGATCTCGACGAGGCGCTCGCGTACAGGCTGGACGGCTGGGAGCGCGTGGCGGCGTGACGCATCTCGAACCAGTGGATCCGCGAAGCCGGCGACCGGATCGGGAGCGCGCATGCGATCGCTGCCTGCGCCGGGCGTACCTCGTCGCGTACCTCGCGCCGCGAATCGCAGGCCTGCTCGACAGGCGCGAGTCGCGCGTGGCGGGTCTTCTCGCCCTTCGCGACGAGGCGCTCATCGCCGCGGCGGTCGGCCGGCGGGACGAGGATGCATACGCATTCCTCGACGTGTTCGACCCACTGGCGACACGCGAGACGCTCGACACCGCCGGCGTCGCCGCCCTCTGCCGTCACAGTGGCCTGTATCCGCCGCGGCTGACGGACCTCGCCGACCCGCCGGCGGTGCTGTTCGCGCTCGGACAGCTCCACGCCTTGGAGCGGGTTCGAGAGGAGCCGTCCGTGGCGGTCGTCGGGACCCGCCGCCCGACCCCATACGGCACGGAGGTGGCCTATTCGCTCGGCCGCGGGCTCGGAGCCGCCGCCGTGCCCGTGGTCAGCGGGCTCGCCCTCGGGATCGACGCCACGGCGCATCGCGGTTGTCTCGACGGCGGCGGCCTCCCCGCGGCCGTGCTCGCCTGCGGCCCCGACGTCGTTTACCCCCGCCGCCACCACCGCCTTCACGAGCGGGTGCGCCGCGCAGGTGTCGTTCTGTCCGAGATGCCGCCCGGCCAGAGGGCGTTTCGCTGGTCGTTCCCCGCCCGCAACCGCATCATGGCCGGGCTCGCGACCATGACCGTGGTCGTGGAGGCGGCGAGCCCCAGCGGCAGCCTGATCACGGCCGACTTCGCACGGGACCTGGGCCGGGGCGTCGCGGCCGTGCCGGGCCGGGTGACGGCGCGGATGGCGAAGGGCACCAACGACCTCCTGCGGGACGGCGCCGTGCCCATCACTCGGGCGGAGGACATCCTCGACGAGCTGTTCGGCGTAGACATGCGGCAGGTCCGGTTGCCGCCGGAGCCGGACGAGAGCCAGCCCGCCGACGCGCAGCTCAAGGCGGTGCTGGGTGCCATCGAGGCGGGCCGCACAGTCGACGGCATCGCCGAGGCGACCGGCCTGTCGGCCGCCGACGTGCGCGTGGCGCTCGGCCGCCTGGAAATCGACGGGTTCGTCGTGCGGCGGGATCTCGGCGGTTGGGAGCGAGCCCTTGGATAGGTGTCCTGAGTCGGCCAGCCACGCCCAGCCGCTCGGGAAGCTGATGCCGAACTTCCGACTCAGGACACTCGGTGACAGCGACAACGAGCCCCCGGCAGGCCGCGTCCGCAACCGGCGCCGGATCGGGGCTGCATATCCTTGCCCGCGCATGGCCTCGCACGCCGACACACCCCCGCGGGTCCTCTCGATCGCCGGCTCCGACTCGGGCGGCGGTGCGGGGATTCAGGCCGACCTGAAGGCGTTCGCGCGCTGTGGCGTCCATGGGATGACGGCGATCACCGCCGTCACGGCGCAGAACACCATGGCGGTTACCGCCGTCTATCCGCTGCCCCCGGAGGCCATCGTCGAGCAGGTGCGGGCTGTCGCCGACGACATCGGTGTCGACGCGGTCAAGATCGGCATGCTGGGCACCGCGGAGACGATCGCCGCGGTGGACCGCGCCCTCGACCTCGTTCCGGACGCGCCCGTGGTGCTCGACCCCGTCATGGTCGCCGAGAGCGGCGCCAGCCTGCTCGACGACGACGCGCAGGAGGCGCTCCGCACGCGGATCGTGCCGCGGGCGACCGTCGTGACGCCGAACGTCTCGGAGGCGGCCCGGCTGGCCGGCGTCGAGCCTGGCGCGTCCGCGGACGAGCTCGCGAGGGCGGTCCATGCCCTGGGACCCGCTGCCGTCGTCGTGACCGGTGGGCACCGCGACGAGGCGTCCGACCTCTTCTTCGACGGCGAGCAGCTGGTCGAGATCCCGGGGGAGCGCCATCCGGACGGGGCGTCGCACGGGTCCGGGTGCACGCATTCCTCGGTACTGGCGGCCCACCTGGCGCTCGGACGCGAGCCGCTCGAGGCGGCGCGGCAGGCCAAGCGCTACGCGTCCGAGGCGGTCCGTGACGGCCTGCGCGGGATCGGCGCGGGCGCCGGCCCGGTAGACGTGTTCGGGCTGACCGGGAGGTAGGTCGCAGCGCCGCGGGCCACGCCGCATCGAGCCCCCGCCCGACGTGCCCCCACGGAACCCGCGGCCGCCCCGCCCGACGTGCCCCCACGGAACCCGCGGCCACCCTCGCCCGACGTGCCCCCATGGAAGCCGCGGCCACCCCCGCCCGACTGCCGCCATGGAAGCCCGCGGCCGCCCGCGGTCGTCAACGCCGCCGAACCCCCAAGGCGAAGCCGCCGCCGTGACATAATCGCTCTGCCGCCGCACGGGCGGCCGGCCTGCTGCGGCGGCTCCGACGCCGGCCCTTGTCCCGCACGACCCCAGGAGACGATCATCAAGTTCCTCCGCATGAAGCCCGGCCACGGAGAGGTCCTTCTGACCGAGGGCGATCCGCGGGTGCGCGAGGACGAGGAGCGGCTGATCGAGGAGTTTCGGCGCCAGCTCGACGAGGGCATGTGGGCGGCCGTGCCCACCACCCACGCCGGCAGCGGCCGGCGCGAGGCCCAGATGGTCAAGGACTATGCCGACATCCCGCCGGAGGCGGAGAGGGTGATCTTCTTCCCGCGGGCCTCGGGCGGCGGATAGGCCGCGGGCGATGCTGCCGGCGCTGCTCGTCCTTGCCCTCATCGCGCTGGTCCTCGCCACGCCGCTCGTCATCGGCGCCATCAGGCGCTGGCGCGAGTCGCGCCCTCCACGGCGTTCGGAGGACCCGCTCGACCTGCGCCTCTACGACCCCGGTCGCGAGCGGCGCGCCGAGCAGCGTGCCCGCGAGCTACTGCGCTCCTGCGTGAACGCCGAGGAGTGGGCCATGTATCGCGACCTCGGGTTCATCAGGGTCGGCGGTCGTCACCGGCGCCGCGGGGCCGACCGCCCCGGTCGCACCTCGTACGCCTACCTCGTGTACCCGCACAAGCCGATCGTGGCCTACGTGCCGGGCAGCGGGCAGCTCCTGTCCGAGTACTGCGTCGAGTTTCCCGACCTCGGCCTGGGCGACCGCCCCGTCAAGCTGCCTCCGTCGGACGACGTCCTCGCCAAGTGGATGGCCCTCACCTCCGACGAGGACCGCGTGATCAAGCGCGCGAACATGCACCTGGTCGGCCGCCAGCACGACCCGGCCCGCGTCAGGCGCGATCTCTGGCGCCTGTCGGAGTGGGAGCGTCGTCGCGAGCGCCGGCGCGCGTCGCCCCCCAAGAACACCTCGGACGGGGAACACCCGGCCAAGCACAGCCGGTGAGCGGCGACCCGAGGAGCCGCAGCCGGGTCATCCTCGACGGCCCGGACCGGGCGGCGGCACGCGCGTACCTGAAGGGCATCGGCTACGACGAGGACGCCCTCTCGCGCCCGATCGTCGGCATCGCGAACACCTGGACGGAGACGATGCCGTGCAACTTCCACCTGCGCCGCCTCGCCGAGCGCGTCAAGGACGGCGTCCGGGAGGCGGGCGGCACGCCGATGGAGTTCAACACGATCGCGATCTCGGATGGGATCACGATGGGCACCGAGGGCATGAAGTCGTCGCTCATCAGCCGCGAGGTGATCGCCGACTCCATCGAGCTGGTCGCCCGCGGCCACATGTTCGACGCGATCGTCGCGCTGTCGGGCTGTGACAAGACGATCCCGGGCTGCGTGATGGCGCTCGCCCGCCTCGACGTCCCATCGCTGATGCTCTACGGGGGCTCGATCGCGCCCGGTCGCTGGCATGGCAAGGACGTGACGATCCAGAACGTCTTCGAGGCGATCGGCGCGCACGCCGCGGGCGACATGAGCGATGAGGACCTGGCCGACCTCGAGGCGCATGCGTCGCCGGGGGCGGGCGCCTGCGGGGGCCAGTTCACCGCCAACACGATGGCGATGGCGTTCGAGGTGATGGGCATCTCGCCGATGGGCAGTTCGATGGTCCCTGCCGAGGACGGCAAGAAGGGCCAGGTCGCCGAGGACTGCGGCCGGCTGGTGCTCCAGGTGCTCGAGCGGGACCTGCGACCGAGCCGGGTGATCACGAGGGAGTCGATCGCCAACGCGATCGCCGCCGGCGCGATGTCCGGCGGCTCGACGAACCTCGTGCTGCACCTGCTCGCGGTCGCGCACGAGGCAGGGCTCGAGCTCGCCCTCGAGGACTTCGACCGCATCGCCTGGCAGACGCCCCTCGTCTGCGACCTCCAGCCAGGCGGCCGATTCGTCGCAACCGACCTCTACCGCGCCGGCGGCGTGCCGGTCGTGATCAACAGGCTCAAGGAGGCCGGCCTGCTGGAGGCCGACGCGATGACCGTGACGGGCCAGACGATCGGGGAGGTCGCCGACGCCGCCGAGGAGACGGACGGCCAGCAGGTCGTCCGGCCGCTCGCGGACCCGCTGAAGCCGAACGGCGGCTTCGCGATCCTGCGCGGCAACCTCGCCCCCGAGGGATGTGTCGTCAAGCTGGCCGGCCACGACCGGCTCGAGCACCGCGGCCCGGCCCGCGTGTTCGAGTCCGAGGAGGAGGCGTTCGCCGCCGTAAAGGCGAAGTCGATCGAGCCGGGCGAGGTCGTCGTGATCCGCAACGAGGGCCCATCGGGCGGCCCCGGCATGCGCGAGATGCTGCAGGTGACAGCCGCTCTCGTCGGCGAGGGCCTCGGCGACTCCGTCGCCCTCCTCACCGACGGCCGCTTCTCCGGCGCGACGCACGGCTTCATGGCGGGACACGTGGCGCCGGAGGCGCCGCGCGGCGGGCCGATCGCGGCCGTCCGCACCGGCGACACGATCGTCTTCGACGTCCCCAACCGCGAACTGAACGTCGAGCTCGGCGACGACGAGATCCGGGAGCGCGTGGCCGCCTACGAGCCGCCGCCGTCGAGGTACAACGGCGGCGTCCTCGGCAAGTACTCGCGCCACGTCGGCTCGGCGGCCCAGGGCGCGGTCACGAGCTAGCGCAGGCGGTCGAACAGGTCGAGGGCGGTCGGCTGCTCGAGGTAGCGCACGCCGCCCTCGTGACCGGACCCCACCGCCACGGCCACGTCTGCAAACCCGGCACGCCGCTGGAGGATCGTCTGGCGCACGCGGTGCTCCTGGAGGCGTTCGATGCGGGCCACCAGCGTGCGTCGTGCCAGCCGGCGCCCTCGCAGCAGGACGAGCCCGCCCTCGAGCCGCCAGCCCGCGGCGCGGTGGCGGCCGAGCGCCTCGGCGACGGCCATCGCCGGCAAGAGCACCAGCGCCGGCCAGGCCTGCGGCCACACGGCCGTCGCCGCCACGCCGGCGGCGAGCGCCGCCACCACTCCCGGGATCGCGTACCGCGGTCGGGCGCGCTGCGGCGGCGGCTCGAGCCGTCCGGTCCCGGGCGCCAGCGCCGGGACCAGCTCGCGCAGCGTCGCGTCGACCTCCGTGAGCCGGGTGAGCGGCAGTAGCGTCTGCGCGGCAGCGGGCTCGTCGCGGTAGCCGGCTGTCTCGAGCCGGACGCTCGCCAGCCCGAACGGCCGCCGCAGGATCCCCTCGACAACGACCACCGCGTGCACGCGGGTGACCGGGATGCTGGACGCGCGCCGCTGGAGCACCCCGCGGCGGATCCGCAGGCGGTCGCCGTCGCGCACGACCTCGAAGCCGCCGAACGCCACGATCGCCCCCGCGAACGAGATCAGCCACGCTCCAGCGAGCAGCGCGCACGCGATCAGCACGATGGAGCCCGTGTCCGTCGGCGCCCGCTCGACCAGGTCTCGTCCGCTGTTTCCGAGCACGTTGTCGGCCAGCGCCGCGATACCGCCGGCGATCGGGGCGAGCATCCCGACCTGCGGGGCGGTGAGGGCGGTCACGAGCAGCCGCCGCCCGCCCAGCCTCCAGCCCGGCAGCTCGCGTTCCGCCGGTTCGGCGAGCCCGGCGGCGGCGCGCAGCCAGGCGGCGTCTGCGTCCGTGACCGCGCGCAGCTTGATCTCGCCCCGCGCGCCGCCGCCGGCGGTCTGCACGTGCAGCTCGTGCACGCCGAACAGGCGCTGGATCGGCCCCTGGCTCGTGTCGATCGCGTGCACCCGTCCGAGCGGGACGGCCGTCTCGTCGGGCGACAGCACGCCTCTCCGGAAGACGAGCGACGGTCCCCGCACCTCGTAGGTCGTGTGCTGCCAGCGGACGTACCCGGCGACGGCCGCCACCACCAGGCCGGCCACGGCGAGTGCGGCAAGTCCGGCCGCGCCGAAGCTGCCGGACGCCGCCCCGATCACGGCCACGACGATCGCGATCAGGGCGTCGCGGGCGTTGTCGAGCGAGGCGAGGATGATCTCGGCGGGGTGGAGGCGCCGCGGCCCGGCCGGCGGAGGGGAGGGGCGCCCCTGCGGCAGCTCCGGGCCGCCGGGGGGTCGATCGCCCTCAGACGTCATCCGGGGTCCGCGCGAGGTGGGCGATCCGGTCGCGGATCGCGGCGGCCTCGCCGGGGCGCAGGGCGGGTATCTCGTGCGACCCCGCGGCGGTGTGCACCACGACGGCGCGCAGCTCGAACAGGTCGGAGATCACCGTGCGTCGCGTGTCGACGTGCTGCACGCGCGTCATCGGGATCAGGGTGCGGGTCACGACGAGCGCACCGCGCAGCAGGTCGAGCTCCTCCTCGCGCACCTCGTAGCGCCATCTGCGCCACCTGATGAACGGCAGCGGCACCGACCCGACGCCCGCGACGAGCAGGGCCGCGATCGCGAGCGCCGCCCCGCCGAGGCCCCCGATCGCCCCGCCGCCGAGCGTTCCCGCGACGGCGACGGGCACCGTCCAGACGAGCGCCTGGAGCACGAAGTAGCGCCGCGCCTCGCGGGGGAGGCGACGCGTGGGCTCGGGAGTGTGGCCGCCGGCGGCCCTCGCCGCATCCAGCTCCTCCGGTCGTGCGGCCTCCGGCGTCTCGCCGTCCAAGGCCGGCTACGCCACCGCGCTCTCGCCCTCGACGGCCTCGGCCTCCTCCGCGGGGCCGGACTCCTCGAGGAAGCCCATGAGCGCGTCATTGAAAGCCGTCGGCCGCTCGGCCATCGGGACGTGCCCTGTGTCCCGCATCACGAGCTTGCGGGAGTCGGGGATCAGCCGCTCGTACTCCTGCGCGTCCCGCACCGGGATGACCGAGTCCTTCTCGCCCCAGACGATCAGTGTCGGCACACGCACATCGGGCAGCCGCTCGCGGAAGTCGTACTCGAGGTTCGCGCGCAGTGCATCCACGAGCCCCGGCTTGCCGCCGCCCTTGTAGAAGCCCTCGTATGTGAGATCGGCCCTGAGCAGAGCCGGGTGCCGCGCCACCAGCGCAAGCGAGAACTGCCGGGTCATGGCCCGCGACGCGAGCGAGCGGTAGCGGGCCACGGCATACGTGGCGAGCGCCGCCGCGACCCGCCCCACGGTCAGGATCGGCGCCCGGGCGGACTCCGCGCTCGAGATGCCCGCCGCCGACACGAGCACGAGACGCGAGACTCGCGCCGGGAACTGGATCGCGACCTCCGCGGTTATGAAACCGCCCATCGAGTTACCGACCATCGCCACCTCGCCGAGACCCAGCTGGTCGCAGAGGGCGTCGACGCAGCTTCCGTAGCCGGGAATCGACATCTTGCCCGGCGGCGGCTCCGAGATCCCGAATCCCGGCAGGTCGGGCGCGATCACACGCCGCTCGAGGGCGACCCGCGGGATGTTCTCGAGCCAGTTCTGCCATTGGCCGCCGAGGCCGTGGACGAACACCACGGGCTCGCGCTCCGGTCGGTCCGGCGCGACGCCGGTCGGGCCGATGTCCACGTAGTTGAGCTTCATGCCGCCGACGTCCGCCTGCCTAAGGTGAGCGAGCCAGTCGATCTCGCGCCAGTCGGGCTTCGCCGTGACGCCGTAGTCCGCGTCCGCGCGGCGTGCACGCCACGGCGCGGCCGGGGCTGCTGGGGGGGCGAACTTCTTCGGCATCGGCCTTACTGTACGTGCCCGTGGCGAGGATCGCGCTGGACATAGACTCGACGCTCCACCAGTACTGGGACCTGCTCCAACGGGTCGTGCAGGAGCGCTACGGGATCGACCTCCCGTACGAGGAGCAGCGCGACTGGGGCATCACCGCGCTCGAGCGCGACGCGGTCATCCACTGCGTCGAGGAGACGCACTCGGACGAGAACATCGCCGCGGGCGTGCCGTACACCGGCGCGGTCGAGACCGTGCGGGCCTGGCACGACGACGGCCACTGGATCCACGTCACGAGCCACCGCCGCCGCGACGCCGCGGCCGCCACGGCACGGTGGCTCGACGCGATCGGCCTGCCCTACGACGACCTCCACTGCTCGTTCGACAAGGTCACCCGCTGCGTGGACCTCGGCATCCAGGTGCTGGTCGACGACAGCCCGGTCAACATCGTGCGGGCGCGGGAGGCGGGGATCGTGCCGGCCACACTCCTCCACCCCTGGAACGAGGACCTCGTGGCGAACGAAGGGGTGATCGGCGCGCGCGACTGGGCCGATCTGGCCGACCAGCTGGCGCCCGTCCTGCGGGAATTCGGAACCGACGGGGGTGGGCCTGCGAGCAGCTAGCTATCCGGCATATCCGTAGCGCTCGAGGACCGGGATCTCGTGGATCTGCGGCGGTTGCAGGTGATCCCACAGGAGGCCCTGCGGTCGCTTGTAGGCCCCGTCCACCTCGATGACGGCGCGCGGCGTGGCGATCAGGTTGACGGGGATGTCGTGCCCGGTCATCAGGAGGTTCTCGCGGAGGATCTGGATCGGGTGGACGGTCGTGGCTATCACGGTCCGGCGGTCGATCTTGCCGCTCTCGCAGAGCAGCCCGTACTCGAGGTCGGAGAAGCCGCCGCCCTTGCCGATGCGGGCGCCCTTCAGGTTGACCGCCACGGATCCAGTCAGCACGAGGTCGAGCTCGGGGACCTGGTCGAGGTCGATGACCTGGCCGTGCTTCAGGGCGCCCTTGATCGTCGCCGCCTCGCCGACCTCCTTGGGCTCGAGCTTCGTCGGGTCGAGGAGGCGGAAGGGATGCTGGTCGCGCAGGCGCGGCACCGCCATCACGAGCAGCTTGCCCTGTGCGAGCGCTAGGCGGCGGGCGTGCGTCTGGGGCGAGTCCGGGTTCACCTTAACGGTGTGGGCGCCGGTCCAGGCGGGGTGCCGTGCCAGCCGCTCGGCCGCCCCCTTGGCGCCGGCGAAGTTGGGGATCCGGCCCTCGGCGCCCGGGAAGCGCGAGACACCCTCGCGGTCCATCGCGCGCCAAACGTCGCGCCTGACCTCGTCCTTGGCTCGCACCGGCGCGATCGTAACGCGGCCCCAGCCGCCCGCCCGCCCCGCGCGGCCAGGCGGCGGCGCCCCCGCGCCCCAGCCGGCGCCGGCGCTGCCACACGCCCTTGCAACGCGGCCCCGCAGGCCTCCTGCCAGAATCGGCCGCCATGTCCGAACGTGCCCGTACGCCCCTTGCGCCCCGCCGGCCCGAGCCGGACGCCCCGGAGCCGACCGAGCTCGCCCTCCGCGAGGAGCTGCGCCGCTACCTGCCCGGGGTGGAGCCCGAGCGCCGCCTCAACGACTGGGGCCGGTCCGAGCGGGTCGAGGGACTCTTCGACCGCACCCTCTACGACTTCTTCTACCGCTACTGGTTCCGGGCGGAGGTCGAGGGGATCGAGAACGTCCCCACGGCAGGCGGCGCGCTGCTCGTGTCGAACCACTCCGGCGCCCTGCCGCCGGACGCCGCGATGATCGCCAAGGCGATCCGCGAGGAGCACCCGCACCCGCGCGACGTGAACATCACCGTCGAGCACTTCTTCAAGGGCTTCCCCGGTTTCAGCATGCTGATCCCGAAGCTCGGCTGCGTGGCGGCCCACCCCGCGAACGTGCATCGCCTGCTCTACGACGAGGAGCAGCTCGTGCTCGTGTTCCCGGAGGGGCGCAAGGGCACCGAGAAGCTCTACAGGGACCGCTACCGGCTGCGCCGCTTCGGGCGCGGCGGCTTCGTCGAGGCCGCCATGCGCGCGCGGGCGCCGATCGTGCCGGTGTGCGTCGTCGGGGCGGAGGAGGCCGCGCCGGTGTTCGCCCAGATCGGCCTGATGAAGCGCCTCACCGGGCTGCTCTACTTCCCGATCACGCCGACCTTCCCGCACTTCGGGCTGCTCGGCATGCTCGGCTACCTGCCGGCCAAGTTCAGGATCCGCTTCCTCGACCCGATCCGGTTCGACGAACAGGGTATGTACGAGGACAAGGCGCTCGTGCAGACGGTCGCGCACGAGACCCGCGCGCGGATCCAGGAGAACCTCTGGGACATGCTGGCGAAGCGCAAGTCGGTCTGGTTCGGATAGCCGTGCCGTCGAAGCGGATCCTCATCACGGGCCTGTCGACCTACTGGGGCGGTCGCCTCGCACAGGCGCTCGAGGCGTTCCCCGAGATCGAGGCGATCATCGGCGTGGACAGCGAGGAGCCGAGCGTCGAGCTCGAGCGCACCGAGTACGTGAAGGTCGGCGCGCAGCATGCCCTCCTGCGGAGGGTGGTCGAGGCCGCCGCGATCGACACGGTCGTGGACACGCGGCTCGTGGTCGACTCCGCTACCACCACGCCGGCGCTCGCCCACGAGAACAACGTCATCGGGACGATGAACATCCTCGCCGCCTGCAGCGGCAGCGACTCGCCCGTGAACAAGGTCGTGTTCAAGTCCTCGACCCATTTCTACGGCTCCGAGCAGGACGACCCCGCCTTCTTCGACGAGACCATGGGTCGCCCGCACCCGCCGCGCACGCCGGTCGAGCGCGACGTCGTGGAGGCGGAGGCGTCGCTGCGCGAGTTCGCCGAGCAGAACCCCGAGGCGTCGGTGACGATCCTGCGCTTCGCGAACGTGCTCGGCCCTGACGTGAACACGTCGCATATCGGCCTGTTCAGCCTCCCGGTCGTGCCGATGATCCTCGGGTTCGACCCCCGCTACCAGTTCGTCCACGAGGACGACGTGGTGCACGCGCTCGAGCACGCCGCCAAGCACAGGCTGCCCGGCACGTTCAACGTCGCCGGCGACGGGGTGCTCGCGCTGAGCGAGGTGGCCGGCGTGCTCGGCAAGCCGTACGCGCCCGTCCTGCCGCCGATCGGCACCGGGCTCGCGGCATCGGTGCTGCGGCGGCTCGGGGTCAAGCTGACGCCGGAGATGCTCGGGCAGCTCCGGTTCGGGCGCGGCGTGGACAACCGCCGCTACAAGGCGGCCGGCTTCGTCTACCAGTACACGAGCCGGGAGGCTGTCGCGGCGCTCGGCGAGCACCTGCGGCTGCACCCGCTCGTGCGCGGCGCCCAAGAGCCATACCGCTACGAGCGCGAGGTCGAGGAGTTCCTGCGCTGGAGCCCGCACGTGCGCCGCCCGCGGGGAGACGCCGGCGGGAACCTCAGCCGCGACCAGGTCGCCGAGCTGAGGCGGCTGCTCGACACCCTCGCGCAGGAGAACGCGGGGGAGGAGGAACGCGCCGAGGCGGGCGAGCCGGAGGACCGGCCCCGGCCCCCTGCGCCTGCGGACCCGCGGGAGGAACGGCCCCGGCCCCCGGCGCCCGCGGACCCGCCGGAGGACCCGCCCCGGCCCCCCGCGACCGCGGACCCACCGCCCCCCGTGCCCCCGGTCGCCCACTACGACGACCTCGAGGCCGAGGAGGTCATCGCGCTGCTCGGCTCCCTCGAGCGCAACGACCTCGTCACGCTGCGCGACTACGAGCGCGACCACGGCGCCCGCGAGCGGGTGCTGGGCGCCATCGACTCGGTGCTCGCTCGCACGGGGTCGGGCGTCTAGAAAACCGCCCGCCGACGCCCCATTCAGCGCAGGTTCCACCCCGAAAGGGGACGCAAGTGCCTGTTCACCGGTGGGGATCCGCCCCCTCGGTCCCTACACTTTGCCCCGCGCGGCCACGGCCGTGACACTCGCATGAGGCACAAGTCGGTAATCCTGGTCACGGCGGTCCTGTTGCTCCTCCTGGGAGGCGCCATCGCGGCGGCGTACGCCTACGACTCCTCGCGCGACGACCTGATCGCCAAGGGCGTGACCGTCGCCGGCGTGGACCTCGGCGGCATGCGGGTGGACGAGGCCCGCCGCGTGGTGCGCCGAGAGCTCCAGAGGCCGCTCGAGCGCCCCGTCGTCGTCTTCTACAAGGGCACGCGGTTCACGCTCTCCGCGCACGACGCCGGCGTGAAGGCGGACATCGACGGCATGGTCGACGAGGCCCTCCAGAAGAGCCGCGACGGCAGCATCGTGACCAGGGTCGCGCGCGACCTGACGGGCGGCGAGGAGACCGCGCAGGTGCCCGCTCGCGTGAGCTACTCACGGCCGGCGGTCGACAAGCTCGTTCAGCGAGTGGCCAAGCAGGTCAACCACCCGGCGCAGGACGCCACGCTCGACTTCCCCTCGCTCGAGAAGGTCAAGGAGAAGGTGGGGATCCGTGTGCGGTCGGCTCGGCTCGAGCGCCGGATCGCGCAGGCGCTGACGGTGCCGGGGGTCGAGCGCCGCGTGCGCGCCGCCGTGCGGCACGTGGAGCCGAAGGTCACGCGCGCGGACCTCGCGAAGAAGTACCCGGTGCTGCTCGTAGCGGACCGGGCCAACTTCCAGCTGCGCCTCTACAAGAAGCTTCAGCTGGCGAAGGCATACACGGTTGCCGTCGGCGCGGTGGGCTTCGACACCCCGGCGGGCATCTACCACATCCAGAACAAGGCCGTGGACCCGGCATGGAGCGTGCCGAACAGCGCGTGGGCGGGCTCCCTCGCCGGCACGGTCGTCCCGGGCGGCACGCCCGAGAACCCGCTCAAGGCCCGCTGGCTCGGCATCTTCGACGGCGCCGGCATCCACGGCACCGACGAGACCTACTCGCTCGGCCACGCGGCCTCGCACGGCTGCATCCGGATGGCGATCCCGGACGTGATCGAGCTCTACGACCAGGTCCCCGTCGGCGCCCCCATCTACATCGCCTGACGGCTCGGGAACGCCGCTGCCTGCGTCATCGGCCCTCGTCGTGCCCAGCACGACTTCGGGCCTGCTTCCTTGGCAGCGCCGCTCCCGAGCCCGTCAGGTCCCGATTTCTGCGACCGGGATCTCCTCCCACCCGTCCTCCTCCAGGGAGGCTTGGCGGCCGGTGTGTCGAATGCAGAGCGTGCCGATGAACACGCCCCGCACCCGCTTGCGCAGTACGGCGTACCACATGGTGGAGGCGTCGCTCGGGCCCTGGATCGGATGCCAGGGCTTCACCGCGTGGTCCAGCTCGTCCAGCAGACCCGCCTCGGTCAGCTGACCGAGGGTCGCCACCCGCCCGTCCTCCGTGTTGACGAAGAACACACCCACGCAGACAGAATGGCAGCAGGCCCTGCGGGCGTTCGATGACGGCCTGCGGGCGGGTGGCGCGGCGGAGAAGACCCGCTACGCCTACGGCGTGGACGTGTCGCAGCTCGCCGAGTGGGCGGCCGGGCACGACCTCGGCCCGAAGGACCTCGGCCACCGCGAGCTGCGCCGCTTCGCGGGCGTGCTGAGCGAGCGCGGGGCCACCAAGTCAACGGTGGCGCGCAAGCTCGCGGCGGTTCGCGCCTTCTACCGCCGCCTCGTGGAGCGCGGCGAGCTGGCCGCCAACCCGGCCGACCTGGTCGCCGCGCCGAAGCGCGACAAGTACCTCCCGCGCGTGCTGAAGCCGGGCGAGGTGGCCGAACTGCTCGAGCAGATCCCCGGCGGCACGCCGCTCGAGCTGCGCGACCGCGCCCTCTTCGAGCTCGCCTACGCCGCCGGACTGCGCGCCGAGGAGCTCGTGAACCTGGACCTCCAGTCGCTCGCCTTCGATGCCGAGGAGATAAGGGTGGAGGGCAAGGGCGGCAAGACCCGCGTGGTTCCCGTCGGCGAGCACGCCTGGAGGGCGCTCGACGACTACGTGACGCGCGCCCGCCCGGCGCTCGCCGCGGCCGGGGAGACGGACCCGGCGCTCTTCCTGTCGAAGTCCGGCCGGCGGCTCTCGACCTCGGACGTGCGCCGCCGGCTGGGGATCCAGGTGCGGCGCGCCGCGCTCCAGGGTGGCGTATCGCCTCACACGCTGCGCCACTCGTTCGCGACACATCTGCTGGAGGGTGGCGCGGATCTGCGCTCCATCCAGGATCTGCTGGGGCACGCCTCAATCAGCACGACGCAGACCTACACTCGGGTAGAGTCGAGGCGCCTGAAAACGGCCTATGCGCGGGCTCATCCGCGCGCTTGAAGGAAGGGCTCGGTCTGGAAACCAACCTCAAGGCGATAGAGCTGAAGGACCTCTGGCGCCGGTACAAGGACGGCGCCGACGAAAAGGCGCGCGAGCGCCTTGTGCTCGCGTACGCCCCGCTCGTCAAGTACGTGGCCGGCCGGATGTCGAGCGGGCTGCCCTCGCACGTCGAGGAGGCCGACCTCATCTCCTACGGGCTGCTCGGCCTGATCTCGGCGATCGAGCGCTTCGAGCCCGAGCGGGAGATCAAGTTCGAGACCTTCGCGATCACCCGCATCAAGGGCTCCATCATCGACGAGCTGCGCTCGCTCGACTGGGTGCCGCGCTCGGTGCGCACGAAGGCGCGCGAGATCGAGAGGGCCAACGCCAAGCTCGAGCACGAGCTCCACCGCGCGCCGACCGACCAGGAGATGGCCGACCAGCTCGGCATCTCGGTCGAGGACTTCCAGGAGTCGCTCGTGCGGATCTCCAACTCATCGGTGGTCGCGCTGGACGAGCTGTGGACGGTCTCGGACGCCTCTGGCGACCAGGTCTCGCTCCTGGACACGATCCAGGACCCGCAGGCGGTCGACCCGGCGCACGAGATGGACACGACCGAGATGAAGGACCGCCTGGCCGACGCGATCGCGCGGCTGCCGGAGCGGGAGAAGCTGGTCGTCGCGCTCTACTACTACGAGAACCTCACGCTGAGGGAGATCGGCGAGGTGCTCGGCGTGACCGAATCGCGAGTGTCCCAGCTGCACACCAAGGCGGTGCTGCGGCTCAAGTCCCGCCTCCAGGGGGACCCGCTGGCCGAGCACGACTAGGGCCGAACCGGTGCAACTGCGGCGGCGCTCCCATCGCGACGAGGACTCGCTCGGCACGCGCGCGCGCCGTCAGGCTGCGCTGGCCGAGCTGGGCCAGCGGGCGCTGAGCGGCGCCCCGCTCGACGAACTGCTCGAGGAGACGGTCGCCGCGGCGAGGGAGCTGGGCGCCGAGTACGTGTCGCTGCTCGAGCTTACCGGCGACGGGCAGGGCCTCCTGGTACGCGCCGGGCACGGCCTGCCGGACGGCGTGATCGGCGGCGTGCTGCCGGCCGGGGAAAACGACCTCGCCGGTAACGCGCTGCGCGCCGAGGCGCCCGTGATCGTGGAGGACTTCGGCGGCGAGCCGCGCTTCGGGCGCTCGGCGCTGGAGCGCGACCTCGACGTGGTGAGCGCGATGGCCGCGCGCATCGGCGCGGAGGGCGGCGTCATCGCCGTGCACAGCCGCCGCCGCCAGCGCTTCACCCAGGACGACGCCCACTTCCTCCAGTCGCTCGCCAACGTGGTCGGCGCGGCCTCCGAGCGCGCCCGCAGCGAGGACGTCATCCGCGACAGCGAGGCGCGGTTCCGCGCGCTCGCCGACAACACGCCCGCGCTCATGTGGACCACCGACGCCGAGGGCCACGTCACGTTCGTGAACCAGGGCTGGCTGCGCTTCACAGGCCGCGATCTGAAGGAGGAGCTGGGGGACACCTTCGCCCTCAGCGCCCACCCCGACGACCGCACCGAGCTCGTGGCGCGCTGGCGCCAGGCGTTCGCGAGGCGCGAGGAGTTCCGCATGGAGTACCGCCTGCTGCGCCACGACGGGGAGGAGCGCTGGGTGCTCGAGGTCGGCGTGCCGCGCTTCGAGGAGGGCGAGTTCGTCGGCTACGTGGGCACCGCCACCGACATCCACGAGCGGCGCGCGATGGAGGAGGCCCTGCGCGAGTCCGAGCAGGGCTTCCGCGAGCTCGCCGACACCGCGCCGGTGATGATCTGGACCACCGACGACCGCGGCCTCGTGACGTTCGTGAACGAGGGCTGGCTGCGCTTCACCGGCACGAGCTTCGAGGAGGAGCTCGGCGCGACCTGGACGCTCGGCGTGCACCCGGACGACTCGCACGAGGTGCTCAACTCCTGGCTCGAGGCGCTCGACGCCCGGCGGCCGTGGGAGCGCGAGTACCGGCTGCGCGGCAAGGACGCCGAGTACCGCTGGATCGTCGACCGCGGCGTGCCGCGCTACGAGCGCGGCCGCTTCGCCGGCTACGTGGGGACCGCGATCGACATTCACGAGCGCAAGCTGGTGGAGGGGCGCCTGCGCGAGGTGTACGAGCGCGAGCACCGCGTGGCCGAGACGCTCCAGCGCAGCCTGCTGCCCGAGCGCCTGCCGGAGATCGAGGGTGTGGGCCTGGCGGCGCGCTACCTGCCCGCCGGCCGCGGCGCCGCGATCGGCGGCGACTGGTACGACGTGCTCGAGTCGAAGGACGGCCGCGTGGCGCTCGTGGTGGGCGACGTGGTCGGCCACGGCCTGAGGGCGGCGGCGGTGATGGGCCAGCTCCGCAATGCCTTCCGCGCCTACGGCCTCGTGGAGCACTCGCCCGCCGAGGTCATGTCCCGCATAAACCGCCTCGTGATGAGCGGCGTGGAGGAGGTGATGGCAACCGTCCTCTACCTCGTGCTCGACCGCGAGACCGGCCACGTCACGCTGACGAGCGCCGGCCATCCGCCGCCGCTCGTGCTCGGCCACCACGACCCCTACTTCCTCGAGGGCGGCCGCTCCGTGCCCGTGGGCGCGGCGGACCCGGCGGTGTTCCGCGAGACCGAGGCCACGCTCGCGCCCGGCTCGACGCTGCTGCTCTACACCGACGGGCTCGTGGAGCGCAGGGACGTGCCGCTCGAGGACCGCATGCACCAGCTGGCGGCCGCCGCGGCGGCGGCCGGCGGCGAGCTCGAGGACCTCTGCGACCAGATCCTGGCCGGAGTGCTGGGCCCGAACGAGCCCTCCGACGACGTGGCGCTGCTGGCCGTGCGCCCGGAGCCGGTCAGCGCCGAGCGGCTCCACCTCTCGCTGCGGGCGGAGCCCGGGTCGCTCATTGGGCTGCGCCGCCGGATGGGGCGCTTCCTGCACGCGCTCGGCGCCTCGGATGCCGAGACCTACGAGATCACGCTCAGCGTGTGCGAGGCGGCAGGCAACGCGATCGAGCACGCCTACGGCCCCGGCGACGCGACGTTCTCGATCGAGGCCGGGCTCGAGGACCGCTCCGTGGCGGTCACGGTCTCCGACACGGGCCAGTGGCGCGACCGCCGCGGCCACCACCGCGGCCGCGGGCTCAAGATCATCGAGGGGCTGATGGACGAGGTGGACGTGTCCACCGAGGGCGCGGGCACCGTCGTCCGGATGCGCCGGATCCTGCGCGAGGGCAGCTGGGAAGCGGCGTGACGACCCCGGCGGAGATCGCTGTCGAGCGCCACGGCGGCGTCGTGGTCGTGCGGGTCGGCGGGGAGGTCGACATGACCAACGCCACCTTCGTGCGCGACGAGCTGCTGCGCTCGATCCCGAACGACGCGCTCGGCCTCGTGATCGAGCTGAGCGACTGCCGCTACCTGGACTCGGCGGCGATCGAGGTGCTGTTCGACCTCGCCCGCCGGCTCGGCCGCCGCCGCCAGGACCTGCGGCTGGCGGTGCCGCCCTCGTCGCCGCTGCGGCGGGTGCTGATCCTGACCGAGATCAGCAGCGCGGCGCCGATGCACGACGGGCTCGACGAGGCCGTCGCCGCTGTAGGCTGAGTTGCTCGATCAGCCGGTCAGCCAGGAGAGGAGAAGGATGCCGCACGAATCGGCCAAGAGGATCCGCAACGTGGCCTTGGTGGGCCACCGGGGCAGCGGCAAGACGTCCGTGAACGAGGCTCTCTTGTTCGAGGCGGGCGCGATCAACCGTCTTGGCTCGGTGGTCGACGGCACCACGGTCTCCGACTCGGCACCGGACGAGAAGGCGCGCGAGATGTCCATCGCCGCGAGCCTCTCCTCCTTCCAGTGGGACGACCGCAAGATCAACCTGATCGACACCCCGGGCGACCCGAGCTTCATCGCCGACGCGCTCGCCTCGCTGCGCGTCTGCGACGGCGCGGTATTCGTCGTCAACGGCGTCATGGGCGTGGAGGTCATGACGGACCGCCTCTGGCAGCGCGCCGACGAGCTCGGCCTCTCCCGGCTCATCTTCGTGAACATGCTCGACCGCGAGCGCGCCGACTTCTTCCGCGCCCTCGACTCCTTGAAGCAGGCCTTCGGCCCGCACGTGGTCGCCACCGAGATCCCGATCGGCTCCGAGCACGAGCTGCAGGGCGTGGTCGACCTGATCGACATGAAGGGCTGGCGCTACGACGGCGCCGAGCGCGGCAGCGCGCAGGAGATCGAGATCCCGGAGGAACTCCGCGACCAGGCCCAGGAGTACCGCGAGAAGCTGATGGACGAGGTGGCCGAGGTCTCCGACGCGCTGATGGAGCGCTACCTCGAGGGCGAGGAGATCTCGCACGAGGAGACCGTCGACGCGCTCAAGACCGGCGTCACCGAGGGCCGCATCTTCCCGGTCACGTGCGGCGCGGCCACCAAGAACCTCGGCATCAACCGCCTGCTCGACGCCTTCGTGGAGGACCTGCCCTCGCCCGCCAAGAAGGGCGCGGTCGAGGTGGACGGCGTGACGCTCGAGCCGGACGAGTCGAAGGAGATGGTGGCCTTCGTGTTCAAGACGCTCGCCGACCCGTTCGCCGGCAAGCTCAACCTCTTCCGCGTGTACCAGGGCATGGTCACGCACGACTCCCAGGTCTACAACTGCCGCGCGCACGTGAAGGAGCGCTTCGGCCAGCTGCTCGTGCCGCAGGGCAAGGAGCAGGAGCACGCCTCCGAGTTCGGCCCCGGCGACATCGGCGCGGTCGCGAAGCTGAAGGAGACGCACGCCGGCGACGTGCTCGCGTCGACCGACCGCGAGATCCCGCTCGCGCTGCCCGAGATGCCGAAGCCGGTGATGGCGTTCGCGATCGAGGCGAAGGCGAAGGGCGACGAGGAGAAGATGGGCACGGCCCTCCGCCGGCTCCAGGAGGAGGACCCGACGATCGACTTCCACCGCGACCCCCAGACGGGCGAGCAGATCGTCGCGGGGCTGACCCAGATCCACGTCGAGGTGATCGTCGACCGCATGAAGGAGCGCTTCGGCGCCGAGGTGGAGCTGCACCCGCCACGGGTGCCCTACCGCGAGACGATCAAGGGCTCGTCGAAGGCCCACGCCCGCTACAAGAAGCAGACCGGCGGCCGCGGCCAGTTCGCGGACTGCCACATCGAGATCGAGCCGCTCGAGCAGGGTGCCGGGTTCGAGTTCGTCAACGCGATCAAGGGCGGCGTGATCCCGGGCGGGTTCATCCCGGCGGTCGAGAAGGGCGTGCAGGAGGCGATGCAGTCCGGCGTGGTCGCGGGCTGCCCGGTCCAGGACGTGCGCGTGCGGCTGTACGACGGCCAGCACCACTCGGTCGACTCCTCCGAGATGGCGTTCAAGATCGCCGGCTCGATGGCGTTCAAGGACGCGATGGAGCAGGCCCAGCCCGTGCTGATGGAGCCGATCATGATCATCACGGTCGCGGTGCCGGAGGACTCCGTCGGCGACGTGATCGGCGACCTCAACTCGCGCCGCGGGCGGCCGCTCGGCATGGAGCCGAAGGGCGCCGTGACCGAGGTCAAGGCCGAGGTGCCGATGTCCGAGATGCTGAGCTACGCGCCGGACCTGCGCGCGATCACGGGCGGGCGCGGCGACTACTCGATGGAGCTGGCGCGCTACGAGGAGGTCCCCGGGCACGTGGCCCAGGAGGTCGTGGCGAAGGCCCAGCGCGAGCAGGAGGCCGTGAAGGCCTGATCCCAAGCGTCCCCCGTCCGGATTCTCGCCCCTATCATCGGGCGACGTGAAGAAGGAGCTGCGGCCGGTCCACGACCACATCGTCTGCGACGTCTGCGGGCGCACGATCCTGAAGGGCGAGCGAACCGAGCCCTTCCTGGCGCCCGGCGGGCACCGCCGGGTGGTGTGCGAGCTGTGCTTCGGACGGGCCGAGCACCACGGCTGGATCCGCGAGGCCGCCGCCGCCGAGATGCCGAGCCGCGTGCCACGCGCCGAGCCGCGCCGGTCGCTCCTGTCACGCCTCGGACGACGGCGCGAGCGCCCGGCGGCGCAGGAGCCGTCGCCGGGCCCGTCTGAGCCGGCGCACGGCGCGCCGAACGGCGGGCACTCCGACGAGCACGAGCCGCGCACGCCGCTGCCGGAGCACGCCACGCCGCCGCCGCGCAAGCCGCGCACGCGGCCCAAGGACCCGCGCCACGTGCGCGCCGTGCCGACCACGGCGGGCGCCAAGGTCGAGCGGGCGCTCGAGCTCTTCAACGGATCGGACCACCAGCGGACGATCTCCGGCCTGGCGCGCACGCTGGGCGCGCCCTGGGTCAGGGCGATGCCGGACCCGGACCAGCCGGCGGCCGTGACGATCGTGGTGGCGTGGGAGCTGTCCTGGTACCGCTACCGGATAGACCTCGGCGACGAGTCGCAGCCGGTGGACCTGCTCGAGAAGGGCGAGCAGCTCGACCAGATCGAGGACGGCGTGAGCGACTGGAACGGGACGATCGACGCCAACGGGAACCTGGTGGCGGGCCAGGCGGTGACGGAGGGAGGCTCGGAGGGATGATCTACTGCGTCGTGCCGGAGGCCCTGGCCGACGAGCTGTACGACAAGCTCGCCGACTACTACAGGGACGATCCGCACGTGGAGGTCATCATCGACCGCCGCGGCCAGGGCGGCAGCCCGGGCGATCACCCGGCGCACGAGAACCGGCGCCGCCGGCGGGCCACCGGCAGCTTCCCGCCGATCGAGTCGCCCGGGGGCGAGTAGCCCACCGGCCCGTGCAGAAGGTCGTCGTCCACGTGGACGGGGGCGCCCGCGGCAACCCCGGCCCGGCCGCCGCGGCGGCCGTGGCAAGCGACCCCGACGGCGAGCCGCTCGCCGAGCGCAGCGCCTACATCGGCGAGGCCACCAACAACGTGGCCGAGTACCGGGCGGTGCTGCTCGGGCTCGAGCTGGCCCGCGAGCTGGGGGCGAGCGAGGTCGAGGTGGTGAACGACTCCGAGCTCGTGGCGCGCCAGATCGGCGGCGAGTACCGCGTCAAGCACGCCGGGCTCAAGCCGCTCTACCTCGAGGCGATGAAGGCGCTGCGCGAGTTCGACGCCTGGTCGGTCCGCCCGGTGCGCCGCGAGGGCAACGTGCGCGCGGACGAGCTGGTCAACGAGGCGCTCGACGAGGCGCTCGGGGGCTAGCGCTTCGCGATCGCCGGCACCCGCTCCGTCTGGCGCGCGATGTGCCACGCCGCGTGGACCGGGTCGAGGAAGTACGGCGGCTCGCGGTAGCGCAGGCGGTCGTTGTAGTTGTAGTTCTTGCTGTAGCCGGTGTAGATGCTGCCGCTGTTGACGGTGCCGACCGGCCCGCGGTAGCGCTGCGCGATCGCGCCGGTCACGGTCAGGTCCCCCATCGGGTTGCCGCAGTAGTAGTTGTCCACGATGAAGGAGTGCTGGAGCGCGAGGATCGCGGCGTCTATCTGCGACACGGCCGGCGTGGACAGCGAGTTACGGCAGGGATAGGGGCCCCCGCGCAGGCCGCTGCCGCTGAAGTCGCCCGGGTGGTACACGCGGACGAAGTTGTTCGCGATCAGGCCGAGGAGCATCTCCTGGTTGCCGCGCACGAGGTTGCCGTTCACGAGCACGTCGTTGTCGGCGGCGACGGTCAGGTTGGTCGCGTACGTGCCCCGAACGATCACGTCGCCGCAGCCCGACGGGTTCCCCGACGAGGTGGAGTAGGTCTGGCGGAGCACGTAGCCGCTCGGGCAGCTGAGATTGCTGACGTAGAAGACGCCCTTCGACGGCATCGGCAGCGTCTTGGTCGTGACGGAGGCGGTCGGCAGGCTCTGGCGGCCGGTCACGGTCATCGTCCCGTTGGCGTTCAGGACGAGAGTGGTCCGCCCGTAGTAGTGGTAGTCGCTGCCGACGATGTTCGCGAGCTCGGCGTTCGAGGGCGGCATCTCGAGCACGCCCGCCGGGGCGACGAGCGTCCCCTGGATGTTCGGCGACCCGCCGGCGCAGGCCGGACCGTAGGGCGGGTCGCCGTTCAGCTCGATGCGGTCGCTGCTGTTACGGCCGAAGAGCGGGTGGCCGCAGACGATGATGCTGTCGTTGGTGTGGACCGGGCCGTTCTGGTCGTCCGTCGGCGCGAACTGGATCTCGTCGCAGAAGCTCGTGCGCTCGCTCCGGAACACCTGGCACTCGTTGTTCGCCTGCTCCACCTCGGCCGTGTTGGCGTAGGTGTCCGGGTCCTTGGTCTCGAAGTTCGTGAAGTACACGTAGTCGATGAAGTTGAAGCGGCGCAGCGTCGCGACCACGGTGCGGTACTCGCCCCGCGAGCGCCCGGTCACGCGCAGGCGCAGGTTCCCCTGGTCGTCGATCATCGAGTACTGATCGTTCTCCACGCAGCGACGCTGGGTCTCCCCGAAGGGGATGGGGGCGTTCGGCGCCGGGACCAGCTCGACGGCATACTCGGCCTTCTCGCCGGGAAGGGGCCTCCAGGCGCGCGGGTCGTCGCCGACGCCGTCCCACTCCCTGTCGTAGATCGGGGCGACCTCGCCCGGGCTCGGCGGATCGACGTCCGAGCACTTGAGGTAGAAGGCGTTGTCGACGTTTAGCCGGTTCAGGTACCACTGCAGCCCCGCGTCGGCGGCCGCGTAGGCCTGCTTCGCGTCCTGGTCGTCGCGCGAGAGCGAGATGTCCGGGTCGACGGCGGCGTAGGCGGCGACCACGAGCAGGCCGCCGACGAACAGGACGCCCATGAGCGTCACGGTCGTGAACCCACGCGAGCAGCCGAGCCTCAGGAGCAGGCGGCGAAGCCTTAGATGCATGTCGGGCCCTCCGTCGGCCTGGTCGGATCGACGATCCGGATGTAGACGTCGCTGGTGAAGGTCGTGGCGTCCCGGTCGGCCGGGTTCACCCGGTCCGGCTTCGCGAAGAAGGTGATCCGCACGAGCACGACACGGCGCGCGTTCTCGCCGTTGGCGTCCGGCAGCTCCCGGAGGTCGCCCTGGGCGCCGCCCGGGGTGAACTCGAAGTAGCGGAAGACGCTCTGCGACTGACCGCTCACGATCGCCTTGCCGACGCGCGACAGGAGCAGGCGGCTGCCGATCGGCGTGGAGCCGAACGTGAAATTGGGATAGGCCCCGGCGCTGGCGTAGACCCGCTCGGTGATGGTGCCGGCGGCGGCGTCGTACGCCAGCTCGCGCTTCTGGACCGCGTTGTCGTTCCCGGTCAGGTCGCTGGTGAACGCCACGCCCGTCGCGTTGCCGGACACGATCGGGCCCGACGCGTTGCCGAAGCAGATGACCGAGCGCAGGTCGCGCGTCATCGACTCCATGGCCTGGCGCCCGCGCTGGGTCGCGTCCTGGCGGTAGGAGACGTCGGCGGACGTCGCGGTCGCGTGGTCGAGCAGCAGGAACGCGCCCATGAGGACCACGAGGCCGATCGACATCGCGGCCAGGAGCTCCACGAGCGTGAAGCCGGACTCGTCCGAGCGGAGCCGGCGAAGGCACGCGGTCATCAGGTCGGGCACCTGCCGCTGCTCGTGCCGCTGGTCAGGTCGACGGTCACCGGCGTCGGCGCCGGGTCGGTGGGGCTCAGCGTGACCGATACCGTCCTCCTCCTGGAGCTGTCGTCGGCGCAGACGTCGTAGGTCCCGAACGGCAGGGCGAAGTCCAGGTTCTTGGTGCTGGTGCTGCCGCTGTTGTTCGTCTGGAAGCCGGCCCGCGAGGTGGTGCAGGTGCTACCGAGCGCCGGGTCGTCCGCCTCGTCGAATCGCGCGTGCGCCGTCCAGCCGCCGCTGCCGGACGAGCGCCGGACCGTCACGCGCGGCGCCGCCATGACCACGTTGACCGGCTTGTTCACGTCGCTCGGGTCCAGCTGGACGTAGCCGGGACCGCCGGGCAGGAAGTAGTCGGCGTCCCAGTTCGCGGGATTGTTCGCCTTGCAGCCGCCGGCGTACACGCCGTAGCCGTCGTGGTGGGGGAAGAGCGTGTCGGCAGCCAGCGACGTGCCCGTTGCGCCGGTGAAGACCTTCCGCCCGCCAGGCAGCTTCGCGTGGGCGACCGAGACGACACCCCAGGCGGCCGTCGGGGCGGCCGGCGCGCCGGACGGCTTGACGAAGTTCGCGAGCAGCGACGCCGGCGGCTCGAGCTCCATCTGCACGACGCTGGTCTTGCCCGTAGCGACGGTCACGGCGGAGGTCGCCGGGTTCACGCTCGCCCAGGACACGAGCCCGCCGGGCGCCCGTGCGGTGTAGTTGCCCGCCGGCACGCCGCCGAAGATCGCGCAGCCGAGCGTGTTCGTCGCTTGCGAGGTGCTGTACGTGCTTCCGGCGAGGGAGACGGAGGTCGAGGGCCGCACGAGCCCGTCGCGGTCAGTGAGCCGGACCACCACCGCGCCGGTGCCGGCTGCCGGGGCGAGCAGCGTGGTCTCCACGACGGGCTGGCTGACGGTGGCGGGGGAGCTCACAGTCGAGCTGACCTTCAGGTAGTCGGCCTGCTCGGTCTCGTCGCTGCAGCTGATGACCCCGGTGGAGTCCGACACCCATTCGGTCGTCGAGGCGACGGTGTAGTTCACGCCGTTCGCGTCCACGGTGCGCGTCTGACTGAAGTTGGAGAGCGCCGTGACCGGCATCGCGCGCAGCCGCTCGATGTCCTGCTGGGCGAGCGTCGCGGCGACCGAGCGGTTCCTGTTCTTCCTGCCGGTCTCCTGCGCGCCGTCGAGGCCCGTGAGCACGGCGGTCGTGATGAGCGCGAGCATCAGGGCGCCGACCATCACCTCGATCAGCATCGATCCGCGCTCGCCGCGCAGGCGGCGGCGCAGCCGGCGGATCGATGCGCTGATCTGTTGCGTCCGTGCGGTTATGACCCCTTGCCTTCCTGGCGCGCGTTCGCGGCCGTCCCTACCGCTTATCGGCAGGCGGCTGTGTACCTCAAGTGGGCGGCAGTCCCATATGGGTCATCCATTTGTCGAGCACAGGTACGGCCGGCGACCCGCACGGCCCACCGCGTAAGCTCGCCCCGGTTGGACGCCACGACCCCCCTCTGGCACGACGAGCCCTACGAGGCGCGGCCCCCGCTCGACGGGCCGCGCAGCTGCGAGGTGTGCGTCATCGGCGGCGGGATCGGCGGCATCGCGACCGCCTGGCGGCTGGCGCGGCGCGGGATGTCGGTGCTGGTCGTCGAGCGGCGGACGGTGGCGAGCGGCGCCACCGGGCGCAACGGCGGGTTCTTCATCGCCGGGGCGGCGCCGATGTACAACGAGATGCGGGAGGCGTGGGGGCGCGAGCGGGCGGCGCGCATCTACGCGGCCACGCTCGCCGCGCAGGGCGAGATGCTCGAGGCGGCGGACGCGGCCGGGGCGCTCGGCGCCTTCAGCGTCACCGGCCTCCTGAGGCTCGCGATGGACGAGGAGGAGGCCCCGGACGTCCGCGCACACCGCGACGCGCTGGCCGAGGACGGCTTCCCGGGCGAGCTGGTGGAGGCCGGCGAGCTGCCGGAGCCGGTCCGGCGCGAGCACCGGCTCGGGCTTCTCACCGTGCACGACGGGTCGGTGCAGCCGGCCCGCTGGGTGCGCGCGCTCGCGCGGGCGGCGGAGGCCGACGGCGCCGAGATCGCCGAGGGCACGCGCGTGACGGCGCCGCCGGCGCCCGACGGCGACGGGACCCTGGTGGCGACCGACGGCGGCGAGGTGCGGGCCGACCGGGTGGTGATCGCGGTGGACGGCGGGCTGGCCGCCTTGGCCCCGGCGGCGGGGGCGGTGCGCACCAAGCGGCTCAACATGGTCGCCACGGCGCCGGCCGCGGATGGTCTCCTGCCGCTCCCGATCTACGCCCGCTACGGCTACGAGTATGCGCACCAGCTGCCGGACGGGCGGGTCGCGCTCGGCGGCTTCTCGGACCTCGACGGCGAGGCGGCCTGGATGGACGAGGAGGTGCTCTCGGAGCCCGTGCAGGCGCGGCTCGACCGGTACCTGCGCGAGGAGCTCCGGGTGGAGGCGCCGGTCACGCACCGGTGGGTCGGCCTCGTCGGCTACGGGCCCGACCGGCTGCCGGTGTGCGGGCCGCTGCCGGCGGGCGGCGGCCGCGTGTTCGCGCTCGGCGCGTACAGCGGCACCGGCCACGTGCAGGGGTGGGTGGCGGCGCGGATCGTGTGCGAGCTGATGCTGGAGGGGACGAGCGCGGACGCCGGCCTCTACGAGGCGCCGGGTCCTACCCGCACGTCGGCTGCAGCCGCACGTTCGTCGTCCCGCCCTTGAACGTGAAGTGCGGCCCCCGGTGCGTCGGCAGTGTCACACGGGCGCGCGTGTAGAAGACGGCCGTGGAGCCCTTGCAGCTCCCGGCCACACGGCGCGAGAGCACCACACGCGCCCCCGGCTCGGTGTCGTAGCGGTCGGCGCCGCACGGGTAGCAGCGGTTGTACCGCCCGACGCCCCTCGCCCTCGTGACGGGCGGCCCCCACCAGCGCCAGCGCAGCCGCGCCGCGGAGTCGTAGTAGTAGCCCATGCTGTTGCTTCTGTAGACCCGCTTCGGCCGGACCGAGGGGTCGCCGCCCGGCAGCCAGGGTAGGTCCGGGGCGTCGAGCTCGTGGCGCATGCCGATGTGCACGGGCGGGACCTCGAGGCAGTCGGCGAACATGAAGAACCAGTTCGGCGCGCCCACCGGGTTGCTCGCGTCCTTCACCATCACCGCGATGCCGTCGCGGGTGCGGTACCGCACCCCGAAGCCGTCGACCTGGAAGCCGCGTCCCACCGGCATCACGCCGTAGGGGTTGCCCATCAGGCGCGTCGCCGGGTTGTAGTTGCCCCAGGCGGTGGGGTTGGGGCAGGGGGCGACGCGCGACATCCACACCGCGCCGGTGCCGATGTGGCTGAAGTACGACCCCGGCTGGAACAGCCGGCTCTCGTGCAGCTCCGGCGGCGGCGCGGGGCACTCCGCGGCGGCGCGGCCGCCCGTGTCGCGCAGATACTCGCCCGACGGACCCTTGATCTGCACCCAGGCGCACGGCCTGCCGCCGACGCCGTGGAACGAGCCGTGCACGGCGCCGTAGCCCCAGGCGCCCGTGCGCCGCTGGACCACCACCTGCTCGCCGGCGTAGATCGTCCCGATGGTGTAGCCGCGGGCCTTGTTGCGCACGTAGACGTCGTGCACCTTCACCTGGTAGACGCGTGCGGCGTGGGCCGCCGGCGCGAGCAGCATCAGCACGCCCGCCGCCGCCAGGATCCAACGCAAGGCTTGTACACCCCTTCCCACCCGGAGCGGGACTTTACAAGCCGGTCGAGGTACCGTCACGGAGCACATGAGTGATGGCTCCGCCCCCCTCAACTACTCGTCCTACCTGCACCTCGACGAGGTGCTCGGTGCCCAGCACCCGCGCTCCGAGGAGCACGACGAGGTGCTCTTCATCGTCATCCACCAGGTCTACGAGCTCTGGTTCAAGCAGATGCTCCACGAGCTCGGCGGCCTCCAGCGGCGGCTCGAGCAGGGCGACGGCCCGCACGCGCTCCACACGCTGCGCCGCCTGCTCGCGATCCTGAAGACGGTCGTCGCGCAGATCGACGTGCTCGAGACGCTCACGCCACGCGAGTTCGCCGGCTTCCGCGACCGCCTCGAGAGCGGCAGCGGCTTCCAGTCGGCCCAGTTCCGCGAGCTCGAGGTCGTGCTCGGCCGGCGCGATCCGGGCGTGGTCGCGCACCACTCCGGTGACACCGAGGCGCACGCCCGCCTCGCGGCGGCGATGGAGCGCCCGCCGCTCTACGACTCGCTCCTGCGCTACCTCGCCGCCCGCGGCTGGGCCGTGCCGGCGGCGGAGCTCGAGCGCGACGTCGGCGAGCCGCGGGAGCCCTCGCCCGAGGTGCAGGAGCTCCTGCTCGAGGTGTACGCCGCCGACGGCGAGGAGGCGCAGGTGTGCGAGCGGCTCGTGGACATGGACGAGGGCTTCCAGGAGTGGCGCTACCGCCACGTGAAGATGGTCGAGCGGACGATCGGCCAGAAGATCGGGACCGGCGGGTCGCCCGGCGCCGCCTACCTGCGCAAGACGCTCTTCGCGCCGGTGTTCCCGGACCTGTGGGCGATCCGCGACCGCATGTGACGCTCAGCTGCGGCGCCGGCGCAGCAGGTCGGTCACGCTCGCGACCGGGCCGATGTGCCGCAGCTTGTCCGGGTTCACGACCGACCTGATGCCCTGCACCCGGCCCTCGGCGATCTCGAGCTCCATGACGCTGATCACCTTGTCCTCGCCGTCGCGGATCACCGCCCCGGGCTGGCCGTTCACCACGGCGAGCCGGAACGACACGCCGGGGATGCGCGCCCCCGCCCGCGACCACGCGACCAGCGTGCGGGCCACCCGCGAGCGCCCGTGCAGGGCGCGGGCGAGCGCGGGCGCCTTGCCGCCGCCGTCGCCCTGCAGCACCACGTCGTGGGCGAGCATCGCCTCGAGCGACTCGAGGTCGCCCTCCTGGGTCGCTGCGAAGAACCGGCGCGCGAGCTCGTCGCGCTGCTCCCGGGACGAGTCGAAGCGCGGGCGCCCCTCCTCCACGTGCCGGCGCGCCCGCACCGCCAGCTGCCGCGCGTTCTCCGGGCTCGTGCCGACGATCGTCGCGATCTCGTCGTAGCCGTAGTCGAACACGTCGCGCAGCAGGAGCACGGCGCGCTGCTCCGGCGACAGGCTCTCGAGCAGCACCAGAAAGGCGAGCGACAGCGAGTCGGCCATCTCGGCCTGGCGCGCGGGGTCGTCGGCGCGCTCGGTGACGATCGGCTCCGGCAGCCACTCGCCCACGTACGTCTCCCGCCGCGCCCGCGCGGAGCGCAGCTGGTCGATCGCCAGGCGGGTGGCCACCGTCGCCACGTATGCCCGCGGGGACTCGATCCGCTCGCCCCGCTCGAGCGCGCCGTGCACGCGCAGGAGCGACTCCTGCACCACGTCCTCGGCCTCCGCGACGCTGCCCAGCATCCGGTAGGCGATCGCGAAGGCCGTGGGGCGCAGGTCCTCGAGCAGGTCCTCCTCGCGGGGGTCCGTCATGCGGCCGCTCCGGCGAAGGTGTCGCGCAGGCTCCGATGGCTGGGCCGCCAGCCGAGCTCGCGCTTCGCCTTGGCGTTCGACGCGCCGCGCATGTCGGTCATCATGACCGTCGCGAGCTCGCCGGCGACCAGCCGGCCGACCCAGCGCGGCACGTGCCGCGGCGGCTTCGCGCCGAGCGCCTTCGCCGTGGCGGGCAGCCAGTCGGCGACCTTGGCGGGGTCGTCGTCCACGATGTTGTAGATGCCGGGATCGCCGTGCTCGATCGCCGCGACGGTCGCGTCGGCCGCGTCCTCGATGTGGACGAACGACCAGACGCCGCCGCCGTCGCCGACGATCGGGAACTTGCGCGCCCGGATGGCGTCGACGTAGCCGCCGCCGGCCACGTCCAGCGAGGTGCCGGGGCCGTAGAAGCCGCCGTAGCGGAGCACGATGCCCTCGGTCCAGTCGGCCGCGGTCACGGCCTCCTCCACGTGACGGATCGCCGCGAGCGTCTGCCTGATGGCCTCGGGCGGCGCGGGATCGAGCGGGTCGTCCTCGCTCTTGACGGGCCCGCCCGTCCGGGCGAACGGCCAGCCGGCGAAGCTCTGGGCCACGAACTTCCGCACGCCGGCGGCACGGCCCGCAGACAGCAGGTGGTCGGTGCCCTCGGTGCGGAGGCGGTTGGTCTGCTCGAAGTCGCGGTCGAAGTGCTTCAGGTCGAGCCCCGAGGGGATCGCGGTCAGTTCGTGGGCGATCACGTCGGGCCGCGACTCCGCCACGGCCTTGGCGACGGCCTCCGCGTCGAGCGCGTCCGCCACCACGGGCGTGGCGCCCATGTCGCGCACCATCCGCACCTTCGACTCGCTCCGGGTCATGCCGACGACCTCGTGGCCGCGCTCGACGAGCCGCGGTACGAGCTGCCTTCCGAGCGCTCCGGTCGCGCCTGCTACCAGGATCCTCATGACTGCTCCTTTCGTCTCGCTTCAGAGGTGAGACGGGGCCGCGTGCCGGCCTGTGACAGTCAGAGCTCGCCGATCGCGTGGGCGAGCGCCCGCAGCGTGTCGGTGACCGTCTCCTGCTCGGATGCGGAGAGGCCCTCGAAGATCTCGCGCTGGCGGGTCCTGACCCATTCCTGCTTCTCGCCGAGCACGGCGCGCCCGCGCGGGCTGAGCGACACGGTGACGAGCCGGCCGTCGTCCTCGTGGTCGCGGCGGCTGACGAACCCGCGGCGCTGGAGCGCGCGCAGGGCGCGGGTGGCGCTCGGGACGGCCACCTGCGCCGCCCGCGCGACCTCGCTGACCGTGAGCGGCCCCTCCGCGAGGGCCGCCATGACCCAGTACTGCGACATCGTCAGCTGGGTGCGGCCGCCCGGCACGCCGCGGCCGCTCGCCCGCAGCACGGAGCGGAACAGCTCCTCGAGGGCGTCGCCGAAGTCGGCGGTCTCGGAAGTTTCAGCCTCGATCGGCGTCGGTAGGGGGAATGTCACGAAAAACAATTTAGCGCGCTAATGATTGCGGTAGACTTCTTAGCGCGCTAAAAAGGAGCCTCGAGATGTTCCATCGCATCCTCGTCGGGGTCGACGACAGCACCGCCTCCCGGGCCGCGCTCGCGAAGGCGATCGAGCTCGTGCAGGCGGGTCGTGGAAGGCTCGGCCTGCTGAGCAGCGCTCCACCACCGCCGCCGCTGGCGGGCGCCGGCCCGATCGTGCTGCCGGTCAGCCGCCGTGAGCTCGAGCGCCAGCTGCTCGAGTGGGCGCAGCGCAACGTCGAGGAGGCCGCGCGGCTCGTGCCGAACGACGTGCCGATCACGAAGCTCGTGACCCGCGGCGCGCCCGGCGCGGCGCTGTTGCGCGAGGCGCGCACCGGCTGCTGGGACCTCGTGGTGGTCGGCCAGGGCCACCGCCGCCCGCGGGTGCCCCTGCTCGAGCGCGTGGGCGACCGGCTGAACCGCCGCAGCCCGACGCCGGTCCTCGTGGTGCACGAGGAGCCGGACTCCGCCGCCATGGCGCCGCGCAGGGCCGGATGGTTCGCGCGCAAGCGCCGCGCCCGCGTCGCCGCCGCCTGAGCCCCGCGGACCGCCGCCGCCCGAAAGCCCCGCGCCGCCCCCGTTGCCCTCCCCGGCCGAAGGCGCGACGATGCGCCCCGTGGCGAGCGCCGAGCACACCGAGCCCACGACCGGGCGGGGACTCGTCCAGTACGCGCGCGACGGCTGGGCCGTCGGGGGCGTGGCGTTCAACCTCGCGCGCTCGGACCGCGGGCTGCGCCGCTACGCGCTGCGCGCCTTCGTGGCGGTGATCCTGATCGAGGGCGTGATGGGCGCCGTGGTCGTGACGTTCCGCCACCACGGCACGCTCCTGCAGCGCATCGTGTTCGGGGGCGCCGCGACCTACGTCATCGCGCTCGCGTCGAACGCCGCGGCCGTCGGCCTCGCCGGGGTCGCGGACGACCTGCTCGCCGGGCGCAGGACCGAGCCGGCGGCCGGCCTTCGGCTTGCCCGGCGCCGGCTGCCGCAGATCGCGGCCTGGGCGCTGATCGTGGTGATAGTCGGCATCCCGATGCGGGCGGCAACGCGCTGGGGGATCGACCAGCTGGCCGCCGTCCTTCTCGGCTTCAGCTGGGCGATCGTCCTCCTGTTCGTCATCCCCGCGATCGCGCTCGCCGGCGACGGGCCGGTCGGCGCCGCCAAGCGCTCCGTGCGCGTGGTCGGGCGAAAGTGGGGCACACAGCTCGTCGGGGTCGTCTACGTCTGGATAAGGCCCGCGCTGTTCGTCGGCGTGCCCGGCCTCGTCGCGGCCGTCGCGGGCTTCGTGCTGGCGAGGAACGGGGTGGACCTGCTCGGCTGGGCGCTCGCGGCGGCGGGCGTGGTGACGATGGCCGTCGCGTACCTGCTGGCGATCTGCGCCACGGCGGTCCTCGCGGTGGCGCTGTTCCGGTTCGCGGAGACGGGCAGCGCGCCGGCCGGCTTCGCCGAGGCCCAGCTCGAGCGGATCATGAGGCCGCCCTCGTCGATCGTCCAGCGCGTGGCGAGCCGCCTCGACGGCGATCGCGCGCGGCGGTTCCGCGCCCGCATCACCGACGAGCGCTGAACGCCAGGCCCCCCGGCTAGAGGTCTAGCCGCGGCGTGACGTCCGTGTACTCGGTGTGCGAGTCGACCTGCTTTCCGGCCAGGAGACGAACGATCGAGATGCCGGCGTAGCAGACGGTGCGACCGGCGGGCGCTTCGGCGGTCGCGCGCCAGCGCGTCGCGACGCGGTCGTCGTCTGCGAGCTGGTCTTCGATCTTGACGTAGAGCCCCGGGTGGGCGCCACGGCCGAGAGACACCAGCTGCCGCACGCCCTCTCGTCCGCGGACGACTCTCTCGATCCGTGGCATGCGGCCGACGAAGTCGGCGGCCACCAGCTCGTCGATCAGCTCCAGGCGTCCTTCGTTCCAGACCCCGTCGACGAACAGCCGGACCCTGCGCTTGTTGAGCTCGTTCGCGCTCTCCACGCATTGCACGATGTCGGCGCGCAGCCACGTCCGCAAGGGAGGAACCCCGGGTGTTTACCCCTAGGTTTCATCCCTGGCCCGCGCTCGGCGCCGTGTATGGTCGCCTTCGTGTCTGCTTCGTCGGCTCTGCGCGAGCGCGAGCGCGAGCTTGGCGCGCTGCGCGAAGGCCTCGATCGCGCCTGCGCCGGAGAGGGGACCCTGCTCCTGGTCGAGGGGCCCGCCGGGGTCGGCAAGACCGAGCTCGTTCGGGAGGCGCGCGCGGCGGCCCAGCGGGCCGGCGTGACGCCGCTCCAGGCGCGGGCCTCGGAGCTCGAGCAGCCGTTTGCGTTCGGCATCGTCAGGCAGCTTCTGGAGCCCATCATCGGCGAGGCACCCGCGCACGCCGACCTCTTCCAGGGCGCGGCCGCTCCCGCGGCGCGCCTGTTCGAGCCGGACGAGCGGCAACCGCCCGGTGGCGATGTCGGCTTCGAGGCCCTGCACAGCCTCTACTGGTTGGTGGTGAATCTCGCCGACCGGGCGCCTCTGCTCGTGTCGGTCGACGACTGCCAGTGGGCGGACCGCGACTCGCTGCGCTTCCTGGCCTACCTCGGGCAGCGGCTTGACGGTCTTCAGGTCGCGATGCTGCTCGCCGGACGCCCGCCGGATCCAGCCGGGCCCGACGGAGGGTCGCTGTGGGCGCAGGTGGCGTCGCGCCCCGAGGCCGGCCTGCTGCAGCCGAGACCGCTGAGCGAGCCCGCCTCCGTGGCTTTCGCGCGGGAGCGCCTTGGGACGGAGGCGGCCGAGGAGTTCTGCCGCGCGTGTCATAGGGCGACCGGCGGCAACCCCCTGTTCCTGCGGGAGCTGCTGCGCGCACTCGACGCGGCCGAGGTGGTGCCGTCGGCCGACGCGGCCAGCCAGGTCCAGGCGGTCGGTCCGGCCGCCGTGAGCCGCTTTGTCCTTCACCGACTCGTCGCGCTCGGTCCTGCGGCGACCGAACTGGCGAGGGCGGTCGCCGTGCTCGGTGATGACAGCGATCTGCAGCTCGCGGGTCGCGTGTCGGGGCTGAGCGAGGACGCCGCCGGTGCTGCGGCTGATGACCTCGTCCGGGCGGACATCCTCGTTCGTGGCGAGCGCGTCGGGTTCATTCATCCGATCGTTCGCGCGGCCCTGTATGAGGATCTCGCGCCCGGAGAGCGCGAGGCGCGGCACGCCGCGGCAGCCGAAGCGCTGGCCGGGGAGGGCGCGTCGCCGGAGGCCCTGACCGCCCATCTCCTCCTGACCGCCGCGACAGGGGACGGGGCCAGGGTCGAGGTGCTCAGATCGGCCGCCGCCGTCGCGGCGCGCCGTGGCTCTCCGGGCGCCGCCGCCGCGCGGCTGCGTCGAGCGCTTGCGGAATCCCCGGGGGAGCAGGAGCGGGCGGAGATCCTCACCGATCTCGGTCGCTACGAGGTGGCCACGATGCAGTTCGATGCCGCCGAGGAGCATCTCCGCGCGGCCGTGATCTCGAGCGCCGAACCGACGGTCCGCGCCGACGCGGCGTCCACGCTCGGTCGCTGCGCGATCGTGTCGGGCGGCCGCTCGGCGGAGGCCGCCGTCGACGCGCTCGCTCTGCTGACCGACCAGCTTCGCCCGCTCGACCCCGAGCGCTCGCTCGAGATGAGCTCCGAGCGATTGGCGGTGGCAATGGCCGTCCCGCGCCTACGTGCCGGGCTCGCCCCGGCCCTCGAGCGGTTTCGGGAGCAGGCGGCCGGTCACCCCGGCTTCGAGGCGGTGGCGAGAATCCACACCGCCCACGAGCAGCTGCTTCACGGGGGCCCGGCCGCGGCGGCCGTGGAGGAGGTGGAGGCGGCGCTCGCGACCGGCCTCCCGGCCGCCGCCGCGACGAACGCCGCGTTCGTCGCGCTGCTGGTGCTCGAGCTCGGAGAGCGGTACGACCAGGCCCTTCGATTGCTCGATGTCGCGCTGGAGGGCGCCCGTCGTGAGGGCCATGCGACCAGACAGGGGATCATCCACGGCCATCGCGCCGCGATCGCGCTCGCGCAGGGTTCCCTTCAAGACGCGCAGGTCGAGGCCGAGACGGGGCTGCTGCTGGTGGAGGAGCAGCATTTCGTTCTGCTGCAGCTCCTTGCTCTGGCGATCGTCGTGCGCGTGGAGCGCGGAGATCTCGCGGCCGCGGCGGAGCTTGCCCAAAGGGGCGAGGCGTTTGCGGTCGCCGAGGATCGCCTCTATGTCGACCAGTACCTGGTCGCCCGCGGGCGCCTGCGGATCGCCGAGGGCAATGTGCGCGAGGGCGTCGCCGACCTGATGTGGTGCGGCGAGCGGCTCGAGCCCTACGACCTGCGGTGGCCCAACGACTGGAAGGCGTTCGTGGCGCCGGCGCTCGCCTCGCTGGACGAGTCGGAGACGGCCGCCGGGCTGGCTCGGGAGCAGCTCGCCGTGAGCCGGCTCGTCGGTGCGCCCGGGGCGTTGGGCCGGTCGCTGCGCACCGCGGGGCTGGCGACCCGCGGGGAGGAGGGGCTGGCCCTGCTGGAGGAAGCGGTCGCGGTCCTGGAAGGCAGCTCCGCCCGGCTGGAGCTGGCTCACGCACTCGCCGACCTCGGTGCGGAGCTGACCCGTGCCGGACGCCGGCGGGACGGGCGAGCCGCCCAGAGGAGGGCGATCCAGCTGGCCGAGGAGTGCGGTGCGCTCGCGCTTGCGGAGAGCGCGCGAGCCGAACTGCACGCCGGCCCCGGGCGCCGCCCGCGCGCCGAGCTGACCGGGCCCGGCGCGCTGACGGCTGCGGAGTGGCGCGTGTGCCGCCAAGTTGCCGAGGGGCACACGAACCGTGAGGTCGCACAAACGCTCTTCGTGACCGAGAAAACGGTCGAACAGCATCTCAGTAGCGCCTACAACAAGCTCGGGATCCGGTCTCGCTACCAGCTCCCGGCGGCCATCGGCTAGCGGGCCCGGGCAGCGCCGTTCCCCCGAAACCCTAGGGAAAACACACGGGGTTCCCCTCTTGTTCTGGATCGGGCACTTCGGGAGGGTTTGCATCAGCCGACACAACCGCAGCGAAAGCCGCTGACGGCGATTAGGAGGTTCGGATGACTGGCCTGCTCTACGGACTCGGCCGCGCGTGCGCGCGCTGGCGCTTTGTGGTACTCGGGCTCTGGCTCGTACTGATCGTGGGGCTTGTGGTCGCCGCCGGTCAGGCCGGCTCGAACACGACCAACAACGTGACCCTGCCGGGCGCCGGGAGCCAGAACGCGACCGATCTCCTGAGCGACCGCTTCCCGAGCCAGGCGTACGGGACGAACCCGATCGTCGTGGCCACCGACAGCGGCAAGCTGACCGACTCGAAGTACTCGAAGGCCATCAAGTCGTCGGTGAGCAACCTGAAGAAGACGCCTCACGTGACCGCCGTCGTCAGCCCACTGACCGACGCCGGAAAAGGCGCGCTCAGCAAGGACAAGCAGATCGGCTACATATCGGTGGCGCTCGACGTCGGCCAGGGCTCGATCACCGAGGACGAGGCGAACGCGGTACTCGACGCCGCCAACCCGGCAAAGGACGCCGGGCTCCAGGTGGCCGCGGGCGGGTACCTCGGCCAGGAGCTCTCGAAGCCGGATACCGGCGCGAGCGACAAGATCGGGATCCTGGCCGCGATGGTGATCCTGCTGCTCGTCTTCGGCTCGGCCGTGGCGATGGGGCTGCCGATCGTGACCGCCGTCCTCGGCCTGTTGTGCGGCCTGAGCGTCGTGACCCTGCTCAGCCACCTCGCCGACATCCCCACCACCGCGCCCACGCTGGCGACCATGATCGGGCTCGCGGTCGGGATCGACTACTCCCTGTTCATCGTCACGAAGCACCGCACGCAGGTCGCTCAGGGCATGGAGGTCCGCGAGTCGATTGGGCGCGCGATCGCGACCGCCGGCGGCGCGGTTCTGTTCGCGGGCGGCACGGTCGCGATCTCCCTCCTGGCGCTGGTGGTCGCCGACATCCCGCTTGTCACGACCCTGGGGTACACGTCGGCGATCGCTGTGGGCTTCGCCATCCTGGCGGCGCTCACCCTGCTGCCGGCCCTCTTCGCGGTGCTCGGGTCGCACGTCTCGGGGCTCAAGCTGCCGTGGGCAAAGGACCGTGCCGGCGAGGTGCAGTCGCCGCTGTGGACCAGGTTCGGCACGTGGATCACGAATCACCGCTGGCCGGTGATGATCGCGGTGCTGGCCGGCCTGCTCGCCATGTCGATCCCAACGCTGTCGATGCGACTTGGCCAGGAGGACGTCGGTGCAGAGCCGACCGACACGACCGCGCGGCAGGCCTACGACCTGATCGACAAGGGCTTCGGGCCGGGGACGAACGGGCCGTTCCTGATCTCCGTCCAGCTCAGCCAGCCCGCGAAGCCTGACCAGAAGAACCTGAACCAGATCGATCAGAAGCAGAAGCAGCTCAACCAGCAATCGTCCCAGCAGGAACAGCAACTGACCGAGCAGCTCGAGGCGCAGGGCGTGCCGCCGGACCAGGCATCGGCGCAGGCCAAGCAGCAGGTCCAGGCAGGGACAAAGGACCAGCAGCAGCAGCTCGACAACAAGAAGAAGAAGGCCGAGCAGCCCGCAACCGACCCGCGCCTCCAGACCATGAAGTCGGACCTCGCGAAGACCAAGGGCGTCAAGTCAGTGTCGGAGCCGCTCGTCAACAAGAAGGGAACGGCGGCCGTCTACACGCTGATTCCCACGACGTCGCCCTCCGACCTCAAGACCGAGGACCTGGTCTCGAGCCTGCGCGACACGACCATTCCGAAGGCGACCAAGGGGCAGGGCATGACGGCCTTCGTCGGCGGCACGACGGCGGCGTATGTCGACCTCGCGGACAAGATCACCAGCAAGCTCCCGCTGGTCATCCTGGTCGTCGCGGCGCTCAGCTTCCTGGTGCTGCTGCTCGGGTTCCGCTCGCTCCTGCTGCCGACCCAGGCGGCCGTGATGAACCTCGTCTCGGTGGGCGCGGCCTACGGCGTGCTCACGCTGGTCTTCCAGGAGGGCTTCGCCTCGAGCCTGATCGGGCTGGACGGCGGGATACCGGTCGTGAGCTTCGTCCCGTTGATCATGTTCGCGATCCTGTTCGGCCTCTCGACCGACTACCAGGTGTTCCTGCTGACCCAGATCCAGGAGCACTTCAAGGAGGGCAAGGGCGCCCGAGAGACCGTGATCGAGGGGCTCGGCTACTCCGGGCGCATCATCGGGGCAGCGGCGGCCGTCATGTTCTGCGTGTTCGGCAGCTTCGTCCTGAACGGCGACCCGACGATCAAGCAGTTCGGCCTCGGCCTGGCGACAGCGGTCGCGATCGACGCGATCGTGGTGTGCCTGTTCGTGCCGGCGTTGATCGCGACCGCCGGCAGGAGGACGGTCTGGCTGCCCCGCTGGCTCGACCGGATCCTGCCCCACATCAGCATCGAGGGCTCCGGGTACTTCGAACCCCCCGAGCCGCCTCCCAGCCTGGCTCCGGAGCCGGAGCCCGAGCTCGAGCCCGCGGCGAGAGTCTGAGAGGAGACGCGCGATACGACCTGCGCCGCTCCGCACGGTGGCCGAGCACGGCCTGCACTACGTCGACTGCGGCACGAGCGGCGGGGTGTGGGGCCTGGATCGCGGCTACTCGCTGATGATCGGCGGCGACGAGACGGCCGTCGGTCGGTTGGAGCCGGTCTTCGCGGCGCTCGCCCCGGGTGTGGACGCCGCGCCCAGGACGCCCGGCCGCGAGGGCGAGCTTGCACCCGGGGAGGCCGGCCACCTGCACTGCGGCCCCTCGGGCGCGGGTCACTTCGTGAAGATGGTCCACAACGGCATCGAGTACGGCCTGATGGCCGCCTACGCCGAGGGCCTGAACATCCTGAAGAACGCCAATGCCGGGGCCACCGAGGTCGAGAAGGACGCCGAGACGGCTCCGCTCGAGCACCCCGAGGCGTACCGCTACGAGATCGACGTCGCGGCCGCGGCCGAGGTGTGGCGCCGGGGCAGCGTGATCGCGTCGTGGCTGCTCGATCTGACCGCGCAGGCACTCGCGGAGTCGCCCGAGCTCGAGGGGTTCTCCGGCCGCGTGTCCGACTCGGGCGAGGGCCGCTGGACAGCCATCGCGGCAATCGAGGAGGGCGTGCCCGCCCCGGTGCTGACCACCGCGCTCTACGAGCGTTTCGAGTCCCGTGGCCTCGCCGCGTTCGCCGACAAGGCGATGTCCGCGATGCGCTCGGAGTTCGGGGGCCACGCGGAGAAAGCGGGGACGCGGCAATGACGACGACCGACGCCGGCCTTCGCGAACGCTCGACGTGGGCGACGCTCGAGGCGCATCGTGACGAGCTCGCCGACGTCCACCTGCGGACGCTGTTCGCCGAGGACCCCGACCGCGGCGAACGGCTGACCGCGGAGGGCGCCGGGCTCTACCTCGACTACTCGAAGCAGCGCGTCACCGACGAGACGATGCGGCTGCTGCTCGCAGTCGCCAAGGAGTCGGGGCTGCGTGAGCGGATCGACGCGATGTTCCGGGGCGAGAAGATCAACGTGAGCGAGAACCGCGCCGTGCTGCACGTCGCGCTGCGCGCACCGCGCGGCGCGTCCATCGTCGTGGACGGCGTGGACGTCGTGCCCGAGGTGCACAGGGTGCTCGACCGCATGTCGGACTTCGCGGACCGCGTCCGCTCGGGCGAGTGGCGCGGGCACACCGGCAGGCGGATCCGGAACGTGATCAACATCGGCATCGGCGGCTCGGACCTCGGCCCCGCGATGGCAACCACGGCGCTGCGTCACTACGCCGACCGCGAGCTCGTCTCGCGCTTCGTCTCGAACGTGGACGGCACCGACCTCGTGGAGGCCACGCGGGACCTCGATCCAGAGGAGACGCTCTTCATCGTCGCCTCCAAGACCTTCAAGACGCTCGAGACGCTGACCAACGCCCACAGCGCGCGCGATTGGGCGCTGGCCGGTCTCGGCGGCGACGAGGCGGCCGTTGCCAAGCACTTCGTCGCGGTCTCGACCAACGCGGAGGAGGTCGCGAAGTTCGGGATCGACACCGCCAACATGTTCGAGTTCTGGGACTGGGTGGGCGGCCGCTACTCCTACCCGTCCGCGGTCGGCCTGTCGCTGATGATCGCGATCGGGCCGGAGCGCTTCCGCGAGATGCTGGCGGGCTTCCGCGCGGTTGACGAGCACTTCCGCACGACCCCGTTCGATCGCAACCTGCCGGTGCTGCTGGCGCTCGTCGGGATCTGGAACAACGATCTGCTCGGGTGTGAGACGGTCGCCGTCCTTCCGTATGACCAGTACCTCGAGCGCTTCACCGCCTACCTGCAGCAGCTCGACATGGAGAGCGACGGCAAGCACGTCGACCTCGACGGCCACCCGATCGACTTCATGCTGGCGCAGACCGAGGCGCTCGCCTTCGGGCGCAGCGCCGAGGAGCTGGCCGCCGAGGGCGGGCCCGAGTTCCAGATCCCGCACCGGGTGACCGAGGGCAACCGGCCGACCAACACGATCCTCGCCGAGAGGCTGACACCGAGGAGCCTGGGGGCCCTGGTCGCCCTCTACGAGCACAAGGTCTTCGTGCAGGGCACGATCTGGGGCATCGACTCGTTCGACCAGTGGGGGGTCGAGCTCGGCAAGGTCCTGGCAAACCGGATAATCCCCGAGCTCGATTCGGACGACGAGCCCGAGCTCGCGCACGACAGCTCGACCAACGCGCTGATCCGCCGGTACCGGCGCCTGCGGCGCGGCCCAGCCTAGGCCTCCTGGGCGACGCGCGCCCGGGCGCGCTCGCGGGCGCGAGCGGCTCGCACGGCGGCGCTGAGGGTGTCGACGTCGTAGGCGCCGTAGTGGCGCCTGCCGTTGATGAAGAACGTGGGAGTGCCCGCGACGTCGCTCGAGTCGGCGCTCGTCACGTCGTCGCCGACGCGCTCCTCGTGCACGTGCCGCTTCAGCTCGTCCCAGAAGCGGTCCGCGTCGAGGCCCAGCTCCTGCGCGTGGCGCCACAGGTCGCGCGCGCTGAGCTGGTCCTGGTTCTGCAGCAGCCGGTCGTGCATCTCCCAGAACGCCCCCTGGGCCGCGGCGGCCTCCGCGGCCTCGGCGGCCATCTGGGCGTTCGGGTGCACGTCCTGCAGCGGCAGGTGGCGCCAGACGTACCGCAGCTCGTCGCCGAACGACTCGAGCACCTCGCGGATCGCGATCTCCGCCTGCCCGCAATACGGGCACTCGTAGTCGCCGTACTCGAGCAGCGTGACGACGGCCTCGTCGGAGCCGCGGATGTGGTCGCGCGCCGGGTCCACGTCGTCGGCCAGGTCGAGCAGGTCGTCGGCGGTGCCGGCCACCTGGCGGGCGCGTACCTCCCCGGGCAGCATGGCGATCACCCGGAAGACGACCCAGCTGAGGAGCGCGGCCAGAAGGGCGGCGGCGAGCACGCCGATCTTGGCCTCCTCGAGGTCGCGGCCGTCGAACGCGAGGGTCGAGATCAGGATCGAGACCGTGAAGCCGAGGCCCCCGACCGCCCCGGCGCCGAGGATCACCGGCCAGCTCAGGCTGCGCTGCGCCCCCCCGAGCCACGGCCGCGATCCGAGCCACGCACCCGCCATGATGCCGATCGGCTTGCCCAGCACGTACCCGGCGATGATGCCCCATGTGATCGGCGACCCGGCGGCGTCGGCGAGCAGGTCGCCGTCGAGCTGGATCCCGACGTTCGCGAGGGCGAACACGGGCACGATCACGAAGCTCGTCCACGGATGGAGCCGGTACTGGAGGCGCTCGTTCGCCGATATGGCAGAGGCGACGCCGAGCTGGGCGGAGCGCGCCAGCTCGGGGGTCGGCTGCTCGCGGAACGTGCGCGTGAGCTCCGTGACCCGCTCGAGGTCGGTGCGCACGGGCGGGTAGGCGCTCGTCACGAGGCCGACCGCAAGCCCGGCGATCACGGGGTCCACGCCGGACTCGTACAGCGAGACCCACACGCCCACGCCCAGCAACACGGCGGCCTGGATGCGCCACTCCGGCGGCGCGAAGCGGAGCGCGACGATGGCCGCGAGGAAGGCGGCCGCCAGCGCGAGGGGCACGAACGAGATGTCGCCGGTGTAGACGGTGGCGATGACCACGAGCGCGATCAGATCGTCGAAGACGACGACCGTCAGCAGGCGGAGGCGCAGCCGCGTGGCGCGCGGGGCCACGAGGGCGAGCGCCCCGAGCGCGAACGCCGTGTCGGTCGACATCGCGGCGCCCCAGCCGTGCGCACCGTCGCCGCCGGCGTTGATCGCGAGGTACAGGACCGGCGCCGTCATCCCGACGAGCGCCGTCACGAGCGACAGCCAGGCCCGGCGCCGCTCCCGCAGCGCGCCCAGGTCGAGCTCGCGCTTGGCCTCCAGCCCGACGACGAGGAAGAAGAACGTCATCAGCCCCTTGTTGACCCACTCCCTCAGGTCGAGGGCGATGCCGTGGTCGCCGACCTGGATCGACATCGTCGTCGTCCACACGGACTCGTAGGAGCTGTCCCAGGGCGAGTTGGCCCACAGGAGCGCCGCGACGGTCGCGGCGAGCAGCACCGCCGCCCCGCCCGACTCGGTGCCGAGGAAGTCGCGCACAGGCGCGGCGAGGTTCCGCGCCCAGGCGGTGCGCCCGGTGTACGAGCGCGACGACTGGTCGCTCATGAGGGGCCGAACCGCTCGGTGTGGACGCGGCCGGGCGCGTGGCCGAGCGCCACCAGCAGCCGCGCGGCCTCCTCGACGAACCCCGTAGGCCCGCACACGTACACGAGCGGGCGCTCGGCGGGCTCGGGGCCCACCGCGGCCAGCATCTCCGCGTCGATCCGGCGCGTCCAGCCCCGCCAGCCGGGCGGCGCCTCGCCGCGGGTGAGCGTGAGATGTACGGCGGCGATGCCGTCCCCGATGCGCTCGAGCTCCTCGCGGTAGAGGGTGTCCTCGAGGCTCCGCGCCGACAGCAGGAGGCGGGCGTCCACGCCGCCGCCGGCCGCCGCCAGGTGGCGCAGCATCGCCATCAGCGGCACGACCCCGGATCCGCCGGCCACCAGCAGGAGTGGGCCTCCCCGCGACGCCTGCCAGACGAAGTAGCCGCCGACCGGGCCGCGCAGCTCGAACTGGTCGCCCGGGCGCGCCTCCTCGGTCAGCCAGGGGCTGACCTCGCCGTCCTCGAGCCGCTCGACGGTCAGCTCGAGGCCGGGGCTCTCGGGCGCGGACGCGATCGAGTACGAGCGCTGCGCCTGGTAGCCGTCATCGGCGGTGAGGCGCACGTCCACGTGCTGGCCCGGCAGGTGGCCGGGCCAGGCGCGCACGTCGAGCGCGAGCGTCCTGGCCGTCGGCGTCTCGCCCCGGACGTCCCGGATCGTGGCGACCCGCCAGTCGAGCTGCGGGCGGCCGGCGCCTAGTCGCCCCAGTACCGCTGCTCCTTCCACGGATCGCCGTAGTTGTGGTAGCCGTAGGCCTCCCAGAAGCCGGGCTCGTCGTGGTCGGCGAGGTTCAGACCGCGAACCCACTTCGCGCTCTTCCAGAAGTACAGGTGCGGGACCAGCAGGCGAGCGGGGCCGCCGTGCTCGGGGTCGAGCGGCTCGCCGGCGTAGCGGTAGGCGATCCACGCCCTGCCCCCGGTGAGGTCTGCCAGGGGCAGGTTCGTGGTGTACCCGCCGTCGGACCACGCGACCGCGAACTCGCCCCAGGGCTCGGTTCCGTCGAGCAGGACGTCCACGGACACGCCGGTCCAGGAGGTGTCGAACTTCGACCACTTCGTGACGCAGTGGATGTCCACGGTCACCGTGTCCGCCGGCAGCGCGGTGAACTCGTCCCAGCTCCAGGAGCGAGCCTCGCCGACCGCACCGCCCACCGCGAAGCTCCACTCCTCGAGCGGGCTGTGCGGCGTCGGGCCCGCCGCGAGGACCGGGAAGTCCCTCGTCTCGTACTGGCCGGGCGGCAGCCGCGAGGGATCCGCCTCGGTCGGGCGACGGCGGCGGAAACCACGGGAAATGGGCGGCACTTGGTCCTCCTGAGCTCGGCCGGCATCCGCGCCGGGCGCGCCCACAGCGTAGCCTTGGCCGTGCACGACGCGATGAACGCCAAGGACGACGAAGCCCCCCAGGGAAGGAGCACGACCGCGCTGACGACGGTCCTCGAGGGGCTGCCCGACGCGACCGTGGCGGCCCGGCGCGACGGGAGCATCGCGTTCGCCAACACGCGCGCCGACGAGCTCTTCGGCTACGACGCGGGCCAGCTGCTCGGCCGCCGGATCCAGGAGCTCTGGCCCGCGCGCCTGCGCGACCGCTACACGCGCAACATGGACCTCTACTTCGCTACGGGCAGCCCGCTGCGCTTCACGTCGGAGGCCTACGGCGTGCGCCGTGACGGCTCGGAGTTCGTCGGCGAGATGAGCTGGGGCGTCGTCGAGACCGACGAGGGGCCGCTGCTGCTGGCGGTCGGACGCGACATCTCGGCCCGCCTCGAGACGCTCGCCACGGTGCGGCGGCAGTCGGAGCAGCAGGCCGCCGTGGCGGCGCTGGGCGAGCGCGCCCTGGCGGGCGCGGACTTCGCCGAGCTGGCGCAGGAGGCGGTGGAGCGCATCCGCGACACGCTGCCCGTCGACCGCGTGATCGTCACCCGCAGGGGCAAGCACGAGCCGCTCGCCTCCTGGGGGCGGACGATCGCGCCGCGCAGCGTGCTGCGGCTCGACATGCGCACCGCCCGCGGGAGCGCCGGCACGCTGTCCGTCTCGGCCGGGCGGGAGGACGCCTTCGGGGAGGACGAGCACAGCTTCCTGCAGGCGGTCGCCAACCTGCTCGCCATGGCCGCGGAGCGCCGCCAGAGCGAGGAGCAGCTGCGCCAGGCGCAGAAGATGGAGGCGGTGGGCCAGCTCGCGGGCGGCGTCGCGCACGACTTCAACAACCTGCTGACGGTGATCTCCGGCTACGGGCGCATCGCGCAGCAGCGGGTCGGCGTCGGCCCCGGCGCCGAGGAGCTCGAGCAGATCGAGCACGCGACCGAGCGCGCGACGCAGGTGACCCGTCAGCTGCTGGCCTTCTCGCGCCGGCAGGTGCTCGAGCCGACGCTGCTCGACCTCGGCGAGGTGGTCGAGGGCCTCGCGCCGATGCTCGGCAGGCTGATCGGCGAGGACGTCCAGATGGCGATGCTCGCGGAGGACGACCTGCCCGCCGTGCTGGCGGACCGGGGGCAGGTGGAGCAGATCCTCGTGAACCTCGCGGTCAACGCGCGCGACGCGATGCCGACCGGCGGCACGCTCACGATCGAGACGCGGGGGGTGGACGTCGCCCCCGGCGCCGACGGGCCGGAGATCGAGCCGGGGCGCTACGTGTCCCTGTCCGTGAGCGACACCGGCGTGGGGATGGAGGCCGAGGTGCTGGAGCACGCCTTCGAGCCGTTCTTCACGACCAAGGAGGCGGGGGAGGGGACGGGCCTCGGCCTCGCCACCGTGCACGGCATCGTCAACCAGACCGGCGGGACGCTCACGGTCAAGTCGGTGCCGGGGCTCGGCACGTGCTTCACGATCCTGTTCCCCCCGGCGGAGCAGCCGGCGGCGGAGGCTTCACGGCCCGCGGCCGACGAGCCGGCCGCGGTCACCGGCAGCGAGACCGTGCTCGTGTGCGAGGACGAGGACGCCGTCCGGCGGCTGACCGAGCGCGCGCTCCTGTCCGGCGGCTATCGCGTGCTGGTCGCGGCGCGGCCGTCGGAGGCGCTCGAGGCCGCGGAGGCGCACGAGGGCGCCATCCACGCGCTCGTCACGGACGTGATCATGCCCGGGATGTCGGGCGCCGAGCTGTCGCAGCGGCTGCTCGCCGCGCGGCCCGAGGTGCGCACGCTGTTCGTGTCCGGCTACGCCTCGGAGACGCTCGAGCGCCGCGGCGGGCTGCCGGAGGGCAGCGCCTTCATGACCAAGCCGTTCGAGCCCGCGATGCTGCTCCGGAGCCTGCGCGGGCTGCTCGACGGCGACGTCCCGGAGCCGCCCGGGACGACCCTGCCGGAGGTGCCTCAATCGGAGTAGGGTGCCGCCGCATGAGGCACCCCGTCACGCTCCCCGCCGTCGTACTCACATCGCTCGCGCTGCTGGCGGCACCGGCCGCCGCCGCCGGTCCCAGCCCCGGCGCTGCCGGTCTCGGCGACCGCCTGAACCCGGGCATCGGCAACGGCGGCTACGACGTCATCCACTACGACCTCGGCCTGCGCTACGCGACCAGCGACCCCGCGCAATCGATCGACGGGAACGAGACGATCCTCGCACGGGCCACGCAGTCCCTCTCCCGCTTCAACCTCGACTTCGCGGGCGACGGCCTCGCCGCGGTCTACGTGAACGGCAGGTCCGCGCGCTTCACCCGCGACGGCGAGGAGCTCGTGATCACGCCGCGCGACGCGATCCGCAAGGGCGCCCGCTTCCTGGTGACGATCACGCACTTCCGCGCCACTCCGACGGAGCCCGGCGACGACCCGACCTCGGAGGCGTTCTTCATAACGCCGGACGGCTCCGGGACGGCGCCGCAGCCCTACTACGCGCACCTCGTCTACCCGTCGAACGACCACCCGCGCGACAAGGCGACGTTCACGTTCCGCTTCGACGTGCCGGCCGGGCGGGACCCGGTCGCGAACGGGGTGGAGCTCGCGCGCTGGACGCGCGGCGGCCGCACCCACTCGATCTACCTGATGCGCCAGCCGATGGCCACCGAGCTGACGCAGATCGCGGTCGGCGACTGGGACTTCACGCCGACCGAGGTGCACCGCGGCGTGCCGATCCGCGACGTCGTCGCCCCCAGCCTGACCGAGCTGATGGAGCCGATCCTGGCGCTCGAGCCGGCGCAGCTCGACTACATGGTGGACCGGGTCGGCCGCTACCCGTTCGACATCTTCGGTTCGTTTGTGCCGGACACCGACCTCGGCTTCGCGCTCGAGACCCAGACGATCTCGCTGATCGACCAGAGCTGGTTCACGGAGTTCGGCCAGGGCGTGTGGGATCCGACCATGGTCCACGAGCTGTCGCACATGTGGTTCGGGGACAGCGTGTCGCCGTACGAGTGGAGCGACCTGTGGCTGAACGAGGGGCACGCCAGCTGGTACGAGTTCCTCTACGCCGAGGAGCACGGGTTCCTCGAGGAGGACACCGAGTTCTACCCGGACGAGCAGGGCTACGCGACGATGGAGGAGCTGATGCGCGCCGTGTACGCGCACGGCAACCAGTGGCGCCACGACTTCGGGCCGGTCGCGCGGCCGAGCCACGGCGACTTCGACAACCTCTTCAGCTTCAACGTCTACCACGGCGGCGCGCTGGTGCTGTACGCGCTGCGCCAGAAGATCGGCAACGCGGCGTTCTCCCGCCTCGAGCGTGAGTGGGTCAGCCGCTACCGCGACGACGTGGCGAGCACGGACGACTTCATCGACCTCGCCTCGAGGGTCTCGGGGCGCAACCTGAGGCCGTTCCTGCGCGCCTGGCTCTACGGCGAGAGGATCCCGCCGATGCCGGGCCACCCCGACTGGACCGCCGACCCGGTGGTCGAGGAGAGCGGCCTGCGGGCGCTGTCGGTGGCGACGATGGCGCGGCGCCGCTAGGCGGTTGATTCCACGGCGGGCCCGGTGCCGTGGCGGGTCGGGCGCTTACGGGGGGCGCTTCGCGGCCGGCGCCGTGGCGGGTCGGGCGCTTACGGCGGGCAACCATGGGTGGGACGGGGGGTGGGCCGTTTTCCGTTGCACTATGCGTCGGAAACCAGCCCACCCGCGGGATTCCTGCTGGCATCCCGTCCACTGTCGAGTTAGTCCCCATGGGCGGGACTAACTCGACCCTCGACGCTGCCGAGGCCCGGCCCGCGGTGTCCGACTCGCGGTGTCGGCTCCGTCTGCTGCCTGACCGCCCGCCGCACCTGACAGCCAGATGACTTGGGCGATTCGTGCTCTAAGGACTGG
>DASXAA010000167.1:0-10648 GCA_036407035.1 Thermoleophilaceae bacterium | reverse complement strand
GCCGTCGACGGCGCCGACGCCGTCGTGCTCGTCACCGAGTGGCCCGAGTTTCGCGAGCTCGACTGGGCCGGCGAGGTCAAGCGGCGGCTGAACACCCCGCTCGTCATCGACGGCCGCAACTTCCTGGACCGGGAGGCCCTGATCGAGGCGGGCTACGAGTACGAGGGGGTCGGCAGGTAGCGCATGCAAGCCCTGGTCCTCGCCGGCGGCGAGGGGACGCGCCTTCGCCCGCTCACCTACACGACTCCGAAGCCGGTGATGCCGCTGGCGGGGCGGCCCTTCCTCTCGTTCATGCTCGATTGGGCCCGCGGTCACGGCGTGGACGAGGTGATCCTCTCGTGCGGTTTCATGTCCGGTCAGGTGAGGCGGGTGCTCGGCGACATCTACGACGGCATGCGGCTGCGCTACGTCGTCGAGGAGGAGCCGCTCGGCACCGCCGGGCCGGTGCGGCTGGCATATGACGAGGGACTGCTCGAGGAGCGGCTCCTCGTCCTGAACGGCGACGTTCTGACTGACATCGACCTGACGGAGGAGCTCGACCGGCACCACCGCACCGGCGCCCGGGCGACGCTCGCGCTCTACGCCGTCGACGACGTGGCGAGCTACGGCGTCGTCCCGACGGACTCGGAGGGGCGCGTCGAGGAGTTCATCGAGAAGGGCCAGGGCGACCCGCCCACCAACCGCATCAACGCGGGCGCCTACGTGCTCGAGCGCGACGTCGTCGAGGAGATCTCCCCGGGCAGGCCGGTCTCGTTCGAGCGCGAGGTGTTCCCGGCGCTCGTCGGCAACGGGCTCTACGGCTGGGACGCCGAGGGCTACTGGATCGACATCGGGACGCCCGAGCGCTATCTCGAATCGACCTACGACCTGCTCGGCGGGCGCGTGCGGTCCACACTGCCGCCGCGCGACGAGACCGGCTCGCTCGTCTACGAAGGCTGCCTCCTGTCCGGCGCGCACATCGGCCCGCAGAGCGTGCTCGGCCGCAACTGCTCGGTCGGGACGGACTCCACCGTCGACCGCTCCGTGCTGCACGATCGCGTCATGGTCGGAGCCGACTGCGTGATCCGCGGAAGCGTGCTCGGGGAGCGCGTGCGCGTGGGGGAGCGGGCCCAGATCGCGGCCGGCGCGATGGTCGGCAGCGGCGCCGTGATCGGCGAGGACGCGGAGCTCGGCCCGGGGGCCCGGCTCGACCCAGGGGTGCGGATCGAGGCCGGCGGACGGGTCGCGCCGGGGGAGCTCGTGGCCGCCCCGGACGGGGAGCCGGTCGGATGAACGCCGACCCCCTCTCCCGCACCGCGATCGCCCGCGTGGACGCCGACGACATGCTCGGCGACGTGCTGCAACAGCCCCACCAGCTCGGCGACGCCCTCTGGCGCGTGCAGGCGGCCGAGCTCCGCCGCCGCGACCTGCCGGGCGGCCTCGTCGTGTGCGGCATGGGCGGCTCGGCCGTCGGCGGCGACCTCGCCGTCGCCGCGATCGGCGACCACGCGAGCCGCCCGATCCGCACCGTGCGCGGCTACGCGCTCGAGCCCTGGACCGGCCCGGACACGCTCGTGCTCTGCTCGAGCTACTCCGGTGACACCGAGGAGACGCTCGCCTGCTTCGAGGGCGCCGGCGCCCTCGGCGCCCCGCGCGTGGTGCTGACGACCGGCGGCCAGCTCGCCGAGGCGGCGCGCGCCGAGCGCGTGCCCGTGATCGGCGTGCCGGCCGGGATGCAGCCGCGGGCGGCGGCGATCTACATGACGATCGGCGCGCTCGAGTGCGCCACGCTCTGCGGCGCGGCGCCCACCCTCCACGCCGAGATCGACGCCGCGGCCGCGCAGCTGGCGTCGCTGACCGAGCGCTGGGGCCCGGACGCCCCCGGCGACTCCGAGGCCAAGGCGCTCGCGCAGCGCCTGTCGGGCACGATCCCCGTGATCCACGGGGCCGGCACCACCGTCCCGGCCGCCGTCCGCTGGAAGACGCAGCTGAACGAGAATGCCAAGCTCGCCGCGTTCTCCTCGACGCTGCCGGAGGCCGACCACAACGAGATCTGCGGGTGGGAGCGCGGGCGCGAGCTTGCGCCGCTGTCGGCCGTGTTCCTCGAGGACTCGGACCAGCACCCGCGCATCACCCGGCGCGTGGACCTGACCGCCGAGGCCGCCGCCGGGGCGGGCGCACCGGTGGAGCGCGTCAGCTCGCGGGGCGAGTCCGGGCTCGAGCGCGTGCTCTCGCTGCTTCTGCTGGGCGACCTCGTGAGCGTGTACGTGGCCGCGCTCGCCGGCACCGACCCGACGCCGGTCGACCTCCTGACCCGCTTCAAGGAGGCGCTGGCGGAGCCCCTGCCCGAACCTTGACACAATCGTGGTAAGGTTTGCCCCTGACCATGGAGGGGCTCACCATCAACGAGGCTGCCGAGACGACCGGCTGGTCGCCTCGAATGCTGCGCTACATCGAGAGCGCGGGCCTCATCGAGCCCCCTCGCTCGGCCGCCGGATACCGCCTCTACGGCGCCGGCGAGCTCCAGCGCCTGCGCACGCTGCGCGAGCTGCTCGACCGCTTCGAGTGCGCGCTCTCTGACGTCGCGTTCGCAAAGCGCCTGCGCACGGACGACGACCTGCGCGGCGCGCTCGACCAGTGGTACGAGGCCAGCCCGCAACTGCCCGAGGGCGTGGCCACCGACGACTGGCTGCGCTGGGAGCAGGAGAAGCACCAGCGCCTGCTCGACCCCGATTCCCCCACCCGACTGACGGAGACCGCTGCATGACGATCGCCGAGACCACCACCAGCGCCGACTACAAGGTCGCCGACATCTCGCTCGCCGAGTTCGGCCGCAAGGAGATCACCCTCGCCGAGCACGAGATGCCCGGCCTGATGGCGATGCGGGAGGAGTACGGGCCGTCGCAGCCCCTGAAGGGCGCGCGCATCACCGGCTCGCTCCACATGACCGTGCAGACCGCGGTGCTGATCGAGACGCTCGTGGCGCTCGGCGCGGAGGTGCGCTGGGCGAGCTGCAACATCTTCTCGACCCAGGATCACGCCGCCGCCGCGATCGCGGAGGCCGGCATCCCGGTGTTCGCCTGGAAGGGCGAGACGCTCGAGGAGTACTGGTGGTGCACCGAGCGGGCGTTGACCTGGCCGGAGGGCGGCCCGAACATGATCCTCGACGACGGCGGCGACGCCACCCTGCTCGTGCACAAGGGCGCCGACTTCGAGGCCGCCGGCGCAGTGCCGGACCCGGAGTCGGCCGACTCCGAGGAGTTCCAGGTCGTGCTGCGGCTGCTGCAGGCCTCGCTCGAGGCCGACCCGGAGAAGTGGACCAAGGTCGCGGCCGGGCTCCACGGCGTGACCGAGGAGACGACCACCGGCGTGCATCGCCTCTACGAGATGCAGCAGGAGGGCTCGCTGCTGTTCCCGGCGATCAACGTGAACGACTCGGTCACCAAGTCGAAGTTCGACAACCTCTACGGCTGCCGCCACTCGCTGATCGACGGCATCAACCGCGCGACCGACGTGATGATCGCCGGCAAGACCGCGCTGATCTGCGGCTACGGCGACGTCGGCAAGGGCTGCTGCCAGTCGCTGCGCGGCCAGGGCGCCCGCGTGCTCGTCGCCGAGATCGACCCGATCTGCGCGCTGCAGGCCTGCATGGACGGCTACCAGGTCGTCACGCTCGAGGACGTCGTCGAGACGGCGGACATCTTCATCACCGCCACCGGCAACCGCGACGTGATCACCGCCGGCCACATCGGGCGCATGAAGCACCAGGCGATCGTCGGCAACATCGGCCACTTCGACAACGAGATCGACATTGCCGGGCTGGCGCGCGTGGACGGCATCGAGCGCGTGAACATCAAGCCGCAGGTGGACGAGTGGCGCTTCCCGGACGGCCACTCGGTGCTCGTCCTCTCGGAGGGCCGGCTGCTCAACCTCGGCAACGCCACCGGACACCCGAGCTTCGTGATGTCGAACTCGTTCACGAACCAGGTGATCGCGCAGGTCGAGCTGTTCACGAAGAACGACGAGTACGCCAACGAGGTGTACGTGCTGCCGAAGCACCTCGACGAGAAGGTGGCGCGGCTGCACCTGGGCGCGCTCGGGGCGCATCTGACCGAGCTGAGCGCGGAGCAGGCGGCGTACCTCGGCGTCCCGGTCGAGGGCCCATACAAGAGCGACCACTATCGCTACTAGCAAGCCGAAGAAGCTCGCCTCAGACATAGCCGACCCGGCGCTCGCGCCGGCGGGCCGGGCCCGGGTCGAATGGGCGGAGGGCCAGATGCCGGTCCTCCGCTCGATCCGCGAGCGCTTCGCGGGCGAGCGTCCGCTCGACGGCGTGCGGGTGGCCGCGTGCCTGCACGTGACCGCCGAGACGGCGAACCTGATGCTCGCGCTCGTGGCCGGCGGGGCCGAGGCCGCGCTCTGCTCGGCCAATCCGCTCTCGACCCAGGACGACGTGGCCGCCGCCCTGAGCGAGGACGGCGTGCCGGTCCAGGCGCTCCGGGGCGAGGACCCCCGCCGCTACATGGCCCACGTGAGGGCGCTGGCCGACTGGGGGCCGCACATCACGCTCGACGACGGCGCCGACCTGCTCGTTGAGCTGCACGAGCGCGGCGCCGCGGACTCGGTTCGCGGCGGCGCCGAGGAGACCACCACCGGCCTGCTGCGCCTGCGCCGGCTCGAGGCCGACGGCGCGCTCGCGTGCCCGGTGATCGCGGTCAACGAGTCGCGCACCGAGCGCACGTTCAACGACCGCTACGGCACCGGCCAGTCCGCGCTCGACGGCATCCTGCGGGCCACCAACCTGCTGCTCGCGGGCCGCACGCTCGTGCTGTTCGGCTACGGCGCCACCGGCAAGGGCATCGCCCAGCGCGCCCGCGGCGCGGGCGCGGCGGTGATCGTGTGCGAGGTGGACCCGCTGCGCGCGCTCGAGGCGCGCATGGACGGCTTCGAGGTGATGCCGGCGCTCGAGGCCGCCGCGCGCGGCGACCTGTTCGTGACGGTCACCGGGTCGCGCGCGGTGGTGCGGCGCGAGCACCTCGAGCGGATGAAGGACGGCGCGGTGCTGGCGAACGCCGGCCACTTCGACGTGGAGATCTCGCGGCCCGACCTGCACGAGCTGGCGGCCGCCGAGCCGCGCGAGGTGCTTCCGATGGTGGAGCGCTACGACGTCGACGGCCGGGCGCTGTACCTGCTCGCGCGCGGCCGCGTGGTCAACCTGGCGGCCGGGCAGGGGCACCCCGCCGCGGTGATGGACATGAGCTTCGCCAACCTCGCGTTGGCGGTCGAGCACCTCGTGCTGCACGGCGAGTCCCTGGCGGCCGCGGTGCTGCCCGTTCCGCGCGAGATCGACGACGAGATCGCGCGGCTCAAGCTGGAGTCGCTCGGGGTGGAGATCGACGAGCTGACGCCGGACCAGCAGGAGTACCTCTCCTCCTGGGGCTCGTGAGCGCGGCTGACGACAACGTCGCGCTCGTGCGCGAGTTCTACCGGCGGGTGCTGAGCGGCGAGACCCCGGCCGAGCTGCTGCATCCCGAGATCGAGTGGTCGCTGCCGCATCCCGGCGGGCAGATCACGAGCCGCCGGGAGCTGGGGGAGTTCTGGCGCGACTACGAGGCGGCCTGGTCCGACTGGCACATCGAGCTCGAGGAGGTGCGAGCGGTCGACGACGAGCGCGTGCTCGTGCTCTTCACCGAGCGGGCGCGCGGCCGCGCCAGCGGCGCGGAGACTCAGGCCCACCCGGCCGCGGTCTGGACGATCCGCGACGGGCGCGCGGTCCGCTTCGAAGCCTCCGCCGACCGCGACGAGATGCTCAGGGTGGCGTCGGAGCCGCCTCGCCTTTAGGACGCTTGAGGGATTCGCCCCCGAGGGGAGCGCGCTCTAAGCGGCGCGCGGCAGCAGGTGGAACCGCGAGCGGCGCGAGGTCCTCTCGCCCTTCGTGATCCGCTCGGCCCTGAGGCGCAGCAGGGCGACCACGTCGGCGGAGAGACGGAACGGGTCCGCGATGGCCGCGCCGGTCTCGACCTCCACGGCCGCCCAGAGCTCGTCCCCGACCTCTCCCAGGAGCAACGTCCCGGTCGGTGGTGACGCGCTGTCGAGCGCGGCCAGGTCGTGGATCGAAGAAGCGTCGGCGGCGGAGGCGCGGCGGATGGTGACGGTGGGCGTGGTCATCGTGGGTCTCCCGTTCTTTCGTTTTGATCGTCATCAACATGATCGGCAACTGCTGCTATAAGTTCAAATTCGAACTTCTGTGGACAGCGATAAGAGGCAGTTATGCTCGACGTCAAGCAGCTGAGGGTCCTGAAGGAGGTCGCCGCGCAGGGCTCGTTCTCAGCGGCGGCCGAGGCGCTCAACTACACCCAGCCCGCGATCTCGCAGCAGATCGCGGCGCTCGAGCGGAAGGCGGGCGCGCCGCTCGTGGACCGGACGAGCCGCGGCGTGTATCTGACCGAGGCGGGCCGGGCGCTCGTGGAGCACGCGGACGCGGTGCTGACGAGGCTGGCCGCGGCCGAGGCGGAGCTCGAGGCGATGGCGGGCGTCCGCGGCGGGCAGGTGCGCCTGGCGTCGTTCCCGACCGCCGGCGCGTCGGTGATGCCGCCCGCCGTCGCGCTCTTCAGCGTCCGCCATCCGGGCGTGGAGCTCTCGCTCGTGGAGGCCGAGCCCGAGGAGTCGTCGCAGATGCTGAAGGCCGGCGAGCTGGAGCTGGCGCTGGTGTTCGAGTACCGCGACTTCGCGCAGCCCGAGTTCGAGCGCCTCTACGACGGGATCGAGCTGCGCCAGCTCCTGATCGACCCGATGTACGTGGCGCTCGCGCGCGACCACCCCTGCGCGCGCAAGCAGCGGCTGCGGCTCGCGGACCTCGCCGGCGACACCTGGATCCAGAACGACTGCTCAGGCGCCTGCGGGCGCATGCACCTGTCGGCCTGCCAGGCGGCCGGGTTCGACCCGCGGATCGGCTTCGAGAGCGACGACTACAACGTCGTGCAGGGCCTGGTCGCGGCCGGGGTCGGGGTGTCGCTGCTGCCCGCGCTGGCGCTCACGAACCTGCGCGAGGACATCGTCGTGCGCTCGCTGGGCCGTGGCGCGCCCGCCCGCCGCATCGCCGCCGCCACGGTCGCCGGCCGCTACCGCTCGCCGGCCACCGAGGCGATGCTCGACATCCTCGACGAGGTCGCGGGCCGCTTCGAGCTCCCCTCCGGCGCCGCCCTGGCCGCGTAGCCGCCGCAGGCGTAGGCTCCAGCCGTCCACCAGACGGTGCACGAACGGAGGGAGGAACCCGATGCGCAGTCTGCGCCTTCTCGCGGCAGTCGGATGCGTCGTCGTAGCCTGCGGAGCCGGTGCCGGGGGCGCCGCCGCACAGTCCTGGTCCGCGCTCGGCGACTCGTTCACCGCCGGCCCGCTGATCCCGAACCAGCTGCTGAACCCGATCGGATGCCTGCGCTCCGATCGCAACTACCCGCACCAGGCCGCCGCCCGGCTCGGCTACTCGCTCGCCGACGCCTCGTGCAGCGGCGCCGAGACGGACGACATGACCGCGCCGCAGTCCACGAGCGCGGGAACCAACCCGCCGCAGTTCAACGCCCTGACCGCGAGCACGAACGTCGTGACCGTGCAGATCGGCGGCAACGACATCGGCTTCAGCGACATCCTCGAGACGTGCGTCACGGCCAACCCGTTCAACGGCTGCCGCAGCGACTTCGTGCACGGCGGGGTTGACGAGATCTCGCAGGCGATCGCGGCCACCGCGCCGCGGATCGATGCGGTGCTCCAGGGCATCCGGGCGCGCTCGCCGCAGGCGCGGGTCTTCGTCGTCAACTACGCGGCGATCCTGCCCGACACCGGCTCGCTCGGTTGCTGGCCGCAGGTGCCGCTCGCGTTCGCCGACGTGCCGTACCTGCGGGCCAAGGAGAAGGAGCTGAACGCGATGCTGGCGCAGCGCGCGGCGGCGAATGGCGCGGCGGTCGTGGACTGGTACACGGCGAGCATCGGCCACGACGCATGCAAGGGCCGCTCCACCCGCTGGGTCGAGCCGCTCGTGCCGGGCAACGCGGCGGCCCCGTTCCACCCGAACCGCAACGGCATGACCGGCGCGGCGAACCTGCTGGTGGCGCAGGTGGGAGGCTGAAAGCCCGCAAAGCGCGCACGTTTCCCCACCGAAAGCTCCCCCATTTCGGGGACCCGGAAGAACACACTCCGGGGGACCGTTCCATCGGTGGAGATTCGATGACCATTTTGAGCGGGGAGCGACGGACCGCGGCCGCATGCACGGCGGTCGCCGCGTTGCTCCTCGCGGCGATCATCGCGCCGTCCGCGAGGGCCGACGCCGAGCGCTCCCTCCTCGGTCACTGGCCGCTCGACGAGGGCGCCGGACAGGTCGCCCACGACGTCTCCGGGAACGGCAACGACGGCGTGCTCGGGGCGACGGCGGGCGCTGACACCTCCGATCCGGCCTGGGTCCCGGGGCGCTTCAACAGCGGCCTCCGGTTCGACGGCGACGACTACGTGCAGATCCCCGACTCGCCGACCCTCGAGGACCGCGAGGTGACGATCGGGGCGTTCTTCCGTGGCGATCGCTCGCCGGGCAGGTGGCGCTACCTGGTGTCGAAGGGCGCGACCGGTTGCGAGGCCGCCTCGTACGGCCTCTACACGGCCGCGAACGGCGGGCTCGGGTTCTACGTCTCCACCGGCTCCCAGACGGTCATCTCGCCGCTCGCGAGCAAGAGCGTTTGGGACGGCGCCTGGCACCACGCGGCCGGCTCGTTCGACGGGCAGACCGTGCGGCTGTTCGTCGACGGGGTGGAGGTCGGGCACGGCTCCCCGGCGCCGCTCGCGATCGGCTACGGGCTGCCGGACGGCGAGCGGGCGTACCTCGGCGCCTTCCGCGGCGGCTGCGACCTGATGCTGGAGGGGGAGATCGACGAGCTCGCGATCTGGGGCAGCGCGCTCACGAGCAGGGAGCTGCAGCCGATCGTGGCCGCCGGGCCCGGCGCCGGGCCGGCCCCGGCGCCGCCGTCCGCCGAGAGAGCCCCGGGCGTGGGACACCCGAAGGCGGTCTGCAAGCGCGCCCGCGGGGAGGGGCGCTGCCGCATCAGCGTGTCGTTCCCGGTGTGGGGCGCGGCGAGGGTGCGCGTCGAGGTCTCGCGCCTGAGGCCGCGCCGAAAGGCGAGGAGGGTCGGCGCCGTGACCGCCCGCGTGCGGCCGCCGCGGGCCACGATCCGCCTCCCGGTGCGGCTGGGAGGAAAACGTCTCGGCCCGGGCCGCTACCGGCTGACCCTGATCCGCATGGTCGGCCCGGCGAGGCACCGGATCGGCGCGACCGTCAGCCGGGTGCGCTGAGGCGGCCGCCAGCCGCGTACCGCCGACGCCGCGGGTACATTGCGCGCGCCCGATCGATCGATCCGTGGGGGAGTGCGTTGGACACGTCCAAGCTGAGTACCGGTGACCTGATCGCCGGAACGAGCGGGGTGGCCCTGCTCGTGTTCATGTTCCTGCCCTGGTACGGCGTCGACGTGAACGTCGCCGGCGTCGGCTCCGCAAGCGGGGACGCGAACGCGTGGCAGGCCCTGTCGTTCATCGACATCCTGCTGTTCCTGGTCGCGCTGGCCGCGATCGCCTACGCCGTCACGCGCGCCACCGGGAGCCTGCCGCCGGACATGCCCGCGGCGATGGCCGTGGCGGGCGCGGGCGGGCTGGCGGTGCTGCTGATCCTCTTCCGGATCATCGACCTGCCGACGCCCGACCTGCCGGACATCCTCGACGACAGCGTCGACTTCGGCCGCAAGATCGGGATCTTCCTGGCCCTGATCGCCGCGGCCGGAATCGCCTACGGAGGCTGGCGCTCGGCCGGCGAGGCGCCGGCGACCGGGCCGGCGCGGCCGGCCCCGTCTCCGCCCGCGGCATAGAGAGGGCCGCGGCGCCGGACCCTCGTGCGGCGCCGCGCCGCCTCCGCCTACTCGTCGGTGGGCTCGTCGGCGAACAGCACCGTGGGCTCGCTCACGAGCGCGCGGGCGAGCGCCACCCGCTGCTGCTGGCCGCCGGCGAGCTCGGCGGGGCGGTGACCGCGCCGTTCGGCGAGGTCGACGCGCGCGAGCACTGTGTCGACCCACGCGCGGTCGGCCTGCGGCCTGCGATGACGAGCGGGAGCGTCACCTCCTCGGCGGTCAGCATCGGGACCAGGTTGAAGGCCTGGAACACGAAGCCGATGTGAGCGTCACTCCGCTGACGGCCTCGACGGCGGACTCGCCGTCGCCGTAGCGGCGGGTCACCCGGGCCGCGGATATCGCGGCGCCGTCCGTGAGCGGCGCAGCGCCGTTCCTGCTCTTCGAGAGCGTGATCAACTCGGTCTCCTTCGGTGGTGGTGTTTCAGGCGGCGAGCGCCACGGGGACGCCGCCCTCGGCCGCACGCGCGATCCGCCCGGCGGCCGCCTGGAGGGCGCCGGCGGACAGGAGCGCGGCGGTCGCGTTGGCCACGACGCGGCCGGTGAGGCCGCCGCCGCGCCGCAGCGACACGCTCGTGCGTGTGGACCAGCTCGCCCGCCGGGCGCGCGAGGCGGGGCTGCCGGTGGAGCTGCACGTGGACGGCGAGCCGGCGCCGCTGCCGGCCGGCGTGGACCTGGCCGCGTACCGCGTGGTCCAGGAGGCGCTCACCAACGCGCTCAAGCACGCCGGCGCC
>DASXAA010000166.1:0-8235 GCA_036407035.1 Thermoleophilaceae bacterium | reverse complement strand
CTGAGGGCGCCGACCTGAAGGAGATGGAGTGGACCGCGGCCGCCACGCTGACCGCCCTCGTCGAGGGCGGGCGGCTGTCGGAGGTCGCGGCGGACTGGCTCTGGGGCCGGCTGCTCGCGTGCGGCCCGCGCGCCAAGGCGGCGTTCCGCCCGAGCTTCCGCGACGTGTCGGCCCCGCCGATGCTCACCGCGCAGGCGGTCCGCGCGGCCTGAGGCTGAGTCAGCCGCCAAACGGCCCCGTTTCCGGGCGCCCGCGGGCGGGTACCGCCCGGCCATGCCCGCGACATATCCGCCGATCGCCGACTACGGCTTCCTCGGCGACTGCCACACCGCCGCGCTCGTCTCGCGCGAGGGGTCGGTCGACTGGTGGTGTGTGCCGCGGTTCGACTCCGGCACCGCGTTCGGGCGCCTGCTCGACCAGCGCCGCGGCGGGTTCTTCGAGCTGCGCCCGAGCGACGTCGACGGAACCGAGCGCAGCTACGTCGAGGACACGCTGGTCCTGCGGACCAGCTTCACGTCCGCGGACGGCGAGGCGACCGTGTCGGACTGCCTCGCCGTCGCCCGGGACGCCGAGCGCCACGACGAGCACCGCCGCCTCGTGCGCATCGTCGAGGGCACGAGGGGACGCGTGCGGTTCGGCGCCCACATCGAGCCGCGCTTCGACTACGGCGGCATGGGCGCCTGGATCCGCGCGCACGGCGACGGTGCCTTCAGCGCGATCGGCGGCGACGACGGCCTGATCGTGTGGAGCGACGCCGAGCTCGAGGCGAAGGACGACGCCCTCGAGGCGGAGTTCGCGGTCGAGCCCGGCGAGCGGTTCCACTTCGCCATCACCTTCCTGCGCCCCGAGGACGTGGACGCGGGCGAGTGGGAGCCGCCGTCCGCGCGCGAGCTCGACGACGCGCTCGACGACACGATCGAATGGTGGCGCGAGTGGACGGAGAACCTGTCGTGCGAGGGCCCGCAGGCGGAGTCGCTCGCGCAGTCGGCGCGCATCCTGAAGGCGCTCAGCTACGGCCCCACCGGTGCGATGGCGGCGGCGGCCACCACCTCGCTCCCGGAGACGAGCGACGGCCACCGCCGCTGGGACTACCGCTACACCTGGATCCGGGACTCGGCGCTGTCGTCCCGCTCGCTCGCCCAGCTCGGCTGCGAGGCGGAGGCGGACTCGTTCCGGAAGTTCATCGAGCGGACCGCGGCAGGCGACGTCGCCGACCTGCGCATCCTGTACGGGGTCGGCGGGGAGCGGCGGCTCGGCGAGACCGAGCTGCCACACCTCGAGGGCTGGCGCGGCGCCGCCCCGGTCGTGGTCGGCAACGACGCGGGCGACCAGACGCAGCTCGACGCCTGCGGGCTGCTCGTGGTGCAGAGCTGGCTCTGGCACGAGCGCGGCCACACGCCGGACGAGTACTACTGGCGCTTCCTGTGCGAGCTGGTGGAGTCCGCCACCGAGCGCTGGGACAAGCCGGACGCGGGCATCTGGGAGTGGCGCGGCGAGCCGAAGCACTTCGTCCACTCGAAGGTCCTCTCCTGGGCCGCCCCCCACTACGGCCTGCGGCTCGCCGAGGACTGCGGGCTCGACGCCCCGAAGGAGAAGTGGGCGCGCGTCAGCGACGAGATCCGCGAGGCGATCGAGTCCGAGGGCTACGACGAGCGGCGCGGCGTGTTCGTGCAGGCCTTCGGGAGCAGCGACCTCGACGCGGCGGTGCTGCGGCTCCCCACCGTGGGGTTCATCGAATGGGACGACGAGCGCATGGTGCGGACCGCCGACGCGATCCGCGACCGCCTGTCGGTCGGCGGGCTGATCCGCCGCTACGACGCGGACGACGAGCTGCCCGGGCAGGAGGGCGCGTTCCTGGCGTGCTCCTTCTGGCTCGCCGAGGTGCTGGTCCGCCAGGGCCGCCTCGAGGAGGCGCGGGAGACGTGCGACGCCGCGGCCGCCACCGCCAACGACCTCGGCCTCTTCTCCGAGGAGTACGACCCCGGCCGCGGCGAGATGCTCGGCAACTTCCCGCAGGCGCTCACGCACCTGTCGCACGTCGAGGCCTTGTTGGCCTTCGAACGTGAGGCGGGCCAGAGCGGTTTTCGCGAAGAGCCCACGGGTACGCATCCCTGACGCACCCGTGTAAGGAGGCAACATGGCCGAGACCGTCGGCGAGTTCATTCTGAGGCGACTTCACGACCACGGCGTGCGGCACGTGTTCGGGTATCCCGGCGACGGGATCAACGGCATCCTCGGCGGCTTCCACACGCACGGCGACAAGGTCGAGTTCGTGCAGGTGCGCCACGAGGAGATCGCCGCGTTCGCCGCCACCGCCCACGCCAAGCTCACCGACGAGGTCGGCGTGTGCATGGCCACCTCCGGCCCGGGTGCGATCCACCTGCTGAACGGCCTCTACGACGCCAAGCTCGACCACCAGCCGGTGGTCGCGATCGTCGGCCAGCAGAAGACGATCTCGCTCGGCTCGAACTACCAGCAGGAGGTGGACCTCAACACGCTCTTCAAGGACGTGGCCTCCGAGTTCGTGCAGATCTGCATGTCGCCGGCCCAGATCCCGCACCTGATCGACCGGGCGGTGCAGGTGGCGCTCGCCACCAACTCGGTGACCTGCGTGATCGTCCCGGAGGACGTCCAGGAGTCCGACTTCTCAGAGCCGCCGCGCGAGCACGGCGTCGTGTACTCGTCGCCGAACGGCGCCGCCCGTCCGCGCATCCTCCCGGCCGAGGCCGACCTGCAGCGGGCCGCCGACATCCTCAACGAGGGCGAGCGCGTGGCGATGCTGATCGGCCAGGGCGCGGCCCGCGCCGCCGACGAGGTGGTCGAGGTGGCGGACCTGCTCGGGTGCGGCGTCGCGAAGGCGCTCAACGGGCGCGACGCGCTCCCCGACGACCTCCCGTTCGTGACCGGCTCGATCGGCCTGCTCGGCACCCGGCCCAGCTACGAGATGGTCAGCGGCTGCGACACGCTGCTGATGGTCGGCACGAGCTTCCCGTACGCCGAGTGGCTGCCCGAGCCGGGGCAGGCGCGCGGCGTGCAGATCGACATCGACGCCCGTATGGTCGGCATCCGCTACCCGATGGAGGCGAAGCTGGTCGGCGACTCGCGCGACACGCTGCGCGAGCTCATCCCCCACCTGAGGCGGAAGGAGGACCGCTCCTGGCGGGAGGAGATCGAGTCCGAGGTCGAGCGCTGGTGGCAGATCCTCGAGGAGCGGGCGATGGACCCGGCCGACCCGCTGAACCCGCTGCGCGTGTTCCACGAGCTGTCGCCGCGGCTGCCGGACGACTGCATCCTCACCGCGGACTCCGGCTCCGGCACCAACTGGTGGGCGCGCCACCTCAAGCTGCGCAAGGGCATGAAGGCGGCGCTCTCCGGAACGCTCGCGACGATGTGCCCGGGCGTGCCGTACGGGTTCGCGGCCAAATACGCCTACCCCGACCGGCCGGTGATCGCGGCGGTCGGCGACGGCGCGATGCAGATGCTCGGGATCAACGCGCTGATCGACATCGCCGCCAGGTACGAGAACTGGCCCAACCGCCAGCTCGTCGTGCTGGTGCTGAACAACAGGGACCTGAACCAGGTGACCTGGGAGCAGCGCGTGCTGATCGGCGACCCGAAGCTAGAGGCGTCGCAGGTGATCCCCGACTTCCCGTACGCCCGCTACGCGGAGATGATCGGGCTGAAGGGCATCCGCGTGGACGACCCCGACCGCGTGGCCGACGCGTGGGACGAGGCGCTCGCCTCCGACCGGCCCGTGCTCTACGAGGCCGTCACCGACCCCGAGGTCCCGCCGCTTCCCCCGCACATCAAGTTCGAGCAGGCCAAGGGGCTGGCCTCGGCGATCGCGAAGGGCGACCCCGCCGCCGGCCGCATCATCCGCCAGTCGGTGCGGTCGAAGCTCAAGGAGTTCACGAACCGGCCGTGACGACCGTCGATTCCGTCGCGGTCAGGGCGTACGTCCTGCCGACCGAGCAGCCGGAGTCCGACGGGACGCTCGAGTGGGACTCGACCACGGTGGTGGTCGTCGAGGCGCAGGGCGGCGGCCAGACCGGGATCGGCTACACCTACGGCGACGCGTCGATCGCGTGGTACGTCGAGTCGAAGCTGGCCGGCGAGGTGACCGGCCATCCCGCGCTCGACGTGCAGGGCGCGTGGGCGGGCATGCAGCGCGCGGCGCGCAACGACGGGCCGTTCGGCCTCGCGCGCTACGCGCTCTCGGCCGTTGACGTCGCGCTCTGGGACCTGAAGGCGCGCCTGCTCGGCGTCCCGCTGGCTTCGCTGCTCGGGCGCTTCCACCGCGGCATCCCGGCCTACGCGAGCGGCGGCTTCACGTCGCTGTCGGAGGCGCAGCTGCAGGAGCAGCTCTCCGGGTGGGCGGACGACGGCTTCCTGCGGGTGAAGATGAAGGTCGGGCGCCGGCCGGAACGCGACCCGCAGCGCGTGGCCGCCGCGCGCGACGCCGTCGGCGGCCTCGTCGAGCTGTTCGTGGACGCCAACGGCGCCTACTCGCGCAAGCAGGCGCTGGCGCTCGCCGAAACCTTCGCCGAGCACCGCGTCACGTGGCTCGAGGAGCCCGTCTCCTCCGACGACCTCGAGGGGCTGAGGCTGATCAGGGATCGCGCGCCCGCCGGCATGCAGGTCGCCGCCGGCGAGTACGCGACCGACGAGGTGTACGCGCGCCGGATGATCGAGGCCGGCGCGGTCGACGTGATGCAGGCGGACGTGACCCGCTGCGGCGGCATCACGGGGCTGCTGCGGATCGACGCGCTCTGCAAAGCCTGGGGCGTCCCGTTCTCCGCCCACTGCGCGCCGGCCATCTCCGCGCACGCGTGCTGCGCGATGGAGACGGCCGTGCACGTGGAGTACTTCGCGGACCACGCGCGCGTCGAGCAGCGGCTGTTCCAAGGGGCGGCGGTCCCGCGCGGCGGCATGCTGGTACCGGACGAGAGCCGGTCCGGGCTCGGCCTGGAGATGCGCCGCACGGACGCGGAGCGCTACGCGGCATGACCGTCACGCGCTGGCGCAACCCGAAGCTCCTCGGCCACGAGCAACTGGCGCCGGAGGGCGTGGAGCGGGTGGACGTCGAGTCGCTGCAGCGGACGCTCGAGCGCGAGTTGCGCGGCGAGGTGCACTTCGACCGCGGACACCGCGGCATCTACGCGCACGACTCCTCGAACTACCGACAGATCCCGATCGGCGTGGTGCTGCCGCGGGACACGGACGACGTGGTGGCGGCGCTCGCGGCCTGCCGCGAGCACGGCGCGCCCGTGCTCTCCCGCGGCTGCGGCACGAGCCTGGCGGGCCAGACCTGCAACGTGGCGATCGTGATCGACCACTCCAAGTTCCTGCGCGGGATCCTCGACGTCGATCCGGAGGGGCGCACCGCGCGCGTGCAGCCCGGCGTGATCCACGACCAGCTCACGGACATGACCGAGGAGCGCCACCAGCTCACGTTTGCCCCCGACACGTCCACGCACGAGTACGCGACCTTCGGCGGCATGATCGGCAACAACTCCTGCGGCACCCACTCGATCATGGCCGGCCGCACCGCCGACAACCTGATGGAGATGGAGGTGCTGACCTACGACGGCCTGCGCCTGCGCGTGGGGCCGACGAGCCCGGAGGAGCTGGACGCGATCATCCGCGAGGGCGGCCGGCGCGGCGAGATCTACGCCGGGATGCGCGACCTGCGCGACCACTACGCGGCGCTCGTCCGCGAGCGGTTCCCGGACATCCCGCGGCGAGTGTCGGGCTACGGGCTCGACTGGCTGCTCCCGGAGCAGGGCTTCCACGTCGGCCGCGCGCTCGTGGGCAGCGAGGGCACGCTGGTGACCGTGCTCGAGGCGACGCTCCGGCTCGTGCACAGCCCGCCGGCGCGGTCGCTCGTGGTCTGCGGGTATCCCGACGTGTTCCACGCCGCCGACCACGTGCCGCAGATCCTCGAGTTCGGCCCGACCGGCCTCGAGGGCCTCGACGACGTGCTGATCGGCGACATGAAGACGCTCCGCATGCACACCGAGGAGATCGGGATGCTCCCGGACGGCAACGGTTGGCTGCTCGCGGAGTTCGGCGGCGAGACGACCGAGGAGGCGGACGAGCGCGCCCAGGCGTGCATCGAGGCGCTGCGTCGCGAGTCGGACGCGCCGAACGTGGAGCTGTTCGACCGCGCGCCGAACGAGAGCAAGCTCTGGGACGTGCGCGAGAGCGGCCTCGGCGCGACCGCCTACCACCCGCTCGAGGCCGACCACTGGGAGGGATGGGAGGACGCCGCCGTGCCGCCCGAACGGCTCGGCTCCTACCTGCGCGGCTTCAAGCGCCTGCTCGGGCGCTACGAGTACCGCACGGCGATGTACGGGCACTTCGGCGACGGCTGCACCCATTGCCGGATCGACTTCGACCTGAAGAGCGCCGGCGGGATCCGCAAGTGGCGCCGCTTCCTCGACGACGCCGCCGACCTCGTCGTGGAGCACGGCGGCTCGCTGTCCGGCGAGCACGGCGACGGCCAGTCGCGCGGCGAGCTGCTCGAGCGCATGTACGGCCGCGAGCTCGTGGACGCCTTCCGACAGATGAAGCGGATCTGGGACCCCGAAGGGCGCATGAACCCCCACAAGGTCGTGGACCCCTACCCGATCGTCTCGAACATGAAGCTCGGCTCGAACTACAACCCCCCCGAGCCGAAGACGCACTTCCAGTACCAGGAGGAGCGCGGCAGCTTCGCCCACGCCGCCCTGCGCTGCGTGGGCGCCGGCAAGTGCCGCGACACAGAGAGCGGCACGATGTGCCCGAGCTACATGGCCACGCTGGACGAGCAGCACACCACGCGCGGCCGCGCACGGGATCCTCTACGAGATGCTCCAGGGCGACATCGTCCGCGACGGCTTCCGCTCGGACGAAGTGCACGAGGCGCTCGACCTCTGCCTGTCCTGCAAGGGCTGCCTCGGCGACTGCCCGGTGAAGGTCGACATGGCCACCTACAAGGCCGAGTTCCTGTCGCGCTACTACAAGCGCCGCCTGCGCCCGCGGGCGGCGTACTCGATGGGGCTGATCATGTTCCACGCCCGCGTCGCCGCGCGGATGCCGCGGCTCGCGAATGCGCTCGGGCGCGTGCCGGCGCTGAAGCGCCTCGGCGGCGTCGCGCCGGAGCGGCAGGTGCCGCGGTTCGCGAAGGAGACCTTCACGGCGTGGTTCCAGCGACGCGGCATCGTGAACGCGGGCGCCGATCCGGTGCTGCTGTTCCCGGACACGTTCAACGACCACCTGCACCCCGAGACGCTCAAGGCCACCACCGAGGTGATCGAGGCGGCCGGGTTCCGGGTCGTGCTGCCCGACCGGCCGATCTGCTGCGGCAGGCCGCTCTACGACTACGGGATGCTGCCGCTGGCGCGGCGCTTCTGGGGCCGCACGCTGCGGGTGCTGCGGCCGTGGATCCGGCAGGGGGTGCCGGTCGTCGGGATCGAGCCGAGCTGTGTCGCCGCGTTCCGCGACGAGCTGACCGGACTGTTGCCCAGCGACGAGGACGCCAAGCGCCTGAACCTCCAGACGCTCACGCTGGCGGAGTTCCTCGAGCGCCACGCCCCGCACTGGCCGGTGCCGCGCCTCGAGAAGCGGGCGGTGGTCCACGGGCACTGCCACCAGGAGGCGGTGATGGGGATGGACGCCGAGAGCTCGCTCTACGAGCGCATGGGGCTCGACTTCGAGGTGCTCGACTCGGGCTGCTGCGGGCTGGCGGGCTCGTTCGGGTTCGAGCACGAGCACTTCGACGTGTCCAAGAAGATCGGCGAGCACCGCCTGCTGCCGATGGTGCGCGACGCCGATCCCGACACGCTGATCGTGGCCGATGGCTTCTCGTGCAAGACCCAGATCGAGGAGCTCACGGACCGCCGCACGGTCCACACCGCCGAGCTCGTCAGGATGGCAATGGAGACTCGCCCCGCTCGGCCGAGCGCCATTCGTCGTGCTGACAGGCAGTGCATACCGGCAGGTTCGTGACGCGGTCGATCTCCACAACCCGCCCACACTCGGCGCACGCGTAGCGGCCGGGGGTCACGGTCTCGCCCGACACGAACGAGCGGTCCTTGGCGTAGGGCTCCTTGGTCATCGCTCACTGGTTACCCGGCGGGCGGGGCGCTTACGCGGGGCCCTGCGCGCTCAGGCCCCCGCCAGCTCCGCCTCCCGCTCGGCCTCCTCGCGCGCGTGCTCGACCCGCTCGGCGTCCTGGAGCTCCCGGCAGATCCG
>DASXAA010000165.1:0-10905 GCA_036407035.1 Thermoleophilaceae bacterium | reverse complement strand
AGCCGCGTGACCCGGCGCGCGGTGGCCGGCACCGCCTCGGCCGCCAGCCACGCCTGCGCCTGCGCTTCCAGCTCGCCAAAGACCGCGCCGACCGCGGCGAGATCGTAGTCGGGCGGCTTCTGCAGATTCGTCCGGGCGTAGTCGTTGCGGACCTCGGTGCCGAGGAGGCCGAACGTCGACAGCACGCCGGGGTGGCGCGGGACGACCACGGTGCGCATGCCGATGAGGGCGGCCAGATCGGCCCCGTGCAGGGGACCGGCGCCGCCGAACGGCACCAGCACGAAATCGCGCGGGTCGTGGCCCCGCTCGACCGAGACCAGCCGGAGGGCGCCGACCATGTTGTTGTTGACGATGTCGAGGATGCCCTGCGCGGCCGCGGGCAGGGGCAGCCCGAGCGGCCGCGCGATGCGCTCCTCGATGGCGCGGCGGGCCCGCTCCGCGTCGAGCGCGATCTCGCCGCCGAGCAGGTGCGGGGGGATCCGCCCGAGCACCAGGTGGGCGTCGGTGACGGTGGGCTCCTCGCCCCCCGCGCCGTAGCACACCGGGCCCGGCTGCGCGCCCGCGCTCTCGGGGCCCACCGTGAGGGTGCCGTCCTCGGTGACGCGCGCGATGGAGCCGCCGCCGGCGCCGATGGTGTGGATGTCGATCATCGGGACGTGCAGCGGCCAGGCCCCGATGCGGCCCTCGGTGGTCGCCTCCGCCTCCCCGCCGCGGACGAGGCAGACGTCGGCGCTGGTGCCGCCGACGTCGACCGAGATGAGGTCGTCGAAACCCGCCGCCTCTCCGATGCGCCGCGCCCCGATCACCCCCGCCGCGGGCCCGGACAGGGCGGTGTGGATGGCCTGGGTACGGACCACGTCGGCGCCGATCACGCCGCCGTTGGACTTCATGATCGACAGCGGCGCCTCGATGCCGCGCGCCCGCAGCTCTCCGGCCAGGCGCGCCACGTAGCGCCCGACGAGCGGCTGCACGTAGGCGTTGAGCACGGTGCCCATCGACCGCTCGAACTCCCGGAACACCGGCAGCACCTCGCTGGACAGCGAGATGGCGGCACGGGGGTGCTCCTCGAGGAGCAGCGCGCGGGTCCGCCGCTCGTGGGCGGGATCGGCGTAGCTGTGCAGGAAGCAGACCGCGATCGAGTCCACGCCGGCCTCCCGCAGGCGGCGGGCGGCCGCGCGCACCGCGGCCTCGTCGAGGGGCTCGAGCTCCTGGCCTTCCACCGCGACCCGGCCCCCGATCTCGAAGATCAGCTCGGGGGCGACCGGCCGCCGCGGCTTCACCCACGCGAACATGTTGGCGCGTCGCGGGATGTCGTGGCGGCCGATCTCGAGCACGTCGCGGAACCCCGCGGTGGTGAGGAGCCCGATGGCCGCGCCCTTGCCCTCGAGGATCGCGTTGGTGGCGGTGGTGGTCCCGTGCAGGACGTGGCGCAGCGACGCGGCCTCGGCGCCCGCCAGGCGCAGCGCCTTGTCGATGCCGACGATGAAGCCGGCCGACGGATCCTGCGGTGTCGTCGGCGTCTTGGTGATCCAGAGGCGCCCGCTCGCCTCGTGCACCAGGGCGACGTCGGTGAAGGTGCCGCCGACGTCGAGGGCGATCGTGTAGCCCTTCGCGGGCGTGGATCGACGCGGCGTCATCGGGCGGGGCGTGACCGGGCGGTGCGTCACGGGCCGCGCGCTCAAAGCACGCTGCGCGGCTTGCCGCCGGCGCCCTCGGCGAAGCGCGAGAACCGGAAGCCGCCGATGTCGAGCGACGGCTTGCCGTCCACGATCAGCTCGGACACGAGGCGGCCGGCGATGGGCCCCATCGCGAAGCCGTGCCCACTGAAGCCGGTGGCGAGCAGGAATCCTCGGAGCGAGGGCACCTCGCCGAGGATCGGCACCAGATCGGGCGCCGCGTCGATATAGCCGGCCCAGGTGCGCGCGATGCCGAGCGCGGGCAGCGAGGGCAGTACCCGCTGCAGCTCGGCGAGACTGCGCTGCACCTTCGCCGGATTCGGCGAGGGCTCGAGCCCGCGATCCCAGACCAGCGGCCGGCGCCGCGCGGCCGAGCCGGGCAGGGCGGCGGCCAGGCTGGCCAGCAGCGGGCGGCCCACGTGGAAGCGGAACAGCGCCTTGTTCTTCCAGTAGCTCGGCAGGAAAAAGCGCAGCTGCCGGAGCGAATCCAGCGTGACGTCGTGATCGAGCGCGCCGCCCGCCGCGATGTTGAAGCTGCCGTCGCGGCGCTGGCGGAACGCCACGCCGGGGGCCCACACCGCGCAGGCGGTCACCGCGCGCGCGGGCGTCGTGCGCGCGACGGTGCCGCGCACCCAGCGCTGCGGGAGGCTCAGGCCCAGCGTGCGGGCCAGGCGCGTGGACCAGGCGCCCGCCGCGCAGACCACGGTGGAGGTGCGCACCTCGCCCTGCTCCGTGACGACGGAGGCGACCGCCCCGGCCTGCGTGCTGACGCCCTGCACCGCGCAGTCGAGATGCAGCCTCGCGCCGTGTGCGACCGCGGCGCGAGCGAACGCGTCGGTGGCCTTCTCGGGATCGGCGTGGCCGTCGCCGGGCGTGTGCATGCCGCCGGCCCACGTCCCGCCCAGCCCGGGGATGACGCTCTGCAGATCGCGCGGTCCGAGCAGCCGCGTGTCGAGCCCGAACTCGCGCGCCACCGGCCGCCACTGCTCGAAGCGCGCCAGCCGCTGCTCGTCGGCCGCGAGCGCGAGGTTGCCGCCCTGGATCCACTCGATGTCGGCGTCCAGCTCGCGCTCGAGTCCCCGCCAGAGCCGGTTCGCCTCCATCACGAGCGGCATCTCGAGCGGATCGCGCCCCTGCTGCCGCACGAACCCCCAATTCTTCCGCGACTGCTCCCCGGGCACCGCCCCGCGCTCCACCACGACCACGCGCACGCCCCGACGCGCAAGAAAGTACGCAGTAGCGCACCCGACGATGCCGGCCCCCACCACGACCACATCCGCCTCGCGCTCCATGATCGGCGGTATCGTCAGCGAAAGCCGAGAGCCTGTCAAACGCTCATGGGAGGGGGCGATCAGCACCGGCGCGTCTGATATGGTGTTCGCGAGCACCCGCTCACCACCAAGCGAGAGGGAGGAACCATGCGCCATTCGCTGCTTCGGCCAGCGCTGCTGAGCCTGCTACTCGCCTCCATCACCTCCGCCTGCGTCGTCCCGCCCGAGCCCGGCACATCCGCGCCCCCCGAGGCGCAGGTGGTACAAGCCGACGCCCGCGCCCTGGCCTACGGGCAAACCGCGAACGACATCCTGAACAACCCGCAGCTCAGTGACAAGATCCGCATCCTCTTCGGCGCCGACTGGGCTCCGCCCACTCCGGGCGGCGTGGGCAAGCCGACCGGGGCGGCGCCCGAGTACTTCGAGCTCGGCGGCCCCGTCCGCATGGTCCGTGTGGGCGACGCGAACTACATCGCGGTCACCGGATGCTCGAGGCGCGCCTGCACGCGCCAGCGCGGGCTCCTGCTCATCCGCGAAGGTGGCGGGCAGCTCATGGCGCGGCTGGACGAGGGCGGCTTCCTGCATCAGTACGCCTACGGGACCGGCGTGCAGGTCAGTGGGCCGGCCGGCGCCGGCGCAGTGCTGGAAAGCGCGTTGCTCGCGCTGGAGCGGGTGTCCGACGGCAGCCCCTACCCGCGCCCCGCGCCATGAGCCACGACCAGCATCCCGGCATTGACGTGGACGATCCTTGGCAGGCGATCGAGACCTGCTTCGCCCAGGACTGGACGGACGGCCTCCCGGTGGTGCCGCCCACCGCCGCGCTCGTGCAGCGGATGCTCGCGAGCGCGCCGTGGGGGGCCGACGAGGTTCTGCTCCACGAGCCGGTGCGCAACCGCGCGGTCACCGCGTGGCACGCGGCGATCAATGCGGTCATGGCCGGGTGCCGGCCGGAGTACTTCCCCGTGGTGGGCGCCGCGCTGTCCGCCATCGGCGATCCCGACTTCACGCTCCACGGTCCGGCCACGAGCACCGGCGGCGCGGCGCTCATGGTCATCGTCAACGGCCCGGTGTGCGAAGCGATCGGCCTGCACGGGGGCGGGAACCTCTTCGGCCCGGGGGTCCGCGCCAACGCCACCATCGGGCGGGCGCTCCGGCTCGTGCTCCTGAACTGCCTCGGCTGCCACCCGGGCGTGCTCGATCAGTCGACCCAGGGCTGGGCGGGGAAGTACACGCTCTGCTTCGCCGAGCACGAGGCGGCGAGCCCCTGGGAGCCGCTGCACGTGTCCCGCGGCTTCCGGCGCACGCAGTCGGCGGTGACCGTGTTCGCCGCGGAGTCGGGCCACAATATCCTGGTCCACGCGGCGAGCGAGCCCGAGACCCTCCTCGCCGCCTTTGCCGACGCCATGGCGGGCCTCGGGAGTCTGAGCCCGGGCCGGTCGGTCATCGTCCTGTCGCCCGAGCACGCGCAGCACCTGACGCGTGCGGGCTGGTCGCGCGCCCGGACCCAGGCGTGGCTCTACGAACACGCCCGACGGCCCCTCGCGGACCTCAAGCGGGCCGGAAAGATCGAGGCCCAGTTCCTCCTGAATGCGGAGACGCGCCGGTGGCTCTACGCGCGTGCGCCCGGCGGCGCGGAGACGGCCCCGAGCGGGCCCGACGTCCACACGCGCGTCCTGCCGGGCGACACGAGCGTCTCCGTCCATCGCGGTCTTGGCCCCGACGATATCCTGATCTGCGCGGGCGGCGGCGCGGCGGGCGGGCACAGCGCCTTCTTCCCCTCGTGGAGTCGCGGCCGCAGCGTGCCGTTCGTCAGCAAGGAGGTCCCCGTATGACGCACATCCTCGACCCGACCCTGCGCGCAGTCCCGTCCCGGACGGCGGCGCGCGCTTCCCGGCCTCCGCGCCTCGCCGGCGCGACGCTCGGACTCCTCGCCAACGGCAAGACCCACGGCATGGTGTTTCTCGAGCGCGTGGCGGAGCACCTGCGCGCGCGGCACGACGTCGGCGCGCTGGTGCGCGTCACCAAGGCGAATCCGAGTGCTCCCGCGCGGTCCGAGGACGCCGCGCTCCTTGTGGCGCAGTGTGCGGCGGTCGTCACCGCCATCGGCGATTGAGGGAGCTGCTCGTCGGGCAGTGTGCTCGACGCCATCAACCTCGAGAAGCAGGGGATCCCCGCGGTCGCCGTCGTGACCGAGCCGTTCGCCCGAACCGCGGCCGGCCTGGCCGAGCTGAACGGCATGCCCGGCTACCCGTTCGTGGTCGTGCCGCATCCCTTCGGGAGCCTCGACGAAACGACCGTGCGCTCACGAGCGGATGCGGTCCTGGAGAAGATCGAGCGCCTCTTGCTGGGCGGAGAGAAGGCGCCGTAAGGTAAGCCGCTCCAGCGACGCGGTCCGGTCGTGGCCGCGGTACGGAGGAACATGACGGCTGGCTCCGCGGCCCCACCAGCGATGCAGACCGCTTGGGGCGCCTGTTCAACCCGTACCCACACCCGCGCCGTGACGCAGGGAGTCTTGCCAGGCCCCGAGCGGCGAGCTATAAGCGCTGCCACCTACCTTTCCAACTCTTACGTCCGACCCGGAGGTGCACCATGGCCAATGTTCCGGTCGACCAAGAGAAGGTCCACGATTTCGTCGGCAAGGTCCTCGGCGACACCAGCGGGCTGACGACCACGATCCTCGCCGCGCTCGGTGATCGGCTGAACCTCTTCAAGACCTTGGCGGCACACGGCCCGGCCAGCAGCGCCGAGCTGGCGAAGGCGGCGAGCATCAACGAGCGCTACGCCCGGGAATGGCTCGGGGGCATGGCGAGCGCCGGGTACGTGCAGCACGATCCGGCCACGCGCCGGTTCACGCTGCCACCCGAGCACGTGCCGGTGCTCGCTGAGGAGGCCGGGCCGATGTACTTCGGCGGTGCCCACCAGATGCTGCTCGGGACGTTCGGCGTGCTCGACCAGCTCACGACCGCGTTCCGGCAGGGGGGCGGCGTCGCCCAGCCCGAGTACTCGGAGGACTGGTGGGCCGGCATGGAACGCTTCACCGGCGGGTGGTTCGAGAACTTGCTGCTGCCGCAATGGATCCCGGCCATGCCGCGCGTGCGGGAGGCGCTCGAGCGCGGCGTGGATGTCGCCGACGTCGGCTGCAACCGGGGGCGCGCGCTGATAAAGCTCGCCCGGGCGTTCCCTCGCTCACGGTTCGTCGGCTACGACGTCTTCGAGCCGGCCATCCGCCTGGCCACCGAGCGGGCCGCCGAGGCGGGCCTTGCCGACCGCATCCGCTTCGAGCAGCGCGACGTGTCGAAGGAACTGCCGGAGCAGTTCGACGTCATCACGACGTTCGACGTGATCCACGACGCCGTCGATCCCCTCGGGCTGCTGCGGACGATTCGCCAGGCGCTGCGGCCGGGCGGCACCTACGTGTGCCTGGACATCAACTGCTCGGACAAGCTCGAGGAGAACGCGGGGCCCCTGGGCGCGCTGTTCCACGGCTTCAGCGTGCTGTACTGCATGACGACGTCGCTGTCGCGCGGCGGGGCGGGCCTCGGCACGATGGGCCTGCCGGAGTCGAAGCTGAAGGAGCTCGCGAACGAAGCCGGGTTCGCCGATGTCCGGCGCGTGCCGCTGGAGAACCCGTTCAACAACCTCTACGAGGTCACCGTGTAGGGTTCGCGGCTCATGCCGCGGGGATCTGCAACGGCAACGCACAGTGACGGCGGGTGCACGACTGTGCTCATGATGGCTCGCCAATTTCGGCCCGCAGGGTTGACTCGACGGCGCCGTAAATGGCCTCGATGGCGGCGGCCTGCGACGCAGCGTCGTGCAGGGAGTTGGTCCGGGCCGAGCGCTCGAGCTGCTGACAGCGGGCCGAGAGGCTGGCCGCGCCCAGCATGGCGCTGGAGGCCGTCAGGGTGTGGGCGGCGCGTTGGATCGCCGCGGTATCGCCTCGGGCCGCCGCTTCGCGCAGCGTCGCGAGCAGTCCCGGCGTCGCGCTGAGGAATATCCTGACGGCATCTTTGAGGGCGTCGAGGCCGCCGAGGTCCTCCACGAGCTGGTGGAGCACGCTCAGATCCAGCACCTCGGCCGGCGTGAACGGAGGGCCCGCGTCGGCTCGCGCGCTCGCCCGCGGCGGCAGGGGCCGGCTGTCTGCGAGCGCACGACGTAGCTGCTCCAGGCTGACCGGCTTCACGACGTAGTCGTCCATCCCGGCGGCCAGGCACAGCTCGCGGTCGCCCTCCATCGCCTCGGCGGTCATCGCGATGATGCGAGGCCGCTCCGAGGCCGGCCACCGCGCGCAGATGGCCCGACTGGCGTCGAGGCCGTTCATCTCCGGCATCTGCACGTCCATGAGGACGACGTCGTACGAGGCCTGGTGGAGCCGCTCCAGGACCTCCAGCCCGTTCTCGGCCACGTCCGCTCGATAGCCGAGCCGCTCGAGCATGCGCAGCGCGACGCGCTGATTCAGGAGATGGTCCTCGGCGAGCAGGATCCGCAGCGGCACGGGCGCTGACGAGATCGGCTCGGCCGGTCGGTCGGCGGGAGCCGAGGGAGCGGGATGCTCCCCGAGCGCCTGCCAGAGCCCCTCCCGGAGCTGGGACATCTTCAGGGGCTTGGAGAGCACGGCGGCGAATCGCGTCTCCTCCTGGTCGGCGATCGGCGGTCGATTCACCGATGACAATAAGATCAGGGCCAGGGCGCGGGCGGCCGGCAGCTTCCGCAGCTCCCGCGCCAGCGAGATGCCGTCCATGCCGGGCATCTGGTAGTCGAGCAACGCGATGTCGTAGGGATCCCCGCGCCGGATCCACGCCAGCGCTTCCGCCGGCGAGTCGGTCTCGCGGCTGAACATGCCCCACTTCTCGGTCTGCAGCCGCAGGAGCCGGCGATTGGTCGCATTGTCGTCCACGATGAGCACGCGTCGGCCGCGGAGCTGGACCGCGTCGTCGTCGGGCCGCTTCGCCTCGAGTCCCTCGAGCGAATCCGCGAGGATCGTGAAGTGGAAGCTCGAGCCCTTGCCGGGCTCGCTCTCCACCCAGATGCGACCGCCCATCCGCTCGGTCAAGCGCTTGCAGATGGCGAGCCCGAGCCCGGTCCCGCCATAGCGGCGGCTCGTGGAGGCGTCCACCTGGCTGAACGACTTGAACAGGCGGTCGAGTCGCTCGGCGGGGATCCCGATGCCGGTGTCCCGGACGGCGAAGTGAACCTCGTGCCGCCGGGGTGCGACCTCGTGGGACTGCACGGAGACGCCGATCTCGCCCGCTTCCGTGAACTTGACCGCGTTGCTCAAGAGGTTGACCAGGACCTGTCGCACGCGACCGACATCGCCCCGCAGCAGGACCGGCGTCGCCTCCTCGAGGAGATAGGCCAGCTCAAGGCGCTTGTCGCGCGCCCTGGGAGCCACGAGCTGGAGCGCGTCCTCGACACAGATGCGCAGGTCGAACGGGGCCTCCTCCAGCTCCAGCATGCCGGATTCGATCTTCGAGAAGTCGAGGATGTCGTTGATGAGCGTGAGGAGATGATCGCCGCTGGTCCGGATGGTCTCGGCGAACTCCTGCTGCTGGGCGTCGAGCCGCGTGTCCATCATCAGGGTCGACATCCCGATGACGGCGTTGAGCGGGGTCCGGATCTCGTGACTCATGTTGGCGAGGAACTCGGATTTCGCCTGGGTGGCGGCCTCGGCCGCGACCTTGGCGCGCTCCAGCTCGGCCTCCACGAGCTTGCGCTCGATGAACTGGCCGATCTGGTTGCCGACGGCCTCGAACATCCGCAGAAGATTCTCGTCGGGATTGCGGAATTGCGGGCTGAAGAACTCCATCACGCCGAGAAATCCGCTCGGGCCCACCACCGGGAATCCGAACGCGCCGTGGAGCCCGTCACCGGCCGCGCTGGCCCGACGGGGGAAGTTCGAGTCCCGCTGCACGTCGACGATCCACGCGGAGCGTCCCGACGCCCAGATCCGGCCCGGGAGGCCCACGCCGCGCGTGAACGTCATGGCCCGGCTGTGGTCGGCCAGCGCCTGTCCGCGGGCGGACGGCGCGATCCAGGTGTCGCCGCACCGCAGCACCTGGTGCTCGCGGTCGAGACTCCACTGAATCGCGAGGCTCCAATCCAGGCTCCTGCTGATCGCCTCCAGGATTCGGGGCAGCGCGTCCGAGAGCGTCGGGGCCTCGGCGAGAATCGACGTCGTCGCGTACTGGGTCACCAGCCGGTCCTCGCCGGCCTTGCGCCCCTCGTCCGCGCGGTTCAGGAACCGGGAGGTGGCCCAGATGAGCACGGTGAACAGGAGGATGGTCAGCACCACCGTGATGGCCAGGCCCAGCTCGGGCGGCATGAGCTCTCGACGGTCGCTCACGAGCCGCAGCCAGCCGAGCAAGACCGGGATGGCGACGGCGGCGGGCAGGAGTCGGCGCGCCAGGACTCCGCCCGGATGATCGGCGGTCACCACCGCGACGAGGCCACGCTGCGGGCGGGCCCAGAGCGTGCCGATGGAGAGCGCGAGGAACGCGATCGCCGTCGGCAGCGCCATCGGAATGTAGCGGGCGACGCCGTACAGGGCGCCGACGCCGTACACGTAGCCGAGGAGCGAGGTGGCCGAGATCGTGATCGGGACCAGCAGGACGAGCTGAGCGGGCCAGACGCCCGGGCGCGGTTGCCAGTCGAGCAGCAGCAGCGCGATGCCGAGGAACAGGAAATTGAGACCGGTGTTGGGCGCGATCCGGTTGGCGCCCAGCCGGGCGCCGAACAGCAGCTGATCCAGCCCGAGGTTGTCGCCGACGACATAGCCGGCGATCGTGACGGCGCCGACGAGCACGACCAGGCTCGCCGCCACCCGCGCCGTCCATCGGACGGCGGGCTGGACGCGGAGCGTTCCGCTCAGACACCAGAGCGAGCCCGCGGCCAGCATGAACGTGAGCGCGGTCGTCGGGTTCATGGCCACGTGCCCGGCAAGCATGGCCCGGAGACGCGGCAAGTCGAGCTGCCACCCCACGAGGGCGCCGGCGGCGATCAGCGCGGCGAGGATGCACGCAGCCCGCGAGGACGACCGGAGCCAGGCGTCGCGTGGCCGCCTCATGTGCCGGTCGCGGTCGGCGCGCCCCCGCGCACGAGCCAGGCGCGGACCCGCGCGCGCACGAACGGGGGCTTGAACGGCTTGATCAGGTAGTCGGTCACGCCCGCGGCGAAGCCGGCCGCCGTGTTCTCGCTTCCGGTTTCGCCGGTGAGGAGCACGATCGGCACATGTCGGAGATACGGGTCCGAGTCGGTTCGTAGCGCTCGCGCGACTTCGATCCCTTCGAGCCCCGGCATGCGCCAGTCCAGCAGGATCAGCGCGGGCCGCTCGACACGCGCCATGCGCAGGGCGGCCTCGCCGTCGCCGGCGGTGAGCACCCGAAAACCGTCCTGCCGCAAGGTGGCGGTCAGGAGCGCGACGATGGTCGGATCGTCGTCCGCGACCAGGACGGTCAGCGGCCCCGACGTCCCGGTCGCCCCGAGCGCGGGTTCCCCGAGGCTGACGGGATATGGCGCCGTGCCTTCGCGGGCCGTCATCTCCAGCGCCTGGCCTTCGGCGGCGCCGAACACGTCCAGGCTGCCGCCGGCGGCGATGACCCGCGCCCGACACGTCTCGACCAGGTGGTCCACCGCGTCGTCGTCACGGAGGGGATCGTGGTGGAAGAGCGCCAGGCGCCGGGCGCCTGCCGCCAGCGCATAGTCCACCGCCCATTCGGCGGGGCTGTGACCCCAGCCGATCCGCTTCGGATATTCCTCGGCGGTGTACTGGGCGTCGTGGATGACGAGATCCGCACCCGTCAAGAACTCGACGTGTCGCTGGTCCTCCCGGTGCAGGGGCCCACCCGCCGCGCTCGCGGCCGGGCTGTCCTCGGGGCGACCCCGCATGTGCGGCTCGTGGTCGGCCACGTACACGACGGTGACGCCGTCGGATTCGAGGCGATAGCCGAGGGTGAGCGCCG